>JAKAMR010000009.1 GCA_021812785.1 Nitrospirota bacterium
TACATCATTGAGGTTTCAATAGCTTATGATTGCAGTCGATTAGTTCAAAAAATAAATGATCGGGATAATCAATGGATTTCAAAATTAAAAGATCAATTAGCAAAAAGAAACATCGCAGATGATTCTTGGCGCTATGTTGTCCGGGTTTTTATAAGGCGTGATCGAAAAGATTATTTTTATCAAAATGTTAAAGATATGAAAGACGTTAAGATTGAAATTTTAGAAGACATCCCTTATCCATGGAGCAAAAATTATTATAAATTCTAGCCGCCATGGAGTGATGAGCACATAGAAATCAACAGTTAATGTTGGGCTGAAAGTAGTGAAGCCCAACATTCCTTTATTCCCGATTCTATTTTTAAAAAATGCTTTTCTCAACTAAGGAATTGCTGGGCTCGTTGCCCTCAGCCCAGCCTATTTTTTAAAGACTTTGCAAGGGTATTACTTTCAACCCGTATTTGCCAAAATTAGGATACGGCGGCCGCGCAGAGTTCGGTGTGAAGTTTGCTATGACGAGAGGTCACGCGCCGCCGCGACTTTCTGGACGGAATTTTGCTTGTAAGAAAATTGCGGGTAGTGCCACATTTCCAGCGGTACTCCTTGCGTAAAAGGATAGCTAACAACTGAGACTTTGCCCTTCACAACTACCGTCGATTCTGTTGGCAATGGAATTCTAAAATTAAATTCAGGGACAACCTCCCATTTCATTAAACTGTGCCGCTAACAGCCTTTTCCTTTTTTACCCGTTCATGGAGCCAGATTTTTATCAGCGCGCCCCTGTCAACTCCAATTTCCTTGCGTATGTCATCGATTTCGTTAACCAGGGATTCGGCCACATCAAGCGTGATGCGAACTTTTTTCCCATGAGGAATAATCGAGGACTTGGACATATCGACAAGATCGTGAATGTCCTCGCCTTCGTCAAAACGCTTGTCGAACTCGCGCGTGCTTTTAGCTGTTTTTTTCTTTGCCATATAACAAAACCTCCTTTTCTCTCGAACGCCTCACCGAAATAATACGAATATTGCCACTTCGCATGGTATAAACCGCCGTCCAATGTTTATTGTTCAATTTGGCGATTATGATGCGCCGGCTCTCCACTGGATAGGGGAGATGAATTTCAATCCGGTTCTCATCAAGCCATAAATCCTTTGCTTCAGTAAAGTCGATACCATGTTTTATCCTGTTTGCCGCGCTTTTAGCCGGGTCCCATTCAAATCTCATATTTTTATTATACACCTGCTGTACAAAATTTGTACATAATATTTTTTCCCGATAAGCCATCAGAAGCATCTCACATAATGTCACTTACGACCAGAATATGTGAGACATCCGGTTTCAACAGCGCGCTGGTTAGAGGGCAAATTCTTCATAATTTGTATTATATTGCCGGACGAGGAGTACTGGAGTTTTGCTTGCAAGAAAATTGCGGGTAGTGCCACATTTCCAGCGGTACTCCTCGCGTAAAAGGATAGCTAACAACTGAGACTTTGCCCTTCACAACCATCGTTGATTCTGTTGGCAATGGAATTCTGGTGACATCTTACTTGATTTCAACAAGCTTGCATTTTCAGCCTTTGTGCTCGACGTATCCCGTGACAACAAAGTCCTCACCCACCCTTTTTACGGAAAGATCTCTGAGCCGCCATGCATCAGCCAGTTTGGCGGCGCCCTGCCCTCCTATCACGGGCAAAGAATTCATGCCGCCCATTATCTTGGGGGCGTAAAAAAATACCGCCTTGTCTATTATCCCCTCTTCGAACGCGTGCGCGTTCAGCGAGGCCCCAGCTTCTATCATCACAGACGTCATGCCCATGGCACCAAGCCTTTCAAGCAGCCATTTAAGCGAAAGCCTACCCTCGTAATTGATGGACTCCACACCAGCCTCGGCAAGTTCCGGCGGCATGGGCTTCCTTGTCACAAGGATGGTCCTGGGCGGGGTCCTGAATATCCTGGAGCCAGGCGGGCTTGCAAGCTCAGGGTCTATGACCACCCTCACAGGGTTTTTGGTTTTCCCGGCAGCCCCGCTTTTTGCCGCACCTCTTGCGGTCAGCTCAGGGTCGTCCGCCATTATCGTGCCTACCGCGGTGAGGAGTGCGTCAGACCGGGACCTCATGCGGTGGACCATCTTTCTTGCCTCAGGGCCGGTGATCCATTTGGATTCCCCGGTTGCCGTCGCTATCTTTCCGTCCAGCGTCATTGCGGCCTTGAGCGTCACAAAAGGCAGCCCGGTAGTGATGTACTTGATATAGGCCTCGTTCAAAAGCCTGGCTTTATCTTCCAGCACCCCTGTCCTCACTGTGATCCCGGCCTTTTTAAGCCGTTCCATGCCTTTCCCGCGGACGGCGGGGTTAGGATCCGTCATTGCGGCAACGACCTCTTTCACTCCGGAGCGGATAACGGCCTCGGTACAGGGGGGGGTCCTTTTCTTCAGATGGCAGCATGGCTCAAGAGAGACAAACAGAGAGGCCCCTTCCGCTTTTTTGCCGGCCCGCTCAAGCGCCATGGCCTCCGCATGCGGAGAGCCCGCCTTTTCATGAAAGCCCTGGGCGATAACCTTGCCGCCCTTGACGAGCACAGCCCCCACCATCGGGTTGGGGCTGGTCATCCCCAAACCCCTCATGGCAAGCCTCAGGGCCATGGCCATATATTTCTCATCTCTTTTTCTCAATTTTTCGTCCATATGTTCTGGGGACATCAAAAAAGAATAACATATATTGATTTACCATAATGGTAGCGTCCCAGTTTGAGCGGCATGGCTTCTTTTTGTCTAACACAATTGAAATATTGAAAAAAAATGCCAAAACCATATAATATATTAGTCGTTTTTTTGCCTGGCTATATTCGTGCCTGAAGGCAGGGAGGTTGTTGAGATCAAAGTCATAATAGACGATAAGCAGTACGAGGCCGCAAGTGCCGGGGATGCTGAAAAGCTCCTTAAGCAAAGGGGCGCATTTGCCGTCCTGGTTGGCGGACATCCCAAAGACCTCGCCTTCATTCATGAGGCCCCGGCGGACAGCGAAATTCAGGGGCTGACGTTCGCATCAAAGGAAGGCAGGGAAATCTACAGGCACAGCACCGCCCATATACTTGCCCATGCAGTAAGAGAGCTTTTCCCTGACGCCAAATTCGCCATAGGCCCCTCTATAGAGGAAGGGTTTTACTATGATTTTGATGTCCCCGCCCCCTTTACGCCGGAGGACCTCGATGCCATAGAAAAGCGCATGCTGGAGCTCATCAAACAGAATTCACCCTTCGTGAGAAAAGAAATGAGCAGGGGGGAAGCGCTGGAGAAATTCTTCAGGATGGGAGAGACATACAAGGTGGAGCTTTTGGAGTCCCTGCCGGACGGGTCTGTCTCCGTCTATGAAGAGGGCGGTTTTGCCGACCTCTGCCGGGGGCCGCACGTGCCTTCGACCGGCGCGATAAAGGCGGTAAAGCTCCTTTCGGTTGCCGGTGCGTACTGGCGCGGAGATGAGAAGAGGAAGATGCTCCAGCGCATTTACGGCACCGCGTTTACCTCTGCCTCCGAGCTTAAAAAACACCTGGAGTTCCTTGAAGAGATAAAAAAGAGGGACCACCGGAGACTGGGCCGCGAACTGGACCTCTTCAGCATGAACGAGGAGATAGGCCCGGGACTCATCCTCTGGCACCCCAACGGGGCCATCATAAGAAAAACCATCGAAGATTTCTGGCGGGATGAGCACCTGATGGCCAGCTACAAACTCCTGTATTCCCCGCATATGGCCCGGCTGGACCTCTGGAAGACAAGCGGCCACTGGGACTTCTACAGGGAGAATATGTACTCTCCAATGAATGTGGAAGATGTGGAGTACGAGATAAAACCGATGAACTGCCCCTTCCATATAGCGGTCTACAAAAGCGGACTGAAAAGTTACCGCGAACTGCCCGTGAGGTACGCGGAACTGGGGACGGTTTACCGTTTCGAGCGCTCGGGCGTCCTGCACGGCCTTATGCGGGTAAGGGGATTCACGCAGGATGACGCGCATATATTTGCCAGAGAGGACCAGATAGGGGAAGAGATCAAGAAAATTCTCGATTTCACCCTCTTTATCCTGAACACGTTCGGGTTTAAGGAGTATGACATATACCTCTCCACAAGGCCTGAAAAATACGTGGGCACTGAGGAGAGCTGGAAACTTGCCACGGAGGCGCTGAGGGCCGCACTTGAGCACAAAGGGCTGAAATACGAGATAGACCCTGGCGAGGGCGTCTTTTACGGCCCCAAGATAGACATAAAGGTAAAGGACTCCCTGGGCAGGGCATGGCAGTGCAGCACGATACAGGTGGATTTCAACAACCCCGAGCGGTTTGACGTGGCCTACAGGGGGGAAGACGGCAAGGAGCATCGCCCCATAATGATACACAGGGCGCTCATGGGCTCCCTTGAGAGGTTCTTCGGCATCCTGATAGAGCACTATGCAGGGGCCTTCCCGCTGTGGCTGACCCCGGTGCAGGTGGATGTGCTCACGATAGCCGAAAGGCACACGGAATTCGCCCGCCAGGTGGCCGATGCCCTCAGGAAGGAAGGCATAAGGGCCGAGGAGAACTTTGACAACGAGAAAATCGGTTATAAAATAAGACAATCAGCGATGCGAAAAGTGCCTTATTCCGTTATAATAGGCGACAAGGAAGTTGAAGAGAGGGGGTCTGCTCTTTCCGTAAGGAAAAGAAGCGGGGAGTCTTTTGGCCCATTCACCCTCTCGGCACTGATAGACCTTTTGAAGGAAGAAATCAAAACCCGGAGGTGAGAGTATACAAAAAGATATCAGGGTAAATGAAAAGATAAGGACAAGGGAAGTGCGCCTCATAGATGCCGAAGGCAGACAGCTGGGCGTGGTGCCGATAGCTGAGGCGCTGAAGAAGGCTGAGGAAAGCGGGCTGGACCTGGTTGAGGTGGCACCGCAGGCCGCTCCGCCTGTCTGCAGGATAATGGACTTCGGCAAATATAAGTACCAGGTAAGCAAAAAAACGTCCCAGAAGAAAACGACGGACGTCAAAGAAGTAAAGATAAGGGTGCGCATAGACACCCACGACCTGGAACTTAAGGTAAGGAATATACGCAGGTTCCTGGATGAAGGGAACAAGGCGAAGATAACGATGTACTTCAGAGGCCGGGAGATCGTGAGACCGGAGCTTGGCATGGGCGTGTTCACGAAGTTGACGGAGATGCTGCCCGGAAAGTTCCAGGTGGAACAGCCCGCAAAGCTGGAGGGAAACCATATAACGATGGTTTTGGGTCCAAAGGCCTGAAACCGGGAGTTTTGGGCCGGCGGCTCAGATGTTAAGCCGGGGCACCGGGCCGCCCGGTTTTAAAAAAAGTTTTTTGTTTTTCGTTTTTTACTTTGTTGAGGCTCAGACTTTTTAAGGAGGATGAAAATAAAAAATGCCTAAGCAGAAGACGCACAGGGGCGCTGCAAAAAGGTTCAAGGTAACCGGCAGCGGGAAGGTAAAGACCGCCAACGGGTTTAAAAGCCACCTGCTGACGGGAAAACCCAGGAAAAGAAAAAGGAGCCTGAAAAAGGCGTCCATTCTCACCGGAGCCATCGCAAATAACGCAAAAAGACTTTTGAACGTATAGGAGGGTTTTTCAGATGCCTAGAGCAAAAGGCGGTTTCAAAACCAGGAGGAGAAGAAAAAAAGTCCTTGATATGGCGAAGGGCTTTTACGGGGGGCGGAGCCGGCTTTTCAGGATCGCCACCGAGGCCGTGGACACCGCATTGGGCCACGCCTTCGCGCACAGGAAGACCAAAAAAAGGGAATTCCGCGCGCTATGGATAGCCAGGATCAACGCGGCAGCAAGGCTTAATGGCATTTCATACAGCCAGCTCATGTCCGGGCTTAAGAGAGCGGACATCGGTCTCAACAGGAAGGTGCTTGCCGATATGGCCGCTGCCAACCCGCAGGACTTCCAGAAACTCGTCGAGACGGTGAAACAGAAGCAAGCTTCCTGATGGGCGGTAAAAAAAGTTCCTCGCTAAAGGAAGCTTTCCTGAATGAATTAGGTCCCGCCGCCTCTGTCCCGGAGCTTGAGGAACTGAGGGTCAGGTATCTAGGCAAAAAGGGACTCCTCACATCGGAGCTCAAGAACCTTGGCGGTCTGCCGCCCGATCAAAGACGGGCGGCCGGCGCGGTGCTAAACGAGACCAAGGAGTTCATTGAGCAGGCCCTAGGCCAGAGAAAGCAGGAATTAAAAGAGCTTGAGCTGCGCAGGAAGCTGGCCTCCGAGAGCATCGATGTGACATTGCCCGGAAGCTATGTGCAGCCCGGCAGGATGCACCCGGTCACCCAGACACTTGAAGAGATAACGGACGTCTTCGTGTCCATGGGGTTTTCCGTTGAGGAGGGGCCGGAGGTCGAGCTGGACTATTACAATTTCGAGGCCCTGAACATCCCCAAAGAGCACCCGGCCAGGGAGATGCAGGACACCTTTTATGTAAGCAATGATGTAGTTCTAAGGACCCACACATCCCCGGTCCAGATACGGGTGATGCAGCGCAAGTCCCCTCCCCTTAAGTTCATCGCGCCGGGAAAGGTTTACAGGTGCGATGCCGACATATCCCATACCCCTATGTTCCATCAGATAGAGGGGCTCATGGTGGGAGAGGACATTAACTTTTCTAACCTGAAGGCCGTCCTGGAGACGTTCCTGCACAGGATATTCTCGCCTGATGTCCCTGTCAGGTTCAGGCCCAGCTATTTCCCCTTCACTGAGCCCTCCGCGGAGGTGGACATAGGCTGCATATTCTGCAAGGGCACCGGCTGCCGCACCTGCAAAGGCTCCGGCTGGATAGAAATATTGGGGGCCGGAATGGTAAACCCGCACGTGTTCGAGATGGTGGGGTATGACCCGAAGCAGTACTCCGGCTTCGCCTTCGGCATGGGTATAGAACGCATAACGATGCTCAAGTATTCTATTGACGATATAAGGCTGTTTTTTGAAAACGACATCCGCTTCCTGGGGCAGTTTTAATGCGCGTATCCTTTGGCTGGCTTTCCGAATTCATAAAAACCGGGCTGAGCGTTGAAAAGACGGCCCACCTGCTGACCATGAGCGGCCTGGAGGTGGAGGCGCTTGAGACCACCCAGGATGACGTGATACTGGAGGTGAACGTTACTCCCAACAGGGCGGACTGCCTGAGCGTTCTTGGCGTGGTGCGGGAACTCTCAGTGCTCACCAGCGCGCCCATAATGCTTCCCCCCGCTGAAATAAAGGCTGCAGAAGAAAAGGCGGGCACTTCAGGAATAAAGATCGAAATAAGAAACGAAGACCTCTGCAGGAGATATTCCGGAAGGGTCATACGCAACGTCAGCATAGGCACTTCGCCCGAATGGATGGCCCGGAGGCTTGAAGATTACGGCATAAGGTCCATAAACAATATAGTCGATATCACAAATTACGTGCTTATTGAGCTTGGCCACCCGATGCACGCCTTTGACTTAAACACACTAAAGGGCGGCAGGATAGTGGTGGACACGGCAGATAAAATATACAGGCAGATAAAGACGCTGGACGGAGTGGACAGGAAACTCCACGAAAACGCCCTCGTAATAGCGGATTCCGAAGGTCCTGTGGCCCTGGCCGGCATAATGGGGGGCGCAAGCACAGAGGTGGAGGAGTCCACGAAGGACATCTTTCTAGAGGCGGCCTGGTTCGAACCCGTGAACATAAGGAAGACGGCTAAGGCCCTGGGCCTTAGCTCCGAGTCCTCCTACAGGTTTGAGCGCGGGGCCGACATGGAGATAATACCTTATGCGCTGGACAGGGCGTCTTATCTGATGCAGGAGCTTGCAGGCGGCCGCCCCCAGGAGGCAGTGGATGTGTTTCCAGGGAAAAAGGCCGTGCCGCGCGCCATAGAGGTCAGCGCCGGGAGGGTTTCCCGGCTGCTTGGCACTGATGTCCGGAAAGAGGAGATCGCGCGGATACTGGAGAGACTTGGTTTCGCGCCAAAGTGGAACGATTCGATAATCACCGTTTTCCCGCCCTCCTACCGGCAGGATGTGGAAGGCGAGGCGGACATAGTGGAAGAGGTGGCCAGGATATACGGATACGACAAGATACCCACCACCCTGCCCGCTTCGAGGCTTTCGGTGCAGGAAGCGCCCACAAGGAGAAACTTCGTAAAAGGGGCCAGGCAGAGCATCAGGAAATCCGGCTACAGCGAGGCGATAAACTTCAGCTTCATGAACCCGCAGGCACTGGACCAGCTTTTTCTTCCCCCCGATGACTTCAGGAGGAGCGCCGTTTCTCTTATTAACCCCCTTAAGCAGGAGGAGTCCCTGCTAAGGACCACGCTTCTGCCGGCGCTCATGGAAAACCTTAAATATAACCTGCAAAGGGACCTGAGAAACATAAGGCTGGCCGAGACCGCCAGGGTCTTTATCAAAGGACAGCCGGAGGAACTGCCGGTCGAACACCTGATGTTGTCCGGCATCTCGATGCTGAACAAGACCTACAGCTTCTGGCGCAACGGGAAGGACGAATTTTATGCCGCCAAAGGCGCGGTTGAGGCGCTGCTGGATGAGTTCAGGGTCCGGGACAGGTCCTTTGGCCCCAGCCAGGAGCCATTCCTTCATCCGGGCAAATCAGCAGATGTCTCAGTCTGCGGGCGCCGATGCGGTTTCGTTGGCATCCTTTCCCCGGCGGTAAGGGAAAAAGCGGAGATAAAGGGAAAAGAAGAAATAACCGTGTTCGAGCTCGATCTGGACGTCATCTTCGAGAGTCTTACGCAAACGCCAGCCTATCGTCCGGTCCCTAAATTCCCAGCGGTCGAAAGGGACATCGCCCTGGTGGTTGATGATGCCGTAAGCGCCGGGGAAGTCATCAGGCGGATAAAGGACTACCCCTCAAAGCTGATAGAAAACGCTGAGGTCTTCGACCTGTACAAGGGAGAAGGAATACCTGAAGGGAAAAAGAGCGTGGCGTTCAACATCAGATACCGCGCTCAGGACAAAACGCTTACCGAAGAGGAAGTAGAGCAGATCCACGAAGGCCTCATAAAAGACCTCCTTATCCATACCGGCGGGAGTTTAAGGTAATAAATTCCTCGAGGCGCCAATCCATCACAAAAGCAACTGGCCGTCATTTATAAAAAAATTAAGTTAACCTGTCCCGGCTGGCGATTCGCTTTACAGAATCGAGGGACGATTGCCCTTCCGCAAATCCTCCTGATATTTGCAGCAACCGCAAGGTCTCCCCGCAGTGTTTTAAATAGAAATGGGCAAATGTCTTTCCGGATCTGCCCACCCGCACGGTTATCCCTTTATTTTCCAGTGCCTCGAAGGCCGTTTCATCGGTAGCATCATCGCCCACGAAGACGGGCAGGTATTCGCCCTGCAGTTTGTTCAATATCCAGAGCGCAGCGCGTCCTTTGTCCCAGGATATATCCGGCATCAGTTCGAGGACCTTCTTTCCCTTCATTACTCTTAGAAGCCCATCCGATGAAAACTCTTCAGCGACTCTGTAGAAAATCTTTTTTATTTGCGGAATGCATACTTTTTCCGCCAAACGGTAATGGAGACTCACAGAATATTTTTTCCTCTCGATCCAGACCCCATTAAAGCACGAGGTCTCTTTATTCAACCTGCGCGCCGCTTTATCTACAATGGGCAAAGCTTTCGCCGCATCCGGATGAACAAACCGCATGCCCTTTCCGGATATTGACAGCCCGTGGTTACCGCCATAGCAGATGTTTCGTAGCCCTACCCTGGACTTAATGTCGCTTAGTTCCCTGCCGCTCAATACCGCCACAAAATGGCTGCCGGAACCCGCAAGCAACTGCAACAGTCTTTTTGCCTCCGCGGACAGGGCGCATAGGGCGGGATCCTTCTGGATCGGCACCAGCGTACCATCGAAATCCAGAAAAAGGGCTATCTTGCTCTTGCGTCCGGACAGCGCCAGCACTTGGCTTGCGTCCCCGCCGAAAAAATATGCCGGCCCTCCTCCGTTTGCTTTTTCCCCCCTCACTCGCAATTCGAGGGCCGCAGGCGGGCAAGCGCCGTGATCAGGTCCGCTGCCCAGCGATAGATATTGTTCTCCCTCACGACTTGGCGCATAAGCGCCATCCGCTCCTTCTTTTCATTCGTCTCCATCGTAAGGGAGAGGTAAATGGCGTCCGCCATTTCTTCTATATCGTAGGGATTTATGATGAGCGCGTCCGTAAGCTCCCTTGAGGCGCCGGCGAACTGGCTGAGTATCAAAACGCCGTCCTCGTCATCGCATGCGGAAACGAACTCCTTTGCCACAAGGTTCATCCCATCGTGCAGGGAGGTGACCATGCAGATATCGGCAGCCTTGTAAAACCGGTTGATCTCCTCATGGCTGTGGTGGGCCTTAAGAAACAAAATAGGCTTCCATTCCTTTGTCTGAAAGCGCCAGTTCACGCTTTCGACAGTCTCTTCAACTTCCGCCATGAGGTCATGGTACTTTTTGATATGGGTGCGGCTTGGCGCACCAAGCTCCACAAAAGTAAATTCCCCGATGAATTCAGGGTGTTTTTCAAAAAAGCGTTCGACCGCCCTGAAACGTTCAGGAATGCCCTTTGTATAATCTATGCGGTCCACTCCAACTCCCAAATACCTTGCATTCAAACCTATTTCCTTGAAAAGCTGCTCCCTTAAAGGCTTTTTGTCTTTCGCGGCGGCCTCCATGTCCGTGAAATTCTCAAAGCTTACGCTTATGGGAAAAGGCTTTACAAGAGTCGTATGGCCGCTCCGGCAAACAGAGAACTGCTCCCAATCGGTCTTGGCTTCAAGAAAGCGGTCTACGGAGTCCAGAAAGTTGTTGCAGTGGAACTGTATGTGGAAACCCACGAGGTCCGCCCCCAGCATACCCATAAGTATCTCCTGCTGCCATGGACAGATGCCGAAGGCCTCCGGGTTAGGCCACGGAATGTGCCAGAAGAGCGCCACCCTGGCGTCCGGACGTTTTTCCTTGATAAGCAGAGGCAGGAGCGCCAGATGATAATCCTGGATCAGCACCAGGGGGTTCTCCTCATCGGCGATCTCATTCAGCAGGGCCTCCGCGAATTTCGCGTTTACCTCCTGGTAATGAACCCAATCCTCCAAGCGGAACACCGGACGTGTATGGGTAATGTGGCAGAGCGGCCATATGCCCTCGTTTGAGAACCCGTAATAATATCCTTTTTCCTCTTCCTTTGAAAGCCATATCCGCATCAGCGTGTAGGCCGGCTCTTCCGGGGGGACGCGCACTTTGCCAGCGGCATCAACCGTTTCCCGGTCGGCATCTCCGCCTCCGTGGGCCAGCCAGAGGCCGTCACTTATCCGCATCACAGGGTCGAGGGCGGTGACTAATCCCCCGGCGGGGACTATACACTTCATCCCATGACCATCTTTTGTGTGCATATAGGGCTCCCGGTTGGAGACGAGAAACAGCTTTTTCCCGTCAAGCTCGGCGCGCATGTGCTCCTTCAGCCGGTGAGCTGTCCACAGCGATGCGCCTTTGAAGCGCAGTTTCGCCTCTTCCTCCGCCTTGGCTCGGGCCGTGGTAAGGCTTTTTGCCATATGGGTGGCTTCGTTGATGAGAGAGGCAAGTATATCCCCCCTGGGAGACTGGACCATCTGACCGGAAGAAAACTTGTACTTGCCGGTCCTGACCTCCCTCATCCACTGGGCCATTCTGGCGATAGGGCCGGTGATGCTCCATCTCACGACGACCAGCGTTATGAGGACGATGAGAACGGTATATGCGAGGAACCGGAGGAGGTTGGACTTCCATATCTCTATCAGCCTCAGATTTATATAGGAGGCATCATTGAAAAGGGCTATCGCCCCGTTGATCTTCCCCTTTGCCTTAAGCGGCAACACATAGATATAAGTATCTTTCCCGTTTAGGTCCATGAGCTTGCTTGAGGGGCTGTTGTCCAGCATGGTTTTTACCGCTCTCGTGAACGGCTGGGGTATATCCGGCTTAAGCTCCGGGGTCACGGTTATGATATTGCCGTCCGTGTCGAATACGGCGACGCCTTCGAGCCTCTTCCGGTTGCCGAACCTTACAACAAGACCCTTAAGCCTTTCGGAAAGCCCCTGGTTCACAAGGTAAGCAACCGATTCACGCAGGCTATCGGCCAGGATGGCGGTCCTGCGTTCCAGGTCATCGGCCATGCGGCTTTTCTCTTTGTCCACCTGGTACAGCGAAAAGGCCGCGGTGACCGCTGCCACAACAAGCACCAGGGATACGATCAGCCGGGCGGTGATTTTCACAGTGTATCTCCTTCCTCTACCTCGCTTCTCAACTCATCCTCGACAAACCCGATGATATGGGCCCTTACGCCTTCCCTACTAAGCATGAAGGGGTCAATGGACTTAATTTTGCCCGCCAGTTTTTTCTTCTTCAGGGTATCAAGCATCCATGTCGAGAAGTCATCTACTGCGTGGCGGGCCCTTGCCTCGTAGAAATGATAGTAAATGGCCCCACCCTCCAGGGACTTCATTGCCATAAGGAATTCAGCAAGGTTGTTGGCTCTCATTCCAGCCGGGAAAATGACCGTAAAGCCTTCGTTAAAGAAAAACTCGTTTCCGGCGATTGCGTCCCTTGGTTCGGCGAACCTCTCCATATGGCCGTCTATCACATCCAGCAACTGCCTCCTCAGACTTTCAATGTCTTTAAACTCGTAGGGATCGATGATCGACAGGTGCTCAGAAAGCGCCCTCGCTTCGAGGCTTTCACCTGCCCAGTGCGCGAAATCGTTCGTATACTCCAGTATATGGCCTTTCAGGAAATACTGATAGGTATGGTGATAGATCGAATCCTGACTTATCACGGCGATAATTCCTCTCAACTCTTTCAGGTTTTTTGCCTTCATGCCGGTTGCCCTTGGAATTGTGATGCACTGATTGAATATAAACGGCCTTGTTTCCTGTATCATTTGCGCCTCCAATATGCATTTTTGCATTCATTCATTTATAAAATGCTGGTATTTAGTCTTTTCTTTACCGGTTCAAACAGGAAATTAAACCCGTACTGCATCAGGCCGAAGAAGTGCCAGCATCGATAAAAGAAGAATTAAATTGTCGTCAGCAGCCCTTAAAAACTGGAAAAGAACCCCTGCTGATGCAGCTTAACAGGAAATATGCACAGGAGGCGGAGAGAGGCCGGAATGAAGGAGATGAAATCCATGGACCGCTTTTGGCACGTCCAGAAAAGTGAGAAACGGAGAAACCGTAAACCGCGCAGGCGCATGCCCCCATGGCGTCAGGCCTTCCGGCATCGGAACATTTACCGAATGTGAATTTTTTCTAGATTGAATGGCTATTTTGCTTTTCTGTAAAAGATAAAAGGTAAAGGATGGAGCGCCTTCGTTAGGGTCTGGTTGCTGGGTAGAGAATTGCGAAACAAACACGTCCAGCAGGAAGAGACGGATGTTCTTTAACGAAATGCCCGCAGGCCTCGCCCATAAGCCGCGTTTATTATTTTGGATAACACTGGCAGACAGAGGCGAGACGGTATAAAAGAGGAAACAAAGCAGAAAAGCTGTACCTATAACACGTTTTGAACCAGCGCTATGAAACATCGTGCTATTTTAGCACGCGAATCGTGCCCATTACAAACTGCCCCGTGTTGAGTCAATTCGATGCCTTGAAATGCCGCGGCAACAATGCCTATACTAAAATAACGCGATGAAATCCGGAAAAGGCATATAATTGGGTCCCTCTTTGTCTCTTTGTGGTTTACCCAGTATTATGACGCGAAGAATCCGCATTATGGCGAAAATGCCTGAAAGTGAAATCATCGTGGCCAGGCTCAAGGAGGCAGTTTGATGTTATTTAACAAGATAATAGGTTGGTTCTCCAGCGACATAGCGATAGACCTCGGCACGGCCAACACCCTTGTTTATATGAAGGGAAAGGGCATAGTGTGCAACGAACCCTCCGTGGTTGTGGTGAGAAAAGACACCAGGAAAGTGGTAGCTGTCGGCGCGGAGGCCAAGCGGATGCTCGGAAGGACCCCCGCCAACATACACGCTTTAAGACCGATGAAGGAAGGCGTAATTGCCGATTTTGACGCTACGGAAGAAATGTTCAAGTACTTCATAGCGAAGGCCAACAACGGGCGCAGCATCGTCTCCCCGAGGGTGATAATAGGGGTACCCTCCGGCATCACCCAGGTGGAACAGAGGGCGGTGAAGGACGCGGCCCATGCAACGGGAGCCCGGGAAGTCTACCTTGTAGAGGAGCCGATGGCCGCGGCGCTTGGCGTGGGCCTTCCTGTAGGCGAGCCGTACGGCAACATGATCGTGGACGTAGGCGGGGGAACGACTGATGTAGCGATCATCTCCCTGGACGGCATCGTGATAAGCAAGTCGGCCCGGGTAGGCGGCGACAAGATGGACGAGGCCATCATGGCCTACATAAAGCGCAGGTACAACCTCATGATAGGGGACCGCACGTCGGAGACGATAAAGGTGGAGATGGGCTCCGCCTGCAAGTTTGACCACCGGGAACCAAAGACGATGGAGATAAAGGGGAGGGATCTTGTCTCCGGCATACCCAAGACCTTCACCATTAATGAGGCCGAGATAATGGAGGCCCTCCGTGAGCCGGTCAACATAATAATCGATACCATAAAGGTGACGCTCGAAAACACTCCCCCGGAACTTGCGGCGGACATTGTGGACAGGGGGATCGTGCTTGCCGGAGGCGGGGCGCTCCTAAGCGGGCTAGACACCCTCATCAGGGAGTCAACGGGACTGCCCGTAAGTGTCGCGGAAGACCCTCTTACCGCCGTCGTAAAGGGCGTTGGCAAGATGCTGGACGAACTGGAACTGCTTAAAAGAATAACAGGCGGTCAATAGTCTAACGGTTCAAAGGGCCCCACGTTCCTGACGAATATCCCATTCTTAAAGCGCACCATGGAAGGCCGGTTTCTCCGGTAACTGCCATACGGCCGGAGATCAACAGGGTAGTGAATCCATCACAAAGGTAACCGGCCCGTCGTTCACAAGCTTCACCAACATGTCCGTCCCGAATACCCCAGCCTGAACCTTCACTCCCGCTCGCCGGAGCTCATCCATGAAGAAAACATAGAGCTGCTCCGCCCTGGCCGGCGATTCGGCTTTATCGAATGAGGGACGGTTGCCCTTCCGAAGATCGGAAGCAAGCGTGAACTGGGAGACGGCAAGCACCTCCCCGCCCACGTCCAAAACCGGTCTGTTCATCTTCCCCCCACCTTTATTACCAGAAATACTCTCCTCGAAGATCCTGAGCCTTGCTATCTTTCCCGCCAGGTAACCAGCGTCTTTTTCGCTGTCACCCTTCTCCACACCAAGAAACACCAGGAGCCCGGTCCCGATAGCGGAAACCTCCCTACCCTCCACTTCTACGGAGGCCTTAAGGACCCTCTGGATGACCGCCCTCATAGGGATTTTTTATGCCGGGAAAAGAGGAGACATTTTTTGAAGGCGCCCAACGATTGGACGCAGCACTTCCAGGCAGTGATCCACATCTTCTTCCGTATTTCCAAGGCCCAGGCTGAACCTTATGGCCCCCCGTGAGCATACGGGCAGAAGCCCCATTGCCTGAAGCACGTGCGAGGGCTCGGAGGTCTCCGAAGAGCAGGCAGAACCGGTGGACACTGATATGCCCTGCATGTCGAGCATCTGCAGGATGGCCTCAGCCTCAACGTATTTAAAGCTTATGTTCGAGGTGTTGTATATCCTGTTTTCCTTATGCCCGTTCATTGCCGTCTCCGGGATGCTTTGAAGGATGCCGTTTTCCAGCCTGTCTCTCATTGCGCCGATAACCTTTGCCTTATCCCGCATGGAGGCCATGGCTATCTCGCACGCCGCGCCCAGAGCGGCAATACCCGGGACGTTCTCGGTGCCAGCCCTGAGACCGTGCTCGTGATGTCCGCCGGTTATGAGGACGGGAGGTGTTTTTTTTGTCTTTATTCCGTTTCTCACGAACTGGAACCCAACCCCCTTGGGCGCGTTGAACTTGTGCCCGGAGGCCGTAAGGAGATCGACCCCCCACTTTCTCACGTCTACCGGCATCTTGCCCGTCACCTGCACCGCGTCAGTATGGAATATTATCCCGTGTTCCACGGCGATGGAGGCCATCTCTCTTACCGGGAAGATATTGCCTGTCTCGTTGTTGGCAGCCATCACGGATATCAAAACGGTGTCCTTTCTTATGGCCTTTTTAAGCTCGTCAGGGTCAACCATCCCGGAACCGTCCACCCCAAGATAAGACGCCTCAAAACCAAAGAACTTCTCCATGAACCTGAAGGTCTCAAGGACCGCAGGGTGCTCCACAACCGTGGTTATGATGTGTCCGCCCTGCTTCAGATAATTGAAGAGGACGCCTTTTATGGCCATGTTGTCCCCTTCGGAGCCTCCGCTTGTAAAAACTATCTCGGAGGGGTCCGCGTTTATAAGGGCGGACACCTGCCGCCTGGCCTTCTCGACCGCTTCCCTGGCCTCCCTGCCCGCCTGGTGCACAGACGATGGATTGCCGAACATGCTGCCAAGAAAAGGCCCCATGGCCTCCTTTGCTTCCGGGGCCACGGGAGAGGTGGCATTATGGTCAAAATATATTTTTATTTTTTTTGTTTTTTCTTTTCTCATTTTTTACTGGCCTGTTTCCCCCCACACTGCAAGAAAGGGGAAGGGGTGAGGGATTTTATCTCACACTTCCATTATGATGGGCATTATCATGGGCCTTCTGTCCATAGAGTTTCTCAGGTACTTTTTAAGCGAGCTTCTTATCTTGTTTTGCAGAAGCTGGCTGTCCGCTATAAGCTCCTTGTCCAAGGAGGCTATCGTAGTGGACAGGAAATCCTTCACCTCGGATATAAGCTCCGGCGAGGCGTCCTCGAATATGAAACCGCGCGACACTATATCTGGGCCGGAAATGATGTTTCCGGTAAGCTTCTCCACCCCGAGTATCACTATCACAATACCGTCATGGGCAAGACGCATCCTGTCCCTGAGGACCACTTCCTCCACATCGCCCCCGTTCTTGCCATCTATGAAGACCCTTCCGGAGTCCACCTTGCCGGCCCGGAAAGCGCCTTCCTGGTTGAACTCAAGCACCTCGCCGTTGTCCAGGATGAAGATGTTCTCCCTGGGTATGCCCTGCTTGACAGCCAGGTTCGCGTGCGTCGCAAGGTTCCGGAACTCCCCGTGAATGGGCACAAAGTAGCGCGGCCTGACAAGGTTCATCATGAGCTTGAGCTCTTCCTTGGAGGCATGGCCGGAAACGTGTATCTCCGAGACCTTCTCATGGATGACGTTTGCGCCCCGTCTGAAAAGATGGTTTATTATCCTGCCTATCGAGCGTTCGTTGCCCGGTATCATCTTGGCGGAAAGTATTACGGTGTCTCCCTCTTTTATCTGTATCTGTTTGTGCTCCCCGATGGCTATCCTCGAAAGCACGCTCATGGGCTCGCCCTGGGAGCCGGTCGTAATTATAACCACGTCCTTGTCTTCCAGGTCCTTCAGGTCCTCTATCCTGAACCAGGTTTCCCTCGGCAGCCTCAGGTAGCCCAGGTCCAAGGCTATCTGGGTATTGGAGACGATGCTCCTGCCGCAAAGTATCACCTTCCTGCCGAACATTACGGCCACGTCTATGGCCTGCTGGATGCGGTGCAGGTTGGAGGCGAATGTAGAGAGAATGATCCTGCCCTTTGTGCGCGCAAATATGTCCTCGAACGCCCTCCTCACTTCTTTTTCGGAAAACGTAAACCCGCCCTTTTCCGCGTTCGTGGAGTCCGAAAGAAGCGCAAGCGTTTTTTTCTCCCCGTATTCAGCGAACCTCTGAAAATCCAGCAGCTCTCCGTCCACGGGGGTCGGGTCCAGCTTGAAATCCCCCGTGTGCACCACCCTGCCAAGCGGGGTATTGATGCCAAGCGCCACGCCGTCAACTATGCTGTGCGTCACGCGGATGAATTCTATTTCAAAAGGCCCTATTGAGACGATCTCCCTTGGCCTCACCGGGCGCATCTCGGCATCTACCCGGTATTCCTTCAACTTTTCCTTGATCAGCCCGAGTGTAAGCGCCGTTCCGTAAATGGGGGCCTGGATGGACCTGAGCAGAAACGGCAGGGCCCCTGTATGGTCCTCATGGCCGTGGGTGATTATTATGGCCTTTACCTTGTCCTTGTTTTCTATAAGGTAGGAGAAATCGGGGATGACAAAATCGATGCCAAGCATGTCTTCCTCGGGGAACATGAGCCCGGCGTCTATCACCACAATGGATTCTCCGTACTGGAGGACCATCATGTTGAGTCCCCCGATCTCCTCTAGCCCGCCAAGCGGTATCAGGGAAAGCGCTTCAGTCATTAAGATAGAATCCTTTCAAAGGGGAATTCTGACAAAATCCTTTCAAAGCGTGCATTCAGATAAAGTCCTTTCGAACTGTTGCATTCAGACAAAACCTTTTCGAAAAGGGCATCGGGTTCGGGCTAAAAAAACCTTTTCAAGAAGGGTTCCCGGGTTTTTTCAGTAAAAATAAAAATTACTTTAGAGCCGGACATCCGGTTTCTGCAAAAGCCTCTCAAGAAGCGCCTTGCCGGTGTAAAGCCTGTTTTCCGCCTGCTCGAACACGACGCTCCTCGGTCCGTCCATGACCGCGCTTGTGATCTCCTCCTCGCGGTGAGCGGGCAGGCAGTGCATGACTATGGTATCCGGTTTCGCACAGGCAAGAAGGGCATCGTTTATCTGGTAGTTTTTGAACCTGCTTTTCTTGTCATTGGCCTTCTGCTCCTGGCCCATGCTGACCCAGACGTCCGTATAGATGACGTCCGACCTCCCGGCAGCCTCCCTTGGCTCCCGGAGCACCACTATCTCGCTGCGCGCGCTCTTTTTCGCATTTTCAAGCACCAGGGGGTCCGGCTCGAACCCTTCGGGGCACGCGATGGAAAGGTCCATCTTCATCATTCCCGCCCCCTGCACAAGGGAGTTGGCCACGTTATTGCCGTCTCCTATATAGGCCACCTTCAGGCCTTCAAGCCTTCCTTTTTTCTCCAGCATGGTCATAAGGTCAGCAAGGGCCTGGCATGGATGGTGCCTGTCCGTAAGCCCGTTTATGACCGGCACACGGGAATTTCTGGCAAACTCCTCTATGCGCTCATGGGCGAAGGTACGGATAATTATTGCGTTTAAGTAAGAGGAAAGCACCCTGGCGGTATCCGCAACGGTCTCACCCCTGCCAAGCTGGATATCGTTTGGGTTCATGTATATCGGATGGGCACCAAGCTGGTAAACTGCCGCCTCAAATGAGACCCTGGTGCGCGTTGAGGCCTTCTCGAATATCAATCCCACGCTTTTGTTCGCAAGGGACGCAAGACTGGCCCCTCCGGAGACAGCCGCCCTCTTCATCTCTATGGCCCTCTCCAGAAGCCGGAGTATCTCCGTTTCATCAAGATCAGAAAGAGTGAGAAAATCTCTTTTCATTCTGCCATCTGGCTCCCTACAGCTTTTTTAATACTTCAGCCAGGATATCGACGGCCTGGTCTATATCGGTTTCCTGCACTATAAGAGGCGGCATGAACCTGAGCACGTTTTCCGCAGTGCAGTTTATAAGCAAGCCCTTCCCCATGCATTCCCTTACAACAGGGGCGCAGGGGCGGGCAAGTTCCAGCGCCTGGAGCAGTCCGATCCCCCTTGTGCTCAGTACATGCTGAGGATATGCCTCTATGAGCCTGGAGAGTCTGTTAGACAGATACGCCCCCATCCTCTTGCAGTGCTCAAGAAGGTACTGGCTGTCCTCCAGAAGGGTCTGGATGGTGGCTATCGCCGCAGCGCATACAAGTGGGTTTCCACCGAAGGTGGCCGCATGGGAGCCCGGTGTGAACGCCTTGGCCACACGGTCAGTCCCAAGCACGGCTCCTATGGGCACGCCGCCGCCCAGCCCTTTGGCAAGCGTCATGATATCAGGCTTGATGCCAAAATGTTTATATGCGAAGAGTTCACCCGTCCTGCCCATCCCGGTCTGCACCTCATCAAGAATAAGAAGGGCCCCCGAGGTGTCACATATCTCCCTGACCTGCCTGAAATAATCCGGTGGAGGGACCCTTACGCCTCCCTCGGCCTGAATGGGCTCCAATAGCACAGCGCATGTCCTGTCCGCGGCTACCGCTTTTTTAAGGGCTTCGGCATCACCGAAAGGCACATAGACAAAACCCGGCAGCATCGGCTCAAACCCTGCATGGAACTTTGTCTGCCCGGTTGCCGAAAGCGCACCGTAAGTCCTGCCATGGAAAGAATTAAGGGCGGCGACTATCTCATATTTCCCTTCGCCGTGGACGGTGCGGGAGTATTTTCTTGCAAGCTTTATGGCGCCCTCGTTGGCCTCCGCTCCGGAGTTGCAAAAAAAGGCCTTATCCGCAAAGGAGTGCTCCACCAGCAGGCGCGCAAGCTTGACCTGGTTTTCTATATAGTACAGATTCGACACGTGTATAAGCCTTTGGGCCTGCTTTTGGATGGCCACCACAACCTTGGGATGGCAATGGCCTAGGACATTGACGGCTATGCCGCCCACGAAATCCAGATATTCCCGGTCGTCCGCGCTCCAGATCCTCACTCCCCGGCCCTTCCTTGGAGCTACCGGAAGACGGCCGTAAGTGTCCATCAGGTAACGGGTAGATTCTTCGAAAATCTTATCGCTTTCCATGAACATTAATAGTATCCGAAAAGACCGCAAAAAGCAAATTTCGCTTTGACAACAATGCCTTATATAATGTTATAATTTAAATCCTATGAAGATCGCGATAACAGGAAAAGGAGGCGTGGGCAAGACCACTCTTTCTGCCACACTGGCCTGGATCTTTGCCGGGGAAGGCAAAAAAGTCCTGGCGATCGACGCGGACCCGGACGCCAACCTGGCGGCCGCTCTTGGCGTATCCGCTCACGAGTTGTCGAAAATGAAACCCATAGCAGAGATGACCTCCCTCATAGAGGACAGGACCGGATCAAAACCAGGCGCCCCCGGCGGCGTTTACAAGCTGAACCCACGGGTGGATGACATACCCGAGGAGTTCGGCTTAAGGCTTGGAAACAATATCATACTTCTAGCCACCGGCAAGTCCAAGGAGGCTGCCTCCGGCTGCTACTGCCCTGAAAACGTCTTTCTCAGAAGGCTTTTGAAACATCTTGTGACCGAAAGGGACGAGGTGGTGGTGATCGACATGGAGGCGGGAATCGAACACCTTACGAGAGGCACCGCCCAGGGTGTGGACGCCTTCATCGTGGTGGTCGAACCAGGACAAAGGAGCATACAGACGGCCCGCTCCGTAAGGGAAATGGCAAAGGGCCTGGGGGTGAAGAAGGTCTACGCGGTCGCAAACAAGGTAAAATCCGGAAGCGATGTGGCGTTTATTGAAAAAGAGCTTGATATCCCGCTGCTGGGATCTCTGAGCTACGATCCCCTTGTTGCAGAGGCGGACATGCAGGGGCAGGCCCCGTTTAAATTCTCCGAGAAGCTATTGCGGGAAGTTCGCAGCATCAGGGAAAAGATCGTTTAAGGGAAAAAAAGACGTGAGCAAAAATAAAAGTAAAAGTAAAAGTAAAAACAAAAAACCCCTTAAATCGATGTGCCTCGATAGAATGAAAAATGACCAAAAGTGAGATAAGAGCGGTCATCCTAAAAAAAAGGGGGCTCATTGGGCCTGGCCAGAGGGCAGCAAAGGATTCGGCTATAAAGGAACGTCTGCTTGGCATGGATGTCTTTAAAACGGCCAAGACGGTGGTCCTATATGCCTCTTTCAAAAGTGAAGCTGATACGCACGCCCTCATCGAGGGGCGGCTTAAGGCGGGCGTAAGGGTGATCCTGCCCAGGGTAGAAGGAGAGGAACTGGGGCTTTATGAGATAACCAGCATGGACAGGGACCTCCGCCCGGGGATGATGGGCATACCGGAGCCGGCTGGAGATGTCCGGGGGGCCGATATAAACGAAGCGGATATAATAATTGTGCCGGGCGTGGCTTTTGACCTTGCAGGAGGCAGGCTGGGTTATGGAAAAGGTTACTATGACAGGCTCCTAGCCCTGCGCCGCGGAAATATACCGCTAGCCGCGCTGGCTTACGAGGAGCAGATATGGGAAGGGCCGCTTCCGCTGTCGCCCCATGATATAAACATGGACTGCGTCGTGACTGAAAAAAGGACGATCTTTAACGGAACGGCCTGCGCAGAAGGATAAGTACAGCTAAGGAAAGACAAAATTAAAATGGACCTGGAAAAAATAAAAAAGGCAGTGACCCTTTTGCTTGAAGGCATCGGGGAAGACCCGGAAAGGCCGGGGCTGGTAAAGACCCCGGAACGGGTGGCCAGGATGTGCGAGGAGATATTTTCCGGCCTCGAAACCCCTCCCGAGGGCATACTCAAGCCGATCGAGGGGGAATCCCATGATGAGATGGTCCTTTTGAAGGACATCCCTTTTTATTCCGTCTGTGAACACCACCTGCTGCCTTTTATAGGTAAAGCGCATATCGCTTACATTCCCGAGGGCAGGATCGTTGGGTTAAGCGACCTAGCCAAGGCCCTTGAACATCTGGCGAAACGTCCGCAGGTGCAGGAGAGACTCACCGCCCAGCTTGCGGACATGATAATGGATTCCATCAGGCCCAGGGGGGCAATGGTCATAATAGACGCAGAGCACCTTTGCATGAATATGCGCGGAATAAAAAAACCAGGGTCAAGGACCGTCACATCCGCCGTCCGGGGCATATTCAGGACCAAGGCCACGACCAGGGGAGAGATGCTGGCGCTGGTAGGGAGAAGGGAATTCTTATAAATAGGGAATTTTTATTTTTTTTAAAATAAAAAAAAACTGAAGGCAAAAAACAAAAAATCCAAGGAGGTTTTACCGGTAATGGGGGCAAGGATCATCAGCGGCACGGAGATAGCCGCTCAGATAAGGGAGGAATTGAAGCAGGAAGTGGCCCGCATGAAGGAGGAGCACGGGTTGGTGCCAGGCCTCGTGACCATTCTCGTGGGCAAGAATCCCGCTTCGATAAGCTATGTTACAGGCAAACAGAAGACCGCGCATGAGCTGGGCTTCCATTCCACGCAGGACGATCAGCCGGAGGACATCTCCGAGGCCGCCCTCCTTGCGCTTGTGGACAAATATAACAAGGACCCGAAGATCCACGGCATTCTTGTGCAGCTGCCGCTGCCGCGTCACATCAATGAAAAAAAGGTTTTAACCGCGATAGACCCAGACAAGGACGTTGATTGCTTTCATCCGGTCAACGTAGGCCGCCTGGTAATAGGCGGGGACGAGGCAAGGTTCAAGCCCTGCACCCCGGCGGGCATTCAGGAGCTCATAGTGCGTTCAGGGTTTGAGACTGCTGGAGCCGAGGTGGTCGTGGTAGGCCGCTCCAATATAGTTGGCAAGCCCATCGCCCTTATCATGATGCAGAAGGGCAAAGGCGCAAACTCCACCGTTACCGTCGTGCACACCGGATCAAAGAACATGGAGGCGCACTGCAAGCGCGCAGATATCCTCATTGTGGCGGCCGGTGTTCCAGGCCTTGTAAAACCCGAATGGATAAAACCCGGGGCCTGCGTAATAGACGTGGGCGTAAACCGGGTCGGCGAGAAAAAGAGCGAAAAGACCGGTAAGATGGTCCCCATTCTCAAAGGAGACGTGGACTTCGAGGCCGCGAAAGAGATAGCCGGGGCCATTACCCCCGTTCCCGGCGGCGTGGGGCCCATGACCATTACGATGCTCATGAAAAACACGGTCATGTCCGCCAAAATGAGCATCAAGTAAATTACCCACTTAATCTCCCACGGGGAAATTTTCTAATTTTACCCCTGGAGGGCCAGATGTGGGTCAAACGAATCAAGGAGGTTTTGAGGAAAGATGATAATTACCAGGAAAAAAGATCGCAAGGAACTCCTGGAGACTTTGAAGAAATTTAATAACTTCTTTCTGCTTGGATGCTCGGAGTGCGCAACCCTCTGCGGCACCGGCGGACAGGAGCAGCTTGACGAGCTTAAGGGCCAGCTGGAAGAACAGGGCCATACGGTCAGAGGGGCGTTCGTGGCAAAAACCGGCTGCCAGGTGCTGGGCACGAAGGTTGAGCTCAAGAAGTTCAAAGAGGCGCTGGACGGAACAGGCTGCATCGTAGTGATGTCCTGCGGCGCGGGCACCCAGGCGGCCGTGGAGCTATTCGAGGACAAGCCGGTCTACCCGTCAAACGACAGCATGTTTCTGGGCAACATGACCAGGCTGCAGATGTTCGATGAGCGCTGCTCGCTGTGCGGCGAATGCGTTCTGGACAAGACGGGCGGAGTATGCCCGGTTACAGCATGCGCAAAGGGGATACTGAATGGCCCATGCGGCGGCACCAAGAACGGACATTGCGAGGTCAACCCGGACATACCCTGCGCATGGCTGCGCATATGGGAGAGGATGGAGAAGCTGGGCCAGGTTGAAGAGTTCAGATCGGTGACGATCGGCGCGAAGGACTGGTCCGCGTCCGCAAAGCCCAGAAAATTAAACGTGAGGGAGGAAAAGGAAAAAAAGTGAGCTTCAAGGAGGCGCTCAATTCCGGAAAATTCGTTGTCACCGCCGAGGTAGGCCCCCCCAAGGGCACCGATATCACGGCGCTGCATCATGATATAGAGCTGCTTAAGGACAAGGTGGATGCGCTTAACGTAACTGATAACCAGTCCGCTGTAATGCGCATCTGCTCGCTGGCTATCTGCAAGATAGTCCTTGAGCACGGCGCGGAGCCAATATTGCAGATGACGTGCAGGGACAGAAACCGCATAGGTCTTCAGTCCGACCTGCTCGGGGCAAGCGTGCTCGGAATAAGAAACGTTCTTTGCATGACGGGCGACCACGTGCTTGCGGGAGACCATAAGGGCGCAAAGCCGGTCTACGACCTGGAGTCCGTCCAGTTGCTGGCCGCCGTCCAGGGGCTCAATAGCGGCAAGGACATGGCAGGAAACGACCTTAAAGGCAGCACTGATTTCTTCCAGGGGGCTGTAGTCACCCCGGAGGCGCACCCCCTTGCTCCCCAACTTGCCAAGTTCGAAAAGAAGGTACGGGCAGGCGCCAGATTCTTCCAGACCCAAGCCGTCTACGATGTGGATAAATTCAAGGAATTCATGTCCGAGGCCAGGCGCTTCCCCATAAAGGTGCTTGCGGGACTCGTAATATTAAAAAGCGCCGGGATGGCTAATTTCCTCAATAAAAACGTCCCAGGCATCCGTGTGCCGGAGGAGCTGATAGAGGAGCTGAAGGCCGCAGGCAAGGAAAAGGCCCTTGAGACCGGAATGGACATCGCGGCTAGGCATATCCGCCGCCTGAAGGAAGAAAATATATGCGACGGCGTGCACATCATGGCGATAGGCATGGAGGATAAAGTCCCGGTTATAATGCAGAAGGCCGGCCTGCTTTAAATTTTTCATTTCCCGTAAAGCAGAATATCGTAATGCGGGCAGCTCGCCGCCCGGCAACAAAAAAGTAAAAATAAAAAAGCCCCTTGGCCCATCTTTTCAAGAGATCAACCAAGGGGCTTTTTTCTTCGGGGGAAGATCAGGCGGCGGTCCGCATCGTTACGAAACCCGACACATCTTTTTTCAGGGTGTTGCCTATGCCGCTTAAGTTTTCTATCTGGGAAAGCACATTGCCGGCCATCTTTTCCATCTCCTTTGAGATGGAGGCCGTAGCCTCTATATTCTTCACTACCTCTTCCGACGCGCTTGACTGCTCCTCGACCGCTGTGGCTATCTGGGTTATCTGGTCGCGCACCTTCTGGACGGAAGTCAGGATAGTGTTGAGCACATTGTTCAAATTCTTAACGTTCATGGACGCTTTTGAGTAGCCTTTAGAGGCGTCTTTCATCAGGTTCGCGGTCTGCCCGGATTCCGCCTGAACCGTGCCTATCTTCTCCGATATCTCGGTTGTCGCCTTGATCGTCCTTTCCGCCAGTTTTCTGACCTCGTCGGCGACCACTCCAAAACCGCGCCCCTGGTCCCCTGCCCTCGCCGCCTCTATTGCCGCGTTCAGCGCAAGCAGGTTGGTCTGGTCCGCGATGTCTTTGATCACGGTGACGATGTCCCCAATCTCCCCAACGCTTTGGTCCAGCTTCTCAATATTGGAGGCAAGTTTCGAAGCCGACGAGTTCACTTCGTTTATCACGTCTACGGTTATTTCCGTCACCTGTTTGCCGCCTTCAACGAGATCCATCATCTCCGAGGACGATTCTGAGGCAGTGGAAGCGTTACTGGCGATGTCGGTTATCGTCTGGTTCATCTCTTCGGCTGAGACGGCGATCTGCTGGGCCTGGGACGCCTGGTTCCTGGCCCCTTCCGCAGCGTTTTTGGCCTCATTCTTCAGCACCTCAACGGTGGACGCTACCCCTCCTGCGGACATCGAGATATCATCTATTATCAGGCTGAACGCGCTGGCCATGCTGTCCATATGCTGCCCGAGAATGCCTATCTCGTCATCGCGCTCATCTTCTATCCTTATCCTGAGGTCTCCTTTTGCCATTGTATCCACGCTCTGAGACAAACCGGCAATCGCCTTAAGTATGCCTCGCATTATCCAAAGCGAGATCAGCAAAGCCACCAGGGAAAGGATGACGCCCATGACCGCAAGCCGCTCTTTGGCGCCAAAGACTATCTTGTCGGAACTCTTGTCCAGAAAAGATATCCTGTCAAGCTGTATAGCCATAAGCTTGTTGAAGGCATCGACCGTCTGGGCTCCGCTGACCAATATGGTCCTTGCACGGAAATCCGCAGCCTCTTTGGTTTTTCCTGCCTGCATCAGGGCAAACCACTTGGGGCGGGCATCCTTGTACTGCCCATAGTAGTCCATCAGATCGCCAACCGCGGCCTTGGTCTTATCGCCATTATCGAGCTGGGAATAAAGCCTCAGGTCGTTATCGAAGGTGTCGAACCATTTTTGGCTTCCATCTATTATTTTCTGACGGGAATCGGCATCCGGTATCGCCAGGTACTGTGAGACGCCGAACCGGAGCTGCCACATGGCGTTTTGCGCATCGGCAAGATAGCCAAGGCCGACAGCACCATCGTCATGCATCAGATCGATCATGCAGGAAAGGTCCTCAAAACCTTTAAAACCAGCCGAAACTAAAATGGCGGTAAACAGTATCGTAAGGCCGACGAGCATGTACATCCGGCCCGCAACCGTCTTTCCTTTAAAAAAGTTCCCCTCTTTTTTTGACACTTTCTTATCCCCTAATGAATAAGTTTTTACGCAAAATCTTAAAAAAGGTTCCATACCTTTTTCTTTAATATGTGCCGCCTGAATATCTTATCGTATGGCTAAAGTTAAAACTTTAATCGAAAACTCTTTTTTTTCAAGGGATTTAATATATTTTTAAGTAAAAAATTTATATGCCCGGCCAGAAAAGCTGAAATCCTAAGCCCACTCCAAATCCAAATCATGTCTGATAGGATTGAATCAGGAAGTCATAAGGATCATGTTCAGACTTCAGTACCTGCATATAAGGATGCCCTTTATCGAAAAAAATGGGAGAAGGAAACGGGGAAACAAAAACCTTATGAAAAAAAGAAGATTGGGAAATACCGGATTGGAAATCGCCCCTTTTGTCCTTGGTGGAAATGTATTTGGGTGGACGGTGCGGGAAGAGACCGCATTCAACCTCCTGGACGCCTTTGTGGGTGCCGGATTCAACCTCATCGATACGGCGGATGTCTATAGCACATGGGTTGCCGGGCATTCAGGAGGGGAGTCGGAGACTATCATCGGACAATGGTTGAAAAGGAGAAGCAACCGGAGAAAAGTCCTCATAGCCACAAAAGTGGGTCTCCCAATGGGCCCAGGGAGACAAGGGCTTTCAAAAGCATATATTCAGGCTGAAGTGGAAGAATCCTTAAAGCGCCTCCAGACTGATTATATCGATCTCTATCAGGCCCATGCTGATGATCCCGGCAGTACACTTGATGAGACACTAGACGCTTTTGAAACCCTTATCAAACAGGGCAAGGTAAGGGCGATAGGCGCTTCCAATTATAGCAGTCGGCGGCTTGTCCGGGCACTGGAGATAAGCGGCTACAAAGGATTTACCGGCTATCAGACCCTTCAGCCCCGCTATAACCTTTATGACCGTGAAGAATACGAAAGAGAATTTGAACCTTTGGTAAAGGAGAAAGGCCTTGGGGTTATAACCTATTCTTCTCTTGCAAGCGGTTTTTTGTCCGGGAAATATCGCTACTGCGAGGACCTTGCCGTTAGGGCGAGGGGGCCTATGGTAAGCAAATATCTGAATGAGAGGGGATTCCGGATATTAAAGGCCCTGGATGAGGCGGCGCAAAAAATGGGCGCAAAACCAGCCACCATTGCCCTGGCCTGGCTCATGGCGAGAAATAGCGTTACCGCCCCTATTGCGTCAGCTACCTCGATCGAGCAACTGGATGAGCTTATCAAGGCTGCGAGCCTGGAATTGGATAGATCAGTAATTGCGTTTTTAGATGAGGCAAGCGCTTATTGAAATTTTAATCAGTTCACGCATCAGCCATTTTTTATTTGATATGCCCTTTTCAGAAAACTTACCATTTGAGAATAAGTGAGCCATCTTCATTTTCCTCAACGTTCGTCCCTAATTTGGCGCCTTCCCTGTTCAATGTCTCCATCAGCCAGAGTCCATCCTTACCGACCGCCAGCTCCACCCGGAAGCGGCGGACCCGCGTGGGTATCATCTGAACGGAAAGGAGTGCTCCTTTTGGGCTTTCCACCGAAACAAGATACATAAGCCCCAGGTCTCCCCTGTATTGTTCATAACCCAGAATACTCTCGTACACGTTAATAAAATCTCCGCAGCCATAGAGGATGAGCCTCTTTTTATACACCTCGATACCCTTTATGTGATGTGAGGAATGACCGTGGATTATATCGATTCCCGCTTTATCAATGATCTCGCGGGCAAACTTCCTCTGTTCTTTCTGGACTTCATAGCCCCAGTTGGGTCCCCAATGTATGGAGGCAATGACTATATCGTCCTTCCGCCGGGCCTCTTCCACCTTTTTCTTGATTTTGAGCGCCGTGGCGTTTGACAAGTCAGGCAAAAGGTTGACGCCCGGCCTGTCCGCGGCGGCGGCCCAGGATAATGGGATGCCGCTTGTCACATGGCCAAAAGAAAAGACAAGCACCCGCCCCCCGTCGTCATGTTCCAGAATTGCGGAGGCTTCCGCCTCTTCTAGGTCCCCTCCGGCCCCCGCGTAACGTATGCCTGCCTTTTTGAGGGTTTCGAGCGTCTCTTCCAGTCCAGGATAGCCCAAGTCCAGAATATGGTTATTGGCAAGCGAGCAGCAGTCTATGCCGGCCGCCTTTAAGCATCCCACATTGCCGGGGTGCATCCTGTAATTAATACCCTTGTATTCGTGTTCTTCGTTTTTTGTCACAGCCGTCTCAAGATTTATCAGACTGAAATCCGGCCCGAAACGTTTGAGTTCCTCAAGGGCATCCCCCCAAATATAGGAAATACCAGCTTGCCTTGGTATGGGACCATTCTTCCGTTCCGCGAGTTCCACATAGCCTATGGCGCTTTCCATGAAAGATTCGTATATCCTGGCATTATTCGGATGCGGAAGTGTCTGGTCTATGCCTCTGCCTGTCATTACATCGCCGCAGATGAAGAGTCTCATTTGGTCTTGTGTCCTGGTTTTCAAAAAAAAGTTTCCACATTTCAATATAGGGCTTTAAACAAGAAAAGGGGCCGGCTAACCCTTTAAGACTTCCCGTATGAGCCTGAGGGTGCCTCTAAGCCCATAGCTCTCGATTATGGTCCTCAGTTTGGCTGACCAGGAGAAGGCGAAATCAAGCGGATGGCGAATATTTTTATCCCATGCGAAATCGTATTCCCAGACCCTACGTTTTCCGGCGCCAAGCTCATCCAATATTCCGGCTACCTTTGCGCGGACCCTGTCCAGGCAGTAAACGCATATAGCCCCAGGGTCCTTGTTCCAATATTTTGCTCCCTCTATTTTCCCGCTTTCTATAAAGGATACTAGCTTAAAGGCAAGATCCTCAGTCCTGGACTTGCGGTCGAACACTATCCATTTCCCGCCATGCTGCCGCCATATTCTTCTGACCTCGGTTACAGGGTAATCCGGCATTATCCATGTCCAGAGTATGTCACTATATCTTTTCATGTTCGCATTCAACTAAGAAGCAGAAGCAGGCCCCTGATTGGAATTCTCTTCCGGTCACCCTGAAACAACAAATACCTCTTTTCCTGATATTCTTAGATTATAGCTCTAACAAAATCTGAAGATGTGCATTGTATAGGACAGAAGGAGGATGCGTTATGTTGGCAGAATTCAGCATTGTACCTGTAGGAGTAGGCAGTAGTCTGGGTGATCGACTGGCCGAAGTGCTCAAGATCGTCAACGCAAGCGGATTGCCATATAAGGTTAATCCCATGGGTACTGTCATCGAGGGGGATTGGAACGATGTGATGGAGCTTGTCAGGAAATGCCATGAGGCAGTAATGAAGACCGGAGAGCGGGCGTTGACAGCGATATCAATAGACGATCGAAAAAACAAGCCCAACAGGATCGACGAGAAAGTGAGATCCATCGAAGGGAGAATCGGGAAGGACTTGAAAAAATAAGGGCTTTTTTGAGGGATAATTTGAAGCCTGAAGCCCTTCATGCTATGAGTTTTAAAAATCCTCGCGGACCGGTGCATTTGCCCTTGCAGATTTTTTTGTGGCAGAATTCGCCCCCGAAAACCGGCCCGCCAAAACTGCGATTGCACTGGACTTGAGGGCATTATTTTTATTTGTAAAAAACTCGTAGTGCGTTGTAAAATATCAATATTTCCATTAATTATGACCTTAAAAACATAGCATGAATTTATTCGGGAATAAATCTTTTTTGGCAGAATCGACTTGAGTAAAACAGGCACAAGCCCGCTTCCTTATAAGATGAGGCAGCTATTGCAAGAGTTTTTCTGGAAGCTTGGGCGCGTTGGAGGCTCATTTATTCAGGACGTAAACTCCGCCATTTACAGGCCCGTCCTGCGCTCCCGATTTTCTTCTCCCGGAAGCGGAAATAAAAAAACAAAAATACATTCCCTCTATCTTCAAGGCTTTTTCCGGCATCAAGAAAGAGTTTTTTGAATACCGGAAACGCGAAATTGGCATAATAAGATTCGACTATATAAACGGGCGGACAGCCCAAAAAGAATAACGGGGGTTAGATAAGGGACTATGGGTACTAAAGCACCGGCCAATATCTTCAGGGAATACGATATCAGAGGCGTATGGGGGCAGGACTTGACCGCATATGGTGTTTTCTCGATCGGCAGGGCCTTTGCCTATTTTTTAAAGAGCCACCTGGGAGGGAACAAAAAACTTCGCGTAACAATAGGCAGGGACGTGAGGCTGAGTTCGCCGGATATTTTTGAGATACTGGCCGAAGCCTTCACGAAAAGCGGACTGGACGTGGTAGACATCGGGGTTTGCCCTACCCCTCTTCAATATTTTTCTTTGTTCACACTGCCCGTTGACGGTGGCGTAATGATAACCGCCAGCCATAACCCGGCGGAATTCAACGGGATGAAACTATCCATGCGCACAGAAACGCTTTATGGCGGCAATATCCAGAAAATCAGGCAATATATGGAAGAAGGGAAGTTCACCAATGGCAGCGGTTCGGTAAGCTCCCATGAGATAATACCTGATTATATGCGTTACATCAGGGAGCGCTTCGGTGCGCTTGAAGGACTGGACGTAGTGCTTGACGGCGGAAACGGCGTAGCCGGACTGGTTGCCCCGGAGCTTGTAAAAAGTTTCGGAGCTAACGTGACCAATCTCTTTATGGAACCCGACGGCAGGTTCCCAAACCATCATCCAGACCCGGTAGTGGTGAAAAATATAACGGACCTTATCGGAACAGTGCATAAAAAAAAGGCGCACCTTGGGGTTGGATATGATGGAGACGGGGACCGGCTGGGCGTGGTAGATGAGGACGGCGAGATGATATGGGGAGACAAGCTTCTCATTATTTTTTCCCGGGACCTTCTCCGAGACCATCCCGGAGCGCAAGTGATAGGGGAAGTAAAGTGTTCCCAGACCCTTTATGATGACATCGCCAGGCATGGCGGCAAACCCCTGATGTGGAAGACAGGGCATTCTCTTATCAAGAGCAAAATGAGGGAGACCGGCGCGCTTATTTCAGGCGAGATGAGCGGGCATATCTTTTTTGCGGACAGATATTTCGGGTACGATGACGCCATTTATGCCAGCCTCAGGCTGATGGAGATATTAAAAAAGAACGGCCCGCCCTACTCCGTAAAAAAACTGCTTGCCGGTGTGCCTGAGACTATTGCAACCCCTGAAATAAGGGTGGAATGCCCGGACGATAAGAAATTTGATGTAGTAACCAATATAAAAAAAGGACTCGCTAAAGAGCACCAGATAATAGACATAGACGGAGTGAGGGTGCAATACCCCGGTGGGTGGGGACTGGTCAGGGCTTCCAACACTCAACCGGCCCTGGTGCTCAGGTTTGAGGCCGTGGACGAAGGAACCCTTAAGGAAATACAAAATGACATCGAAAAACGCCTGTTTAAACTGATCTAAAACAGAAAGGCATCAAATATGAACAAGACTATAACAAAGGCCATTTCAAGCGCCCTTGAGGTCAAAAAGGGGATCTTGCAGGATGATAAATTGCTGCAAAAGATAGGCTCCGTTGCCACGGATATCATCACCGCTTTTAAAAACGATAAAAAGGTGCTTTTTTGCGGCAACGGCGGCAGCGCCGCCGACGCCCAGCACCTGGCCTCGGAACTTTCCGGCCGGTTTTATTACGACCGGCAGCCGTTGGATGCAGAGGCTCTGCATGTAAATACCTCATATATAACCGCAGTGGCCAACGACTATTCGTATGATGATATCTACTCCCGCCTCATAACGGCAAAAGGCAGAAAAGGTGATGTCCTGATCGGACTGTCCACATCTGGCAACTCTAAAAACGTGATCAACGCCTTCAGGGCCGCAGTCAGGATCGGGATGATAACGGTGGGCATGACCGGCGATAGCGGAGGCGGGATGAAACTGATTTGCCGCCATCTCATCAATGTCCCGTCGACTGACACCCCTCGCATTCAGGAGGCGCACATCATGATCGGCCATATTATCTGTGAACTGGTGGAAGCGGAGCTGTTTCCAAGGCAATAAAACGCGGGGAGTTTGGGGGGCTGCCGTACTTCTTTAAGCAGCCCCATAAGAGCAGGTCCTCAAAAGTCCCATCGGGCTGCCTCATCCAGAAAAGAGCAATGTCAAATATGTGTGCAGTCAGTAGAAACAATTGTTAACAGTTAGTAAACAGTTAGTAGAACAATTTGACATAGCGGATAAATAGTGATATAAAAAACTAGTACGGCATTTTTCCTTTCACTCCAAAGAAACATACCCACAGTTAAAAAAGAGGCCCTGGGCAATTTCCGTAGCCATTGCGGAAAAGCCGGTGGAAGAACATGCGGGCGATTATGGGCAGGCAGCATTTTCCCGGCGTAAGATGGCAAAAGGGCGGACCGCTTTTCATGAGCGTGGTCTTTCAGATTTCAATCAAAGACGCTTCTTCGCATATACACAAATAAAGCACTAAGCAGGTCCATGAATCCTCTTAAGGAGGTAGTTTTATATGTTACACTACCCTGAGCGGCACATACGGAGGAAACACAACATAAGGATTTTAGTAGCTTTATTCATTTTTTTATACAGTTCCCTCTTGGCCCTGACAGGTTGCGGGGGAGCCGCCACCGGAAGCAGCGCCAATGCAGGCAGCGGCGTTTATGCTGGTTCTTCCGGCGCGAGCAATACGGTGGCAATGAACGATCCTTCCGGCATAAACGATCCTTCCAGCATAAATAACGCCGTGGCAGCGGCGGCTCAGACGAATGGGACGGTCACAATATCAAGCGCGATGACGCTTGGCGCCAGTCTGACCATCCCATCGAATGTCGCTGTAGTCTTCGAAAAAGGAGGTTCAATTGTAAAGGCATCCAATTACACGTTAAAAATAGACGGACCTTTTTCGGCTGGATTATACCAGGTATTCAGCGGTTTCAACCCCGGAGACGTGACCTTTGGTCCTGGAAGCGTTGAACAGGTCCTTCCGCAGTGGTGGGGGGCCGACCCTACCGGTGTTAATGACAGTGCGGCAGCAATCAACGCAGCCATAGATAGTCTTATTACATATCAGTATAATATCATAAACGGTCAATACGTCCCTGGCGGCAGCGGGATCGTTTATATCCCCACGGGCAAATATAAAATTTTGTCCTCAATCACTGGTGTTTATGGTGTAAATCTGATGGGAGCCGGAATGGAAGCTTTCAATAATGCAGGTACGATTATTAAACCGGTTGGCGGGATTACGGCGCTGGATTTCTCCAAACAAATTGGAGGGTTTACAGTAGAGGACATGACGATAGACGGAGGCGCAATTCAATCCGGCAGCACAGGCGTATTAGTAGGAGGAAGTGGCAATAACTTCTCAGCGAAAATCAGCTTTAACAATGTCAGTTTTTCTAATTTAGATTACGCGGTAAATCTCCAATCCTGCTGGTGGATAAATTTCAACAACTGTAACGTGAAATTTAATAATATAGGAGTTTACAGCAATCTCACATCTGGTGGATATATACAAAACATAAGTTTCATGAATACTAGGATCGCTCAAAATACCAATTATGGGGTATATCTGCCGGGCGGTCAAAATGGGATAAATCAATTCGATTTTGAAAATTGCGTAGTCGAGCTAAACGGCATAACGGAAATGAATATAAAGGATGTCGGGCTGCTGAACATCACTTCCAGTTGGTTCGAACGCTCGACCGCATCAACCGCCATTCAAATATCAAATTCCGGTCCCGGGGTTTTCGTCGGCAATATGTTTAATGGTCCTTATGTCAACGCAATTACCGACGGAGGCAAGGGAAATGCACGATATATCAGCATTGAAAACAACAAGTTCGCAAGCGGCATAACGAATGCCGTGGCCTTCTCCGCATCCTGTGATCATGTGACCCTCAGCGGAAATTATTATGGAGGGGCAAATACCATCTTACAGGGGCCATACAGCAGCATCCAGCCGTAATCAGATATGGCTTATATACCATTCATAGGTCCTTTGAATTCCAACAGTTAACTGCGTTTTTGCCTCCCAGCCCAGGCGTTTGGCCCTGCCAACGTCCAGCAATTTACGGGGCGTCCCGTCCGGCTTGGAGCTGTCGAACACGTTTCTCCCCTGAAAGCCAATGATGTTTGAAATGGCCCCCGCAAGCTCTTTTATGGTAATGTCTCTGCCGGTCCCAACATTTATGAATTCACCAGCCTCCGCAAAATCGCAATTCTCCATGAAATAGATGCAGGCATCGGCCAGGTCATCCGCATACAAAAACTCCCTGGAAGGACTGCCGCTACCCCAGATATTGACAGACACATCTGATAACGGGAGGTCCGAACCTGCGAGGTTCACCCCGAATTTTGAAAGGGCACTGATAATTTCATCCTTCCCCATCAGGGAAGCATCTTTTTCATTCAGCGGATATCTTTGAAAATCCTTCCGGATGGAATCGAAATCGCCGGACTGAAGACATTTGCCCAGGAACGTTTTTCTAAGGAGGGCAGGCAGAACGTGGGAGGTCTCCAGGTTGAAATTGTCGTTTGGACCGTACATATTGGTAGGCATCAGTGATATGAAATTCGTGCCATACTGTTCATTGTAATATCTGCAGAGCTTTATCGCCGCTATCTTGGCGATGGCGTACGGCTCGTTCGTAGGCTCCAGGGACCCGGTTAAAAGAAATTCCTCTTTCATGGGCTGCGGGGCGAATTTGGGATATATGCAGGAGGAGCCCAGGTTTAAAAGCTTCCTCACTCCCGCTTTGTAAGCGGCATTGATCATGTTGGCCGCGATGGCTATATTGTTAAATATGAATTCGGCCTTATAGGTATCGTTTGCAAGTATCCCGCCCACTTTGGCCGCGGCCAGGAACACATATTCAGGCCTCTGCTCCATGAAGAAGTCCATGACCGCCTGCTGATTGGTCAAATCCAATTCCCCGTGGGTTCTCGTAATGACATTGGCGTACCCGGATTTCTCTAACGCCCTCATTATTGCGGAGCCCACCATGCCTCTGTGGCCCGCCACGAATATTTTTGCGTTTTTTTCCATTTTTTTGATCCTATTCCAGGCGCTGCAATATCTTGTGCCCGCCGTCCTTAAGATATTTATCTTTCGCCATCAGAGCCAGATCGCTCCGCATCATGTCTTTTATAAGCAGCGGCAAATCATAACTGGGCCGCCATCCAAGTTTTGTCCTGGCCTTGGCGGAGTCCCCAAGCAGCAATTCCACCTCCGTGGGCCTGAAATATCTTTTATCTACCGCGATCACCGTTTTCCCAATCTCCACCTGGAACTCGGGGTCGTTACAGGCCGTCACAATGCCCTTTTCGCCAATTCCACTGCCGGTAAACTCTATTTCAATACCGGCCTCACCAAAGGCCATACGCGCAAATTCACGCACTTCGGTGGTAATACCCGTGGCTATGACAAAATCATCAGGGGTATCCTGCTGAAGCATGAGCCACATCGCCTCAACAAAATCGGTCGCATGCCCCCAGTCGCGCTTCGCGGAAAGGTTGCCGAGATAGAGCATGTCCTGGAGCCCCAGGGCTATCTTTGCCACCGCGCGCGTTATCTTCCTTGTCACGAAGGTCTCACCGCGCCGCGGGCTTTCGTGATTAAAAAGAATGCCGTTGCACGCGAACATATTGTATGCCTCGCGATAGTTTACGGTTATCCAGTATCCGTAAAGTTTGGCGACAGCATACGGGCTTCTCGGATAAAATGGGGTAGACTCGTTTTGCGGCGTGGCACGCACCAGCCCGTAAAGCTCGCTTGTGGAAGCCTGATAAAACCTGGTCTTTCGCTCAAGCCCGAGTATCCTTATCGCCTCAAGAATTCTCAGTGTGCCTAAGCCGTCGGCGTTCGCCGTGTATTCGGGGGTCTCGAAACTGACGTGCACATGGCTCATTGCGGCAAGATTGTATATTTCATCAGGCTGCACCTGCTGGATGATGCGGATGATATTCGTGCTGTCAGTAAGGTCTCCGTGGTGGAGGAATAACTTCCTGTTCTCATCATGGGGTCCCTGGTAAAGGTGGTCTATCCTATCGGTATTAAACAGGGAGCTCCTGCGCTTTATTCCATGCACTTCATAATCCTTATTCAACAGCAACTCGGCCAGATACGCCCCGTCCTGGCCCGTGATCCCGGTGATCAATGCTCTTTTATTCACGTTTATCCTCTTTAATTTTTTTATAAGAACCCCGACATCGCTGCATCTATTATAACAGGTACATTCGCCTGCCTATTACTTTCAGCATAAAAACCGGGCTTGAGACCAGGTAGCGTCTCCAAAGGCGGCGAGGCTCCCTCAAGAGCCGCAGCAGCCATTCCAGCCCCAGTCGCTGAAAAAAGGGGTTGGCTCTTTGCACATTGCCGGTATAGAAATCAAAAACAGCCCCAATCGCGCCAACGAATTTCACATTGAGACGATGCTTATTTAGAAATATCCATTTTTCCTGTTTGGGCGCGGTCATGCCGACCCAGAGCACATCAGGTTTTGCCCTGTTTATTGCCTCGGCCATAAGCCGGTTGTCATCATCGCTGAATTCAGGCTTGTATGGAGGGGAATAGACGCCGGCCACCCTGATATTGGGGAAATCCACGGCCATCTTCTCCCCGATTATCTCCAGATTCCGCTCTGTAGACCCGAGGAAATAATATGAATACCCGCCCTTTTCATTCAAAACCCCGCTTAGTTCCCTAAAAATATCGCTGCCCGTGATCCGGTTGTGGACCGCGCCCCCGAAAATCCTGGATGCGATAACGAGACCTACTCCATCCGGAGTGACAAAATCCGCATTCTTAATTGCGGCTTCAAAAACAGGATCTTTCATCGCGACCTCCAGGGAGTGAGGATTCGCAAAAACGGCGTATTTCATTTTTTGATTCATGTCTATTATCGAAACAATCTCATTAATGAGTTCCCGCTGCGTCTTAGTCGTGATCGGATATCCCAATATCATCTCACTGTTTTCACGCTTCATGCTGTTTTCGTTTTTACCGGCGATCATCTTATGAGGATCCCGAACATTTCTTCATGAAACCGTTGGCTGTTTCTTCCACTATTTCACAAAAAAGACGCGCAAACTGCTCTCGCCTCAAGGCAGTCTTTTTTAACGCCGTATCCTCCAAGTCAAATCGGGGCCCTGGTTCCCATTCGCACCATGCCAGCTTGAGGGCATCAGCAATTTCAAAAGGATCGTGCGGATCAAAATAGCTGCATACATCAGGTGACTGTTCGCGATGGACCCGCAAATCCGACAGGAGCATGGGGATGCCAAGCGATTTTGCCTCTTCGACGGTAGTGCTCCAGCCCTCGAAAAAGGACGGGTTGATAACTGCAACCGAGGCGCGCATCAAAGGCAATATATCAGCGCGGGGTATCATACCCAGGATACGGAACTGTTCCGATAACCCGTAACGTTCGGCAGATAAAACAACGAGCCCCGGATGATCGGGGTTGCGGTGATCGCGGGGATTTCCGGAAACCCCAACAGTGATCTTGTCCTCCCCTCGTTTCTTTAATATCCTGAGCGCCTCTATAATTCCCAAATGGTTTTTATGCTTCCAGAACTGATTTGGCAGAAAAAAATACTTTTTGGGAAGATTATATTTCCTGCGCACCGCATCGGGATTTTCCCCGAGAGCATGGGAATCGATCCTAACCACAAACGGCAGTACCGCTATTTTCCCCTTGGACGAGGGGTAAAACTCCTCACAATCATGGCGCGCATCTTCGCTGCTAACAAGGATTCTGGTTGCAGATTTGATGAGCGCACGAAAAAGCAAATCTCTTTTCCAGGAGCGAATTTTGCCGAACATCTGGGGCAAATTCCGATGCTGGAAATCTGGAAGCCATACGAGGGTCGGCAAACCAAAACGGAACCCATACCATGCGTTTAGCTGGAAAACGACATCCACCCCTGCCTTTTGGAAAGTCTTTTCAGCCGCTGTATCCCTTTGAAAGATGATACTATTTATTATCCTTTTCCTGAATGCAAAACTCCCACGATTCCAAAGCCCCGATTGAACGGATGCTATGGAAAGATAAGTGCTCATTTCCCCGGATATTTCATTTTCGTCACCAAGGCCGGAGAAAAGGACGGGCTCCAGCCGGTTGGCGGGTAAATACCGAATAGCGGATAATAAATTAATAAGGTATTGTGTTCCACCCGTCCACCCTTTTCCGCCAAATACAGGAATGGCTACTCTCATAATTGTTTATTCTTTCTGTTTATGATTGAAACCATTCGATATATTCTTTGATTCCCTTTCTCCACTCAGTTTTCGGAGCTAATCCGATAGACCTTCCCAATGTAGTATCAGCAACCAGAAACATGGGATCCCCTGACCTCGGAGCGCCATCGAATTCGACTTTCGTCCCATTCCCCCATATTTCGCAGACATACCGGGCTATTTGCCCCACATCGACAGCCAAACCACAGCCTCCATTCACGACAAGAAATTTCCTGTTTTCAAGTCTCGATACCCCGATAAGATAAGCCGCTGCATCATGCACACTCAGCCAGTCCCGTCTTTCGCTTCCAGAACCGGAAAGTGTTACGGTCTCAGAGCCGTTTTTAAGGCGCGTGCACAAATCCCATAGAAGCTGCTTACGCAATCCCGCTCCGTAAACGGAAAACAGACGAACGACGGCGGTATGCATACCGAAGTTTCTTGAATACGACTCAAACAGGAGTTCCGCTATTCGTTTATTGTAGCCGTAGGGAGAGAACGGCTTGCAGGGGACGTCCTCTTTGATGGGCGCGAAGTGTCCATCGCCGTAAACGGCAGCGCTGGAAGACAAAACCAGTCGCGCCTGAGGCGCGCGCTTGCGAGCCCATTCGAGCAACCGGCTTGTCGAGACCGCCGAACGCTGAAAATCCTCCTCCGGAGTTTGCAGCGACAGGCCAACTGAACTGCCCCCCGCCAGATGAAAGATGGCATCCGGCGTGTCCGAAATACTAAGCAGCCGTTCAAGATTCGACTGAGATATCTCACCGTTCTGCCAGACTGAAACCCCCCATTCACCGGCATCGGGCCATGCGCCGTGTCCCAGGCCGCAGACCTTAACGCCCTTATCGGCCAACTGCCGTGCCAGGTGCCGACCTATGAAACCGTGGGCCCCTGTAATCAATGCGGTCTTCAAATCGCCCCCCCGGGTTTGGTCGCGATAAAAGTAAACAGCCTACCGGGGCGTTTATCGAAACGTGATAATAAACGCAGGGCCGCTTGATCCCACGGCTTTGCCAGCGCGAGGCGGCCAAGTGCGCCTCCCAAAGGCACGCCCGCAAGTCTCCCGATGATCGCCTCGCGCAATGCGTCGCGGCTGTATGGCGCATAATTAATGACCGAATCGAAAGGCCCCAATTCCGCTTCTATGCGAAAGCCGGCGTCCTTCAGCGCGCCGCGGTATTCCGCCAGCGTAAACGCGTTTTCACCTCCGTATATTCGATGCAAAGGATGGCGATCCAGAAAACGGCGCAATTGGTCCGGCCCGGATATCACGTGCTCCCGTGTGGCCGTAAGCGTTCCATCGGGTTTCAGTACGCGGAACAACTCCAGGCAAAACCGCTTCAAGTCCCGTGCATGGTGCAGCACCTGTCTGGCATGCACCAGATCGAATTCGCCACTGGCGAACGGCAACTGCTCACCCCATTGCCTGACGACGCTAATATCCAGCCGTGCATCGGCGGCAAGTTTTTTGATCGCCCCCGCGCCAACCAGATCGCTCGAATCCGGCTCCAGTGCTGTGGTATTCCAGCCGTCCCTGGCCAGGGCGTAACTCGCGATGCCCATTCCCGCCCCGGTGTCGAGCGCCATGCCCGGCGGCCGCGGCAGGTAGCCGCGGAGCGCACTCCACTCCTCACTTCGCCAATAGCGCTCGGCGGCCTGCAAAACCGGCTGATCGTAATAACAGGCGCGGACCAGGTCCTGCATGTCAGGCTGGGCAATCAGCCAGGCCACGGCTTCCTCCCAGCTTGCAAACCGCATGGTATCAGCTTTCATCGGGTCCTAGCTCTCGGATGACACGCGCCGGGTTGCCAGCCGCGATAGTCCACGCGGGAATGTCCTTTGTAACGACTGATCCAGCGCCAATGATGGCACCTTCGCCAATATGCACCCCTTTAAGAACAGTCACATTAAAACCAAGCCATGATTTATTTCCAATCGATACGGCTTCAATACTGACCCGCTCCCAGTCTTTTCTTTGTTGTATCCAATTGATCACGTCATTTTTTCTATACTCCCATTTGGTCGAATGTGAATCATGATCTACAATAGTACAGCCCCAGGATATAAGCACGTCATCTCCTATTACTATGCTCTCTCCACAGATCAGTTTTGTCCCTCCCCCGATAAATGTCCTATCGCCTATTTGAACCTTTCCGTCATTTCGATCGAAGAAAATCTTTCCTTCTATCAAAGCATTCTCTCCCAGGATTACAACGCAGTTCTTTCTGAAACTTATTTTTCTAAAGCAAATTTTCGATCCTCTGCCGATAGTGATTGTTTGCCTGTTTAAAAAATAAAATGGGATATCTATTATTGAGTAAATTAAGTTTTTTATTGATAGAAGCACCATTTTAATTCTCAAACCCGCGTTGCTTTTTGATTCCCCAGTTAATAAATCTTCATAGCATTAAAATACATGCCCGATTTTATTGATTATTTTTTTTAGAAAACGACGGTATCTGTCTTGATTGAAAAAAGCGACGTATTCATCCAGTATTGCGGCATCAACATCCAACAAACGCGGAAAAGATGAAATGGGGACCGCCGAGACATTATTTGCATAAACATTATCATCTATCATTGCATGAGTAGCCTCAAAATCGAAACCTTTGTGCATGACCAGCGATCCTCTCGGATGCAATGTCAATCCGCCATTCATAAAAACTGACAAGTACCATTGAATTCCCCAGGAATTCACCCTGCCGCTTTTGTGATCATCTATCATTTTGTAATATGGATACGCGCCGTTCATATTAAACCGGTATCTTAGCGATCTGTCTTTCTTGAGCCGCTCATATCCTTTCATGCTCTCATCCAGGCTGTTCCATGCCCTTTTCCACGTCGCCCATCCCAGGGTCGTCGTGTAAGGGAGAAAGAAACATTCATTGGCAGAGCCGCTGAAATTGACCTGAAACATGTGCCCGGAAATCTGCATCACCTTCGGCTCATTCTCATATAACGTCAGGGCCTCATTCATATATTTAAGGAAATACGGGGAAAATACCAGGTCATCCTCGGCAACAATGGCCCTTCCGAATTGGTCGCATAACTCGGAAACACCTGTAATAATAGAGCGCGACAGGCCCAGGTTCCTTTCCCTCTCCGTTATTACCACATTCGAAAAACCAAATTCTCTTATTACCTGTTTTGTACGCTGCACAAGGGAAATATCGCTCTCATTCCTCGGACCGTCGCAGAATACATAAAAAGGGCTGTCCTTGAATTCCGCGTTTGCCATCAGACTTTCCAGCGTCCTGCGGGTATGCTCAGGCCTTTTATAGGCAAAAAGGGCTATGGGCGCGTATTCGCTCATCGTATCGGTTATGCTCCGGTGCTGCCGCTGCGAAGCTCTTCCGGCCCTATTCCTGTCTTTATTGTTGGCATATCCAACGCAAGGCCTTTCAGCCCTAACCGGCCTCTGTTAAACGAGATCATCATCATCGCGTATGCGATGAAATAA
>JAKAMR010000085.1 GCA_021812785.1 Nitrospirota bacterium
GGCCGGTCGATACTTTAAAGGCGCTGCATGCCATCTCGTTTGACAGGCTTCTGGCAATAACGGTTGCCGTCAACGTTTTAACTTATACTCTTGGCTCGCTGCAGATACAGGTCATAAACCAGTTGGGTCTTTGGCAGCTGCACGCGGGTGAGAACATGACTGGGCTTATGATAGTTTCAGAGCTTACGGGGTTCGGCGCGGGAGGGTTTGCAAGCAACCAGCTGGCAAGGGGCCCGCGCTGGCAAAGGGTGCTTTGGATAGCCATGGTGTTCATGGCGGCTGCGATGTGCCTTATAGCGGCTGTGCCTCTTCTGCCCGGGTCATGTAGGATGAATGCGTTATTTGCTCTTTTCTTCGCGGCCGGCGCCGGCGGCGGCATGCTCCTGGTGGCCTGCAAAAGTTTCATCCAGATCCGCGCTCCGGAGGCCACCAGAGGCACGGTGCTTGCCGCCGTAAATTTCGCCATCTATGCGGGCATACTTGTTTCGGGGCCCACGGCAAATCTTTTAAATGCCCATATCCTGCCCACGACGAGCTTCGGGATACTGGGGTTGATCTCCATGTTGTCTTCGATGGCCCTTTTTTTCCTGCTGGGCAAACGATCAAAAAAATAAAAAATAAAAAAATTTTACCAGACCTTTATTTTCCAGTCCCCGTTTTCCTTCACCATATTTTCAGTGACCGTGACATCTACCGGGTTTGCCTTCGCCTGCCCGGCCTGGTCAAAGGCCAGAAGAACTTTTGCCTTGGCGGTGTCTCCCGACTGTGAGACGGAGAGTATGGTGTATTCCTTTAATATCGACGTGTCCTCCTTGCGGCGCTTTATATACTCCGCCCTGTTTATCTTTGCCTTGTAAGCCTGGTAGTAGCAGTTGTAGGAGCCGGCGTAGTCCTGCCTGACGGCCGAGCTGAAGTATCTGTCCAGCAGCGCCTGTGGACTGGCGGACCTCCCGGTTTTACAGCCCCCAAAAGACAGGAGCGCTATTACTAAAAGTACCGAAAACGATATGGCATATATTTTTTTCAAAGCAAACATCCTCCGCGGAAAAAGTTCATTAAAAAGACCGGATTCGGAGGGGAGAAAAAACTCCCCTCCAAACACGGCATTCAGGCGGCTAGTTGTCGCCGCCCGTGTAATAATTGGCCGATGTACTGGTGGTCGTGCCACCGTCGCCGCCGGATGTGCTGGTGGAACTGCCGGCATTGTGGATCGAAGAGCCGTTCTCGCTGTTGTGGCAGACCGAACAGCTCCATATCCAGTAGCTGTCGCCCTGGAACTGTTCGGGAATTACTGCGTCAGCGGGATTGGACGAGGTGTATTCGGCATGCGTACTGTTATGGCACGCCTCGCAATAGAGCTTGCCGTTCATGTCGTCCTCGATCGAGTTCTGGAGGACCGAGTTCCTGTAAAGCGTGTTTGCGTTTTCCGCATGGGCCGCGCCATGGCAGGTGCCGCACTGCGGCTCCTGGAGCCACGGCTGGCGTCCGTTCATCATCACCTGGGCCATGGTGGCCATATCTCCGTGGCAATCCGTGCACGTTTTGCCGGCCCGGTACATCTGCCCGCGCAGGCACTGCGTCTTGGGTCCCGGATGGCAGTTATAGCAGGTGGGGGTAACGCTTGCGGACGTCTGAGTGGTTGACATCTTGTCCGCATGGAACTTGTGCATCGCCAGCGAAAGGCTCTCGACACCCGGCTGTCCGGCCGCGCCAAGGGCATTATCCGAATGGCACTCGGAACAGGAATGGACTATGCCGCTTGCCTCCTGGGCAGCCAGAGTAGTGCCGCTAAGCTTGTCGTGGTCCTGGAGGACTCCCAGGTACGCGCTTCCATTGGACGAGCTATGGCAGTTGCTGCAACTTATCTCGGTTGAAATGGGCGCCACCACGTTTGCGGTCTGAAGTACGTTTCCGCTTGAGTCCTTTACTGTGAGCACGGCTGTCCCGTACGGGTCCCATGTGCCGTCATCATCATACGGGCTAAGCGGGATCCCGGTTGCGACAAACCCGAGATTTTTAGAATCAACCGTCATGTTGCCGGAAAGTTTCGTGCCCGATATGCCGGTATTCACCGGCAGGTTGGGCCATCCGTACTGGGCCGCGTACTGCCAGAAATTCGTGTGCAGCGCGGTATTGGTCTTTTTGGGGAACGTGTAGCTCACCGTTATGCCGCTGGTGAGCACGCTTGCCCCTTCCCCGCCTCGCTTGATAACCTGCGCATGAAGCGTGTTGTACGGAGGCAGGATCATGAAATAAGAGTAGTCGTCCTGGTCGCAGTGCATCCCCAGATCGTTCCAGGCCAGGACCACATAGCTCATCTTGGCAGCCGGAATGGTCTGCTTGCCGTACGTCTTTGTGAGCTTCCAGTTGACCGTGGAGGTCGAACCGGAAGTGACGGCGGCCGTTTGCCATGTTTTCAGGTAGCCGGAACCCGTTGCATTCAGCGTATAATTCCCGGCGGATTCCTGAAGGGTATAATTCCCGTTTGAACCCGTTTTTGCCGTGTGGGTCCCGTCGCTTATGGTTACGCCCGAAAGCGCAGCCCCAGTTGAAATGTCGGTCACCGTGCCGCTTACACCGCCGGACCCGGTGCTGGTTCCGGAGCCCGATTTGCTCCCGTCCTTGACAGCTCCCACAGTGCTGCCCGTTCCGGAACTGCCGGTTGTACTGCTTCCGGAGCCGCCGCAGGCGGCAAGCCCCGCAATGGCCACAGAGGCCAGTGCCCATCCGAAAAACCTGAAGCCTCTCATAAAAAAACTCCCTTCCCGTTTTCAGCGTTTACACTCCAAGCTGGACAGCAGGATGGTTTTGTGTCTCCCCTTTCCGCCCCGATCCAGTTGATTTTTTGGCGCCCTTTGCGCCAAAAAGCCAGTCACCCTCTATGTCAATAAGTTTATAGATTAAACAACATGTACGGGCAAAAAGAATGTAATGGATGTCACTTGTATTGATTAAACGGGCATAAAAGAATCGCGGAAAATCCAGAAACTTCCAGAAAAATTAATTAAAAAATGCAGAAAATTTGAAGTTCACTAAAGAAAAGATGAAGCCTGTTTGCATTTCAACAAATGAAAATATTTTGCACACATAAAATTTAAAAAAAAAAAAAAAAAAAAAAAAACTGAAAAATGACGGAGCAAAGAAGAGACCGATTTTGTATCATATCTGCATGCAGGAAGATTTTTTTAAAACGGTTGCAGACCATATGGACGCCGGCTTTCTTGAAAACATAATAGACATGATCAGGAGAGAAAGAGGACTGCTTGAGCTTATACCTGTTCTCATAAGCGATGAAAGGCAAAGGGTAAGAATAGGCGCAGTGGTGCTTGCCGAGACGTTCCTCGGGGAAAACAGGGGCGAGATAGAGGCGCTGCTGCCGTCCATTTCAGCGGCCCTTGAAAATGACAACCCGTCGGTGCGCGCCGATGCCATCTACCTGCTTTCGCTCATCGGGGGCATGGCCGTTCCATATTTGAAGCGGGCCGCTCTTGACGGCCATCAGGTTGTGCGCGAGGCGGCGGTGGAAGGCATCAGGGAGATCGAAGGCCATAATAATTAAAAAACGGTACTGGCGACTCCGTTACCATGATTTGTTATACTGGCGCCCTTGATCTCTACAGGTTTTTTGTTGCAAACAGGGACAGGTTTTCAGCTATGGTTCCCAAGGCAAGCACCTTGTCTGCCGCGCCGATTTTTATGGCTTCCCTGGGCATGCCGAAAACCACCGAGGTTTCCTCATCCTGGGCGATGGTGTACGCCCCCGCCTCTTTCATCTCAAGGAGCCCCCTGGCGCCGTCATCGCCCATCCCCGTCATAATGACCCCGGCGGCGTTCCGGCCCGCATAACGGGCGGCCGAGCGGAAGAGCACATCCACTGAAGGGCGATGGCGGCAAACCAGCGGGCCGTTTCTGATCTCCACGTAATAGCGCGCACCGCTCCTTTTAACCAGCATATGCCTGCCTCCTGGAGCGATCAGGGCCCGGCCTCTTAATATGGGGTCTCCGTCTTCCGCCTCTTTTACCTCCACGGCGCACAGACCATTCAGGCGCCTGGCAAAGGCCCCCGTAAAATGCTCCGGCATGTGCTGGACTATTGCCATGCCGGGGCAGTCCACAGGCATACCCTCAAGCAGCACCCTGAGCGCCTCCGTCCCCCCCGTTGAAGCGCCCACGGCCACCACCTTTTCCGTTGTCTTCACCATGGAAACTTTCACTGGTCTGCTCAAAATGGCGTCTGCCGTGAGTTTCGGCTCCGGCCTGTCAGGAGCCTTGTTGCCAAGACGCCGCAAATGCGCCAGCGAGGCCGCCTTTACAACATCTATAATATGTATTTTCGATTCCTCGAAGAACCGCCTGGCCCCGAGATACGGCTTCTGTATGATCTCCACCGCGCCGCATTCTATCGCCTTTAGCGCCGTCTCGGACCCCTCCCCGGCCAGGCTTGAGCATATGACGACCGGAATTGGATGCTGGCTCATTATCTTTTGCAGAAAGGTTATCCCGTCCATCCTTGGCATCTCAATATCCAGGGTCAGGACATCCGGGACTTCCTCTTTTATTTTTTCCGCCGCGATGAATGGGTCGGCTGCAGTCCCGATAACCGCAATTGCCGGGTCCGATGACAATATTTCGGTCAGCGTCTGCCTTACAACCGCAGAATCGTCAACTATCAGGACCTTGATTTTTTTGCCCATTTTCCCTTCATTCACGCCCGGGCGGCCAGCCTCAAAAAAAATAAAAAAATTTCTTTTTTTATTTTTTAAGTTTCCTGACAAGCACCCTGTTTGCGTGTATGTAATAGTAAAGTTTGCGGCCCGAACGGCCGCCGACATCCGACGCCCGAAGGCGCAGATTTTCCCTTTGAAGGGTGCTTAAGGCAATTCTCACGTTCTGCTCGCCTACCGGGGAAAACAGCATGTTCCCGGTTTTGTCCGGGAACATGTCCGCCCCTCCGAAGAGCTTCACTTCTATCTCATGACGGCGGATCTCAAGTTTTTCAAAGGCCTTTACCATCTGCACGATTGATGAGTCGACGAACTTGAAATCGTCTTCAGCCCCCGCCCTTTTGGGAAGAAGGGCATGGCAGATCGCCCCGATGCCAAGCCTCTCACTGAACATCGTGACCGATACGCAGGAGCCAAGGACTGTTATCACGCGGGCGGGGCCGGATGACATTATGAACTCTCCTGCCTTCAGGTAGATGTTTGGCATACCAACATCCATATCAGGTTTTCACTTTTTCCTGTAAACGGACGGACCAACCTTGGCAAGCGGCAGGCCAAGCCCATGAATGGCCTCCGAATGGCCCATGAACAGGTATCCGCCGGGCGCTAGCCTGCCGTAAATGCGGCGCAGGAGTCTCTGCTGGACATCCCTGTCAAAGTAAATGACTACATTCCTGCAAAAAACAATGTCCGCCGTCCCTATACAGCCGAGATCATCTTCGATAAGATTAATGGCCCCGAAACGGACCTTTTTCCGCAGTTCGGGCCCGATGCGCACCATTCTTTTCGTTCTGTCCTTGCTCCTTAAAAGGTATTTCTTTCTCATGTGCACTGGTATAGGCAGTACCTGTTCCTCCCTGTAGACCGCGTTTCTAGCCGCCAGAAGGACACCGTTTGAAATATCGGTTGCAAGAACAGTAAAAAAATCCAAATTCCCCGCAGCGGACCTGCTTCCATAATCACTTAAGACCATTGCTATGGTGTAAGGCTCCTCCCCGGTTGAACAGGCGGCGCTCCATACCGCCAGCCTGCGGCCCCTGCCGGCCTTCATCAATTCAGGCAGCGCAATGTCAGCAAGAAAATCAAAATGGCCGGGTTCCCTGAAAAATTCAGTCTTGTGGGTGGTGACGGCATCTATCAGGTGGCCGATCTCCGCCCCGGCGTCCTCGCCGTTGAACAAAAAATCGCAATACTCTCCAAAGTCTTTCACTCCAAGACGCCTGATCCTTTTTTGCAGGCGGGACTCAAAAAGGGTTTTTTTAGCGTCCGTTACCTTTATCCCCGTGCGTTCATTGATGAACTTGCCGAGTCTTGCAAAATCCATGGCTGAAAGCGAAGGCAACCGGAGGCCCTCACTCTTTGGAATTCCCATTATTCTTGTTTTACAGCCTCATGGTTTCTGATTATGGACCTTGCCGTTTTTAGCATCACGAATTTTTCCGATCAGTACCGCTCGAATTCGCCGTCGTCTGCTTCCGCGTGATCATTACCCAGGTCAAGGGCCACACCCGCGGGCTTTAAAACCTCTTTTGCCGAATGCCGGTTGACAGAGTGGAACCGAATTTCCTTGCTGCTGCGATGGTTTGGTTTAGCCATATTTTTTGGGAGGGAATTTCTGCTATTGACGGCCGGTTCGTGGCCAGCGCCCTCTATTTTGAAAAATGACATGGCGCTTTGCAAATGCTCCGCCTGGGAAGAAAGCTCCTCGGCAGTTGAAGCCATTTCCTCCGATGCCCCCGCGTTTTGCTGGATTACCTGATCCAGCTGCTGGATGGCCTGGTTTACCTGCTGGGCACCTGTGTTCTGCTCCTTGCTGGCCGCGCTTATTTCAAGGACAAGTTCCGACGTCTTCTGGATATCGGGAACCAGTTTGGCCAGCATCTGGCCCGCCTTCTCAGCAACCTCCACGCTCCCCCTTGAAAGGCCGCTGATCTCAGCTGCTGCCGTCTGGCTCCTCTCCGCAAGCTTCCGCACTTCCGAAGCCACTACGGCAAATCCTCTGCCGTGCTCCCCCGCCCTTGCCGCCTCGATGGCGGCGTTCAGGGCAAGCAGGTTCGTCTGTCTCGCTATCTCCTCTATTATGGATATCTTCTCCGATATCTCCTTCATGGCCTTTACGGTCCCGGAAACGGCCACACCGCTCTCCCTTGCGTCATCCGCCGCCTTTGTGGCAATGCTTCCGGTCTGCTGCGCGTTTTCAGCGTTCTGCATGATGGTGGAGGCCATCTCGTCCATCGAGGAAGAGGCCTCCTCGGCAGCCGCCGCCTGCTCAGTTGCCCCCTGAGAGAGCTGCTCTGCGCCAGAGCTTACCTGCTGGCTTCCGGCCGCGATGTTTTCCGCGGCAGACTTCACCTCGGAGACAACATCCTTCAGTGCTTCAACCGTCCGGTTTACAGCCTCGATCAGCTGACCGATCTCGTCATCCCGTTCAGTATTCAGGTTTAGAGTAAGGTCTCCATTACTCAACCTGTCCAGACTCTCCACTAACGTACGGACCTGTTTTTCCAGGTACTCCTTCTGCGCCTCCGCCTCAGTTTGAAGACTTTTTATCTCGGTTATATCTATTATGACTTCCATTCCCCCGTAAGGTTGGCCTTGTTCATCCAACAGAGGAGAGCATGCCGCCTTGACTGGGATCTTTGCGCCGTCTCTGCTTTCGGCAACGGTTTCACCGTGGATGATTTCCCCCGTACGCATGCAGTTTTTAAGTGTGCAGTTCGAGGTGCCACATAGAGGAGTCCTGCACAGCTGCCCGCAAGTCATCTTGCCGACCACCTCATCGCGGCTGTATCCCAGGGCGCGCAGGGCGGCATCGTTTACAGAGGTTATCTTCAGGTGCTTGTCAACGGTGAACATCGGGGCGGCAACAGAGGTAAGGATATTATCCAGTTCCCATTTGGCGCGGACGACATCGGTCTGGTCGATAATGACCTCACTGCCGCCGTAAGCCACACCTTTCTCGTCGAGCAAGGGAGAGCATGCCGCCTTGATGGGAATCCTTCTTCCGTCTCTGCTTTCAGCAACCGTTTCACCGTAAATGATTTTTCCGGTACGCATGCAGTTTTTAAGCGTGCAGTTCGAGGTACCGCAAAGAGGAGTCCTGGACAGTTGCCCGCAAGTCATCTTGCCAGCCACCTCATCGCGTGTGTATCCCATGACTTTGAGAGCTGCATCATTTATGTATGTGATAACCAGATTTGTATCCACAGTGTACATAGGGGCCGCAACTGAGGCAACTACCGCTTCGCACCGGCTGCTTCGGGCGCTGGCCTCTGCCACTTCTGCCTCAAGGTCTGCAATCTTTGCGCGCAATTTGGCATTTTCATCGAGCATTTCCTTTTTTAGGAATTCAAACATTTCTATGCCTTGTCCTTTCTTTCCCGCGATTCGGGCTTTCATAAACCTTGCTACCGGCCGGAATTGTTTACACCGGCGCTTTTGCATCACCCGGAAACATGGTTATCCTGCCATGGCTGAAAGCGAAGGCAACCGGATGCCCTCACTCTTTGGGTTCTTCATGCTTCTTTTCCCCTCTGTTTGCCTCAGGATTTCACAGTTTCCTTGCTGTCGCCGTTTGTGGGTGATCCCATGCCTGCACTGATGTCTGAAAGCTCTTCCTCGGAGAACACCCTGTCTACGTCCAGAATGATCAGGAACTTATCATCCCTCTTACCCATCCCTTTTATGAAATCCACCTTCAAACCCGTGCCTATCCTGGGAGCGGGCTCTATGTCCCCTGGCCCAAGCTCGATGACTTCCTGTACCGAATCGGCCAGGGCGCCCAGAAGGACGCTTTCGTCCCCCGCCTTTATCTCCACTATTATTATGCAGGTGTTGATGGTCCTCTCAGTTTTTGGCATGCCGAATTTCAGACGCATGTCCACGACCGGCACAACGCTTCCCCTCAGGTTTATGACACCCCGCATGAAATCCGGGGTGCGGGGCACCCTCGTAATTGACGTATAATCGAGGACTTCGCGCACCTGCGCGATGTCCAGGGCGAAGACCTCATCACCAAGCCTGAACGTTAAATATTGCGATATATGCATAATGCCCGGCACGCTCATTTTTCCCTCCGGTGACATTTTTTAATTTTTACAGGGCCCCGGTATTGCTTGAACTGCCCCGATATTTTTCGAATCGCATTAGTACTGTTCAAACTGATCATCATCGGCGTCTCCATGCCCGTTTCCTGCGCCGCTCCCGCTACCAAGATCCAGCACAACCCCCGCAGGCTTCAGAGCGCCATGGGCCGAATGGCCGCCGGTGACGCCGTGGCCGTTGCCGTCATGGACCGCCCTTTTTGCAATATGCGCTACTCTTGCCCTCTTGTGGACCCCGTGTCCGCCTGCGGATGGCGCGTAGTCCGAGCCCACCTTGAAGAAGGCAATCGTGTTTTGCAGGTGCTCCGCCTGGGAAGAAAGCTCCTCGGCGGTGGAGGCCATTTCCTCCGATGCCCCCGCGTTTTGCTGGATTACCTGGTCCAGCTGCTGGATGGCCTGGTTTACCTGCTGGGCGCCCGTGTTCTGCTCCTTGCTGGCCGCGCTTATCTCCAGCACCAGCTCAGCCGTCTTCTGTATGTCCGGAACCAGCTTGGCAAGCATCTGGCCCGCCTTCTCCGCAACCTCCACACTGCCCTTTGAAAGCGCGCTTATCTCGGCCGCCGCCGTCTGGCTCCTTTCGGCAAGCTTCCTCACCTCAGAGGCCACCACCGCAAACCCCTTGCCGTGCTCCCCGGCCCTCGCAGCCTCGATGGCGGCGTTCAGCGCCAGCAGGTTCGTCTGCCTGGCTATCTCCTCTATTATGGATATCTTCTCCGATATCTCCTTCATGGCCTTCACCGTTCCGGAAACGGCCGCACCGCTCTCCCTGGCGTCGCCCGCGGCCTTTGTGGCAATGCTTCCGGTCTGCTGCGCGTTTTCCGCGTTCTGCATGATAGTAGAGGCCATCTCGTCCATCGAGGAAGACGCCTCCTCCGC
>JAKAMR010000086.1 GCA_021812785.1 Nitrospirota bacterium
ATCGCAGGTTTCAAAATGCTTTCCGTGCTGCTTTTCACGGCCCCGCTTTTTCTTTTTACCCGGAAGCTTTACCATCTGAAGGAAACAGGACTTTTTGAATATGGCGCATTTGCCTCTGCCTATACGCGTGATTTTGCGCAAAAATGGATCAAGGGCAGCACGGAGGGCTCTCCGCTTGGGACCCCGGACATACAGTCGCTCTCCGACCTGTCAAACAGCTTCCAGATAATCCGGAAAATGCGCATCATACCGATGGACCTGAAAAATTTCATTCTGCTGCTGGCGGCCGCCGTTGGCCCGATGGTCCCTCTTGTCCTCATGTCCTTCCCCCTGGAGACGATAGTGGGCAGGATCATAAGAATGGTCTTTTGATCTTTTTTTGCTTTTTTTGTTTTTCTGTCTCGTTTTTCCTCTAGCGGACTTTATCCCTCTTCCATTTCCTCAGGTAAAAAAAGGCGTTGACCGCACAAAGCAGGATGGTTGAAAAGACTATCAGCCCCCTGGAGAGGTTTATATAAACCAGCTTTTCTGCATAGTGGGCAAGAAAGGAGCCCGTGTACACACCATAAGGATTGTTTGCTGCCTTTTGCCTGAGATACACCTCAAGATAGGTAAGCGGGCAATACATGTCAAAGACCTGCACCACGAAGGCCAGGGCCAGGCCGAAGATGTGAAAAACCCTCACGGAAAGGTATTTTCTTCCCCATAGACCGCCCACGAAGAGAAAGACTATCCAGATGAGGTGTACTATGACCACCGCGTCCGCCATCGTACCGTAGATCTGCCCGGCGTTCATTTTATCCGTACGGAGTTCGGCCCGCTTATTATCATAAGATCAAAGTAGGTCCTCCGGGCCCCCGTCCACTCCTGAGGGGGCTTATGCCCGGCGGCTTCCATAGCGGTCAAAAGCCAAATATCCCGGTAAAGAGCATTACGGCAGCAAACAAAAAGAGAAGCGCCCTGACGCCAGTGGGCATCCCCGCGAACGCCGCCAGAAGGGCAAGGACAATGCCCGCAGTTATCCTGAATACCTTATCAATTCGGACAGCATTCTTTTTCATGGGTCTTCCTGATTCAGGATAACATAAAATCAGCCGGTCCCACACTCTGGCAGCGCCTCCTTTTTCCCCGCATTTTCCGTTCCATCTTTATGGCGCAGGGATACCGCTTTTGGCAAATTCCAGGTCTAGGCAAAAGCTGGCCGGGCTTCGGGGTTGCCTCTTTACAGGCTATAATAGGAGCGCATGAAGATACAAAAGGAAAAGGCGGTCATTGTCCTTACGGTTTTTATAGACGTGCTTGGCCTGGCCATCATCATACCGGTGCTGCCTTTCTATGTGGAAAGTTTTGGGGTTTCAGCCCTCACTCTTACAATGCTTTTTTCAGTCTTTTCCCTCTTTTCCTTTGTGAGCGCTCCCTTTCTTGGCGCGCTTTCAGACAGGGTGGGAAGGCGCCCCGTTTTAATAGCAAGCATAGCCAGCACGGCGATAGGATGGTTTGTTTTCGCCTCGGCTAAGGCTGTATGGATATTGTTCCTGGGACGGGTCATAGACGGCATGGCCGCCGGGAACCTGCCCATCGCGCAGAGTTATCTGGTTGACATAGCCTCTGATGAGAAGGAGAGAACCACCAACCTGGGGATCATCGGCTCTGTTTTTGGCATAGCCTTCATAGCGGGGCCTGCCATAGGAGCCGCGCTTAGCGCCGTTTCTCACGCCATGCCTTTCTATTTTGTGGGCGCTATGGCCACTTTGAACGTAATAGGGGCGCTTTTTTACCTGCCGGAATCCCTTAAGCATCTGGACAGGGAAAAAAGGATAGAGATCAACCCCTGGCGTCCACTGGCTGCCGCAACACGCGACGGCCTGCTTCGAAACAGGTACGGTGCGTGGTTTTTCTTCGGAGTGGCGTTTTCCGGGATGCAGTCCGTATTTGCCCTTTATATGAGCAGGGTATACGGTTTCAACTCCGTCATGGTGGGGGCCATCTATACCGGAATGGGCATAGCCATATTCCTGAACCAGACTTTTTTGCTGAGACGGTTCTGGCTCAGGCATTTCAGGGAGACCTCCATGGAGATCTGGACGTTTCTGGCCAACGCGGCGGGTTTTTCATTGCTCCTTGTCCCATCCGTTTATTTTTTCGCAGCAGGGATATTGCTTAACGTGTTCAGTCAGTCGCTGCTTCGCGTAGTCCTGACGAGCAGGACAGCCGGTTTGGCCGGAGGCCGCAGGCGGGGAGAAGTGCTGGGCGTGATGTCCTCAGTTCTGTCCGTTTCCACCATATGCGGACCTTTTTTTGCCGGGCTTCTTTTCCAGATGAGGCCGTCCCTGCCGTTTGCCCTTGGCGCTTTGGTGCTGGCCCTGGGGTTTCTGCTTATGGGCGGGGCTCGCTTCCGGTCCGCCTGACACTCAAACAACTTGTCCCTACTGGTCTGACTTGTGATCTGATATGCTTTTGAGTATGGGGGGGAGACCAAAAATAAAAAGATCGGCTGAACCTCCGCGCTCGGCTGAAAGGATCGATACGGTCAGGCACGAGATCATGAATGTCCTCACTGGCGCAACCCTTACAGCAAAAGATATCTCCGGAAAGGTAGGGATCAGCGAAAAAGAGGTCTATGACCACCTTGAGCATATACGGAAGAGCCTTGGCGGCATCCACGGCCTGCTGGCCATTTTTCCATCGGAATGCAGGAAATGCGGCTTTGAATTCAGAAAAAGGGAGCGGCTGAGGAAACCCGGAAAATGCCCGGTATGCCATGGAGAGGCCATAAAGCCGCCGGCCTTTTCAATAAAGCAACGGGATTAATTTTTGGGCCAGCAGGGTATCTCAGTGGAGCAGGGGGCCCAGGGACTGGATCTGCTGATTGACCGCATCCATGAGCAATTTTGCCGCCCAAAGAGTGAGGACCAGCGAAAGGACGGTCAGGATTACCGCCGCCCATCCGGCTCGTTTGGACCTTCTGTCGCTTTGCTTAAGATATTTCCGCGCATACCAAAGACCGAAGGGCGGCAGGAAAAAGCTGACAAGATAGACCAGCGCCTGCCTGTATATCGTCGTTTCAAGCGGTTTGTATCTCAGCTGCCTGCCGCAAAAGGGACAAAAATTGGCCGTGCCGGGGACGGCCTGGCGGCAGAATGGGCAGGTTGCTTCCATCAAAGATGCCATTTCATTCCTCGTACGCAAAAAGTAAGGCTGATCTTATTATTTTTGTTTTGCGACTGAAATTGCAACCTGGGGAAAATTTTTTTATGTGCTAATGAGCAACTCCCTTCGGACCTCGCTTCCGGATATGTCCTTGTATATGAGTTCGCCTGTGTTGAAGTCATACTCGGGTATGTTCGAGTCGCGCCACCTGGAAAGAAAGAACTGATAAAAAACATCATGGAGACTGCCCTTGCCGTTTGAATGTCTGAATATGTATTCGGGCATCTCCTTTGTGCCAAGCCCGGCGCGGTAGGGCCGCATACTGATATAGTCCCCGAGGATGGCGAGCTTGAGAAGAGGAGCGTCACTGAAGAGTTTAAGCCTTATGTTTTGATGGACCTCGTTCAGGCTCCTCAAAAAAACGATGCTCTTAAGAATCTGGTCCGTGAAGCTGCCTGGCGTTATGTCCGGCTCCGGAATCCCCCTGGCCCGGATGGCAGCGCCCTCCCCAAAGGGATTGAGGAGCATGATCTTGGCCTCCCTGCAGTTCTTCAGCACATTGTGAAAGTCGCCCTCCGGTGAAACGAAAGTGCTGGAGCCCGTGGAACCAATGAGCATGACATCTTTTAAAAATCCTTGTTTCTCCCTGAGCTTTCTGATCTTCGTCAGCGAGAGTCTTTTCATCTTCCCGGCAACTGTAATGTCTTTGTGCGTGTCTGCTACGGCAACTATGCCAGCCTTGGCGGCTATATTGGAAAGCCGCCAATTCTTCAGGCTGCGCGCAACATGGTTGAAAAACAGGATCAGCATCGCCGCCAGAATTATTTCCACCGAAATGAGGAACATCTCCTTGTCTTCTATGAGTGACCAGTATGTCTGATAATTACGGGCTATGAACCCCCCCGCATAAGGAAGGGAGAGCGCAGCAGTGGCGCTAAGGACAATTATGGCTATGTGAAAAAAGATCTTTCCCAGACTTTTAAACATGACCGCCTCCTGTTCGGATAATAATCAGGTAATAATTAGAAAAAGCCAAATTGGCCTGAAAAGCCGGAATGCAGACGCTGCAATTTTTTTGCCGTGGCTTTTTTATAATAAAAAATTTTTTTAGAGTCCGCTGTAGCCGGTGTCACCCAACTTATAAAAAAGTGTCTAAACTATACCGCTAAAATGCGAAGATTTTATGAAAAAACCTGTCAAACCTGTAAAATATGATGGCTCCGGGATGGAGAGCAAAATAACGCGGAAAGGAAAAGGAAAAATGAAAAGCATTAAAGGCACAAAGACAGAAAGGAACCTGCTCACCGCCTTTGCTGGCGAGTCCCAGGCCAGGAACCGGTATACCTATTTTGCCTCCCAGGCCAAAAAGGAAGGTTACGAACAGATTGCCGCCCTTTTTCTGGAGACCGCGGACAACGAAAAGGAGCATGCCAAACGTCTCTTCAAGTTCCTTGAAGGAGGAGAGGCCGAAGTGCAGGCGTCTTTTCCGGCAGGTGTGGTAGGAGACACGTCCTCAAACCTCAGGGCGGCGGCCGACGGAGAAAACTATGAGCACACAGCCATGTACCCGGAGTTTGCCAGGGTGGCTGGCGATGAGGGCTTCCCCGTTGTCTCGGCGGTCTTCAGGGCCATCGCGGTGGCCGAAAGACAGCATGAAAAACGTTATCTGGACCTGCTTGAAAATATCGGAATGGGCCGGGTCTTCAACCGTGAAATCCCTGTGAGATGGAAATGCAGGAACTGCGGCTACATCCACGAGGCTCCGGACACCCCGGAGAAATGCCCCGCCTGTGACCACCCCAGGGCGCATTTCGAGCTTCTGGCGGAAAACTGGTAAAGGCCCATCCGCCTTCTGCTGAGCATCAGAGCGGTTAAGTTTTCCGGTATATGCGTCCTGAAGGGGACCTGCAACAGTTACGGTGCAATTCAGGCCCCCCTTGACGGGTTACATCATCGGCATTCCGCCGCCTGGCATGCCGTTATTCATGGGCGTTCCCATAGCTCCCATGCCGGCAAGGCCATCCACTTGCGAGGCCGCAAACGTGGATGAGGCGGTCTGGGAAGAAAGCTTTACTGTAGCAAGCTTGCCGTCCGCCAGCGTGCCTGTCACCTGTGCCGCCGGGACGCTTACGGTTATCGGCGAACCGCTTGAGGGGGTAAGCGTGAAAGTATATGGAGCGCTGTTTGTGTTCAGGTTGGAAACCGTGCCGGTGACAGTAGTCAGCACCTGGTTTGCCAGGCAGGTGCCGGCGGCGAAATCAAAGCTCGCGCAGTTTGCTATCGCCGGGAAGCCGCCCGTTTTCGTAAACTGCATAAGCCCAGGGAAGCCTGTTTGTCCGCTTGCCAGGGAGTTTACGATGAAGGACCTTGTCCCGGTGTTGATCGTTACTGTATTACCCACGGCGCTTGAGACCGTTCCGCTCACGCCGGAGATGTAGCCGGTCTTCTGGTCCATCTGGGCGGCGTCAAGCGGGCTTACCCGCATTGATACGGAGCAGCTTGATGTGCCAAACCCCGTGACGTCAAAATCCTTGAGTACGAAGTCGAGCGCCGCACGGCTGTCCTGGCTGGCCAGCACATTGACCGCTCCGTTTATTTCCATGGTGCAGTTGTTCCCGCTGCAGGACAGCGTGTCTGGTGCAGGCTGCCCCTGGCTGAAGCTGGTAAACGCGCACTGACTGCTTGCCCCCGTTGAATCAGTGAGTCCCACTGAATTGCTGAAGACGACCTTTATCCTGTTGAACGATTCCGCCGGGCAGTTGCCGGTGCTGATGAGCGCCATCACGTCAGACAGGTTTGAAAGGTTGACAGTTGCGGGGCTTGTATTGCCCGCAGCAGGGAATACAGTGCAGGAGTCCCCGTTTCCGCTATTCAGGAAGCTGACTGAATTTACTACAGCAATTACGTTTTTGTATGTGGATGCATCATCTGTCATAAACAGTCCCACCGAACCCGTTGGAGTAGAAGAAGTGCCTCCACCGCCTCCTCCCCCGCAACTGGACAGCCATATGCCTGCTCCCAAGATCACACAAAAAAGCGCCGCAAGACGGATTTTCGCCGATTTCATGATGTCTCTCCTTTTTCCCCTGTTTTATCTTCAAGATATGTTCCCCGGCCAAGATTGTAGCTTTGGACAAATATCTTTTCAGTGATACGAGTCACCCGCTATTCCCAAATTTTATTTTGAAATAAATGCGCGGTCAGATCGTATATACTCGTTTTAAATATCCCGTTTTTTTGTTTGGTCGTGGCAGGGGAAATAAAAAAGGAGATGGAAGATGATGAAAATGAATGGACGATTCAATGTCTTGGCGTTGTGTCTGTGTTTCACCTGCATGTTTACTTTTTTTGCAGGCATGTCTTACGCAAAGACAAAAGGGGAAATAGACGCAAGCGTCAAAGCGGCGATGGCTCGTTTCAGGAAGGATATTAAGGGAGGCACGGCGTATCTGAAGGGCGCCAAGGGAGTGCTCGTCATGCCGGACGTCGTCAAGGCCGCTTTTGTGTTCGGGGGCAAATACGGCCAGGGCGCGCTTCTGGTGGGCGGCAGGACAGCGGGCTACTATAGTGTTGCGGGTGGCTCCTTGGGATGGCAGTTGGGTGCCCAGAAATATGACATGGTCATATTGTTCATGACGGACGATGTGCTTAAAAAGTTCATGAGCAGCGAGAACTGGGAGGCTGGCGCAGGCGCGGAGATAACCCTTATAAACAAGGGTGCGGAGGCCACGGTTGAGACATTGCGCAGCCAGCACCCCATAGCCGGTTTTATTTTCGGCCAGGAGGGCCTGATGGGCGGCGTTTCCATTAAGGGCACCAAGTTTACAAGGATACACCCCCGCTGATACCTGGCAAGCCGGAAGGCCTTGTCTTTATAGGTTCCTGACGGGATATTCATGGAAATCTCCGTCAAGTGCCATCCAGGAAGAAGCGATGATCGGAACGCGTCCGCGTGTTCTGCCAGTTTTTTAATTTTTTTTTAGATCAGAAGAAGCCGCTTAAATATGGATTTCATTCTGAGATAATTTAAGTAACGAAACAAGGAGTTGTCTTGAGAAACAGAACATTGCGGGAAAACGGCGGCGCCAACCAGGATGAGGTGCTTGCCGAGCAGGTCAGGGGGATATACGACGTCCAGCCCGTAGGGCTGCTGATGAGTTTCCTGAATTCGCTGGTCGTTTCCTTTGTGATGAGGGAAGCGGTACCGCACGCAAGACTTATGACATGGCTTGCGGCCATCATGCTCATGATAGTCGTCCGGGCAGTCATCCTGGTCCATCTGAGAAATATAAAGATAGAGCCAGCCTCCGCCAGGAGATGGAAAAGGCTGGCTATAGCCGGACTTTTTTTTTCGGGCTGCATATGGGGAAGCAGCGCATTTTTAATGTTTCCGGCTGGAGCCATGGCCTACCAGGTGTTCCTGGCGTTCGTACTGGGCGGTATGGCGGCAGGGGCGGCCGGCACTTTCTCTCAGTTGCGGTGGGGATATGCCGCCTTCAGTGTCCCCGCGCTGGTCCCGCTTGCGGTAAGGTTTTTTCTCATGCCCGGCGAATTTCACCTGGCCATGGGCGTTATGATGGTGTTTTTTCTGGCGGCGCTATGGTGGGCCTTTATTCACAGTTACAGGATCAATCTAGCCAGTCTGCTTCTGAGGTTTGAAAAGAGGGACGTCATTGAAAATTTAAGACGTGCAAAATTGGAAATGGATGAGCTCAACCAGGCATTGTCCCTGGAGGTGGAAGCAAGGCGCAAAGCCGAATCCGAACTGAGGGTGCAGCAGGAGAGCCTGGAGGCCACCGTTGAGGAGAGGACTGCGGAATTAAAAAACATAAGGGACAGGCTGGAGGCCACAGTTGAGCAGAAGGAGATACTGCTGCGGGAGCTGTACCATCGCACAAAGAACAATATGCAGGTAATATCAAGTCTCATCAGCATGCAGTCCGCCTCCGTTTCTGACGAGCGGGTACTGCAGATGTTTCATGACACCGGAAACCGCATACGTGCCATGGCGCTGGTGCATGAGAAACTATATCAATCGAGTGACCTGTCCAGCGTAAACATGAAAGAATACCTGGGAGACTTGGCCCGCGCGCTCCTTGAAAGCAATGTGCGCGGGGAAGGCAGTATCTCCCTGAAACTGGAGGCAGACAGCGTCCCGCTGCCAATAGATGTGATAATGCCCTGCGGCCTCATCGTAAACGAGCTCATTTCCAATTCCCTGAAATACGCCTTTAAAGGGCGTGGCGGAGAGATAGGGATATCCTTCCATCACCTGGGTGAAGGCCTGATGGAGATCGTTTACAGGGATGACGGCCCAGGGTTCCAGGCCGGCGAGCTGAAGGATATCAAGACCCTGGGCCTGAAGCTGGTCTATAACCTTGCCACCAGACAGCTTGGCGGAGACATCCGGATGGTTCCTTTGAAGGGCAGGGGAGTGGAGTTCCGCATAAGGTTCAAGATTTTTTCCTGAGACGAAGCTCCCGGCCCGGCGAAGGATTCCGTCCGGCCGAAGCTTCAATTCTATTTCATTTACATCCTTCCGCCAGGAGCGCCGGACCCTCCGCCTGACGGTCCCATGCTCCCGCCGCCAGGAGAACCTGATCCGCTGCCCGATGGAGTTGTGTTTCCTCCTCCTGAGTAAACGGGGCCTCCCGAAGAGGCGGGGCTGGTATAAGACGATCCAGTGCTCCCACCAGCAGATGAATCCGATCCTCCGACCGATGGGCCCATATTTCCGCTGCTAGAGGGGCCACTGACTGAGCCGGAAGGCCCGGGTCCCGCCGATGGGCCCATATTCCCGCCATTGGCAGGGCCTGCATATCCGCTTCCAGGCCCGTTATTACCGCCGGACATGGGTGAAAAGCCGGGGTCGATCCTGGGGCCCATAGCCGATGGAATATTGTCCACCTGGTAGGCGTCACTGAGGGCCCCCGAGGTGTTCATGTCAAGCAGCCTTACGACGGCGACTTGTCCGTCCGCAGGCAGGCCTTTTAGATAGGCGTTTGAGAAACCCACATTCAACTGGGTGCCGTCATCAAGTGTCAGCATAAAGGTATGGTTCGAACTGTCCACATTTGAAACCAGCCCGGTTGCCACGGCCATGACCTGGTTGGCCTGGCAGTAGCCGGCATTGAAATCGAAGTTCATGCAGTTGGCAAAGGCCGGGATGCCCTTTGTCCATGCCATTTGCATGCTCCCCAGGAAATCAGGCTGTCCAATGGCCGCCCCATTTATGAAAAAAGACCTCGTCCCAGTGTTTAAGGTAAGTCCGTTGCCGCTGGCGTTTGCGATTGCTCCCATTATCCCCATGGGGTACCCTTTTGCGTCGATCTGGGGGCCGTCGAGCGGATTTACCCGCATCGTCATGGAGCAGGCTCCGCTGCCGAACCCCGTAACGGTGAAGTTCGAGAGGTCGAAATCCAGCCCCAGACGGTTGTTCTGGCCCGCAACGGCGTTCACCTGGCTGTATAAATTCATGATGCAGTTGTTCCCGCTGCAGGACAGCGTATCCGAGGCAGGCTGCCCTGGGCTGA
>JAKAMR010000087.1 GCA_021812785.1 Nitrospirota bacterium
TTTAATATCAATAATGGCCATGTATTTCTGATAATAAGCATGAATGTGAGGCGGATTGTGCTCTCCCGGAGAGCAGTACATCCTGATTATGATTCCATAAAACATCGAGATTGTCGGCATTTATATCACCCATTTCTCCCTAATCGTTATTTTACCTTAAGAGGACGGGAAAAGGACTATAATCCGCAGGCCGGGACTGTGCAGTAAATGTGCACCTGACAGGATAAAACAGGGGATGACACCGGACAGGATGCCATCCCCTGAACAAAAGATTTTCAAGCAATATCAAGCAGTAAGGAACAAGGGAGAAAGACCGGCGGGGGCCTGGTCAACCTTGACACGGTAGAGGTCTGGGGTTCGAAACCCCACGTGCCTATTTAAAAACAAGGGGTTAGCCAAAACGGCTAACCCCGACCGTGCTAATTTTGTGCTAATCATTTTCTTCGCGCAGCCTTTCAGAGCACTGTCCATGACGCTTACTTATGACGTTCCTCTCACATGAGTATTCTCGGCTCAAGGAAGGGACGCGGGTGCAGGACTTTCTGGCAGGAGTCACGCCGGCCGTGGTTGGAATGGTTGTCCTCGATTTTCATGTTTTTTCATTACCTCCTATTTTCACACGGGTTCCGTGGTTTTTATCTCGCAAGTGGTGAAATATTTTTTCTTGAAGCAGCCCGCGACATTGACCAGCCCTATCATGACCGGCACCTCCACCAGAGGGCCGATGACAGCCGCGAATGCCGCCCCGGAGTTAATCCCAAATACCGCGACGGCAACGCTATCGCAAGCTCGAAATTGTTACTTGCGGCGGTAAAAGCCAAAGTGGCCGTTTTCTCATAATCCGCACTGATCTTCCTACCCAAATAGAATGAGACAAGGAACATGACCACAAAATAGATAAGGAGAGGAATTGCCACTCGCACGACGTCAAACGGGAGCCGGACGATGTAATTCCCTTTAAGTGAAAACATTACGACTATGGTAAAAAGCAGGAAAATGAGGGTGACGGGGCTTATCCTTGGTATGAACTCCCGCCTGTACCACTCAGGGCTCTTGATCCTTATCAGGCTGAACCTGGTTATCATGCCCGCCAGAAACGGGACGCCCAGGTAGACGAAAACGCTCTTTGCTATCTGGCCTATCGTGATAGTTACGACCGCGCCCTTCAGCCCCAGCCATGGCGGAAGCACCGTTATGAAGACATACGCATACCCGGCTCCCACCCCGACCGCCATGGCAAGAAATATCCACAGGGTCAAAAACCTGTCCAGGAAGGACAGTCTTTTAGATACCTCCGCCAGCACGAAGCTCCTTTATCAGGTTTTCCATATGCGTTTTGATTTCGTCTCTCGCCTTCCTGAACTCGTTCATCATTTCTTCTTCCGTTCCCAATGCTGAAACGGGGTCCTCTATTGGCCAGTGGGCCTTTTTTATCCGGGGCGGAGTCGCCGGACAAGTTGACTCCGCGTTGCCGCAGAGCGTTATTACCATGTCCATCGTCAAAAGAAGCTCCGGGTCTATGCCCTTGGATTCCTGACTGGAAATGTCTATGCCTGCCTCATTCATAGCAGCTATTGCCTTCGGGTGGATATGCCCCGCGGGGTTCACTCCCGCGCTATGAACTTCAATGAGTCCCTGGCCCAGCGCTTTTGCAAAACCTTCGGCCATCTGGCTCCGGCATGTGTTGCCGGTGCACAAAAACATTATCTTAACCACATTACCTCCCGCAGCACTGTGTTTTTTTTGCTGTTTTTGCCGCGGCCTTTGATCCGGCCATCATCAGATCCACCGGAATAAATGGCGTTTTAAAAGGTGGGGACCATAAAAAGTTGACCGGCAAGATAATCCCTCTCAATGTCAGCGGGGAAAAAGGCGCAGGAAAAATCCGGTGGGGATGTCTTTTGTAAAAGTACCTTGTCAGAGACGGCATCCATGTGAGTCTCTATCGTAACTCAGATTTCAGGGATTTCTGTTTCCAGCGTAACAGGTCTGTATGCCTACCATCCCTTTCCCTAGTGCCTTCCGATCGGAGTTGTTTTAAAGGCTTCGCTGATTTTTGCGAGCATATTTATTGCTAAAATCCCAAACGCTTCCGTCAAAGTGGGGTGCGGGTGGACCGCCTGGGCCACATCCTGGAGGGTTAATTTCCTGGATACAATCAAAGCAGCTTCTCCTATAATCGAGGTAGTCCCTTGGGTGAATATATGCCGATAATCTACTGAGTTTTCTTATCCACAACAAATTTCAGCAAGCCGATGGGATTCCCGGAATGCTCCTTGCAGGCCCCACCATCCAGATAAAGGGGTTATTGTATTACTTTATTCAAAGAAGAGGTTGGCGCAAGCAATACGAAGAATCTCATTCGAAGAGATTTGTGCAAAAATTGTGTCCAAGGGGGACAGAAGTTATCCTCCTATTCCGGACATGGAAGGCAGAATTGATGTATCATTTTCTTTAAGATCGTGCCCAGCGGGTTTTATGCTAATAGCGTGCTGGAAAAGCTCATCCAGTTCTTCATCTGATGAGCCCTTGCGCATGGGTGTCATTATGTCTATTTCTTTGTCAGAAAATAGGCAGGGCCTTATCCTGCCGCGGGACGTCAGGCGCAGCCGGTTGCACCACTGGCAGAAGCACTCGCTTATGGGGCTTATGAAACCTATTACGCCATTTGCGCCTTCAAGGCGGTAGTTCCTCGAAGGTCCTTTGCCCTTAAATTCAAGCATGTTTAATTTTCCGATAGGGTCTATTTTCCTTATAAGCTCTTCTTTTTTTATGCAAGCTTCGGCGCTCCACCGGCCGCGCCGGCCAACGGGCATGAGTTCTATAAATCTCACATGCCAGTCCCTCTCCAGTGTGAGCCTTGCGAACTCGACCGCCTCGTCGTCATTCATCCCGCGGATGGTCACTACGTTTATCTTCACTGGCGTAAGTCCGGCACGCTCCGCCTTTTCTATGCCTTCCCATACGCGGCCAAGCTCTCCACCCCGGGTCATGAGCCTGTATCTGTCCTTTTTCAGGGTGTCCATGCTGACGTTCACCCTATCCAGGCCTGCCGCCTTAAGGGGACCCGCCATCTCTCCGAGCGCCATTCCGTTGGTAGTAAGCGCCAGTTCTTTAATCCCTGCCTTTTTTATCTCACGAACCAGGTCCAATATGTTTGGATGAAGGAGAGGCTCACCTCCGGTGATCCGCAGTTTGGATACACCGCGCCTGCAGGCAATTCGGACAAAACGTACAATTTCGCTGGCCGTAAGCATCTCAGCGGCATCGAAATGGCGGATTCCTTCATCAGGGATGCAATAGATGCATTTCAGATTGCATCTGTCCGTGATGGATACGCGGAGATAGTCTATTTGTCTGTTAAACGGATCTTTGGGGCTTTCAGTTACCATTATTTCCCGAAAGGGCAAACGGGATACCTGCATTCCTTGCAGTGGAGGCATAGCCCACCATGCCCAAGCTCCGCAAGCTCACGCCTGCCGATCTTTTCTCCGGCCAGAACACGTGGCAGTACGATATCAAACACAGTGACACCATGATACATTCCACACGCCGGGATGCCAAGCACTGGTATCTCTTGCGACGAACCGTTCCGCCCCACGCGGTATGCTATAAGAAACATGGCCCCGGGCAGCACCGGGGAGCCGTATGATGTATTCATATCCCCTAACTCGCGGATTGCGAACCTCGTAACATCGTCCGGGTCGACCGACATCCCTCCCGTGGTTATAAGTAGATCAGCCCCCATCGCAAGGAGCTGTTCAAGCCTGTCACGAATCACAGCCTTATCGTCCGGCGCGTAATAAAGGCTAGTGATTTCGCCACCGAATTCCTCAATTTTTTTTCTTATTACCGGCGCAAAGGCGTCTTTTATCCTTCCATGATAGACTTCGTTGCCGGTTATCACCACGCCGGCGCGTGGTTTTCTCAGTTTCTTAACTTCTATTACCGGTGCGCCTGCCGAAGCTGCTGCAGCTACAGCATCGGAAACGGTCTTTCTTTTGATTACAAGTGGGATAGCCCTCGTTCCGGCAACCACCCGGTCCTTCTTCACAAGGGTGTTATTGTGCAAGGTCGCGCACATTACATCTCCCAGCATATTGAAGGCAAGGAGCGCCTCTTTGTTCACTTTTAGAAGTCCGTCACGCGTTGCGACAAGGTTTATCTTGCCCTCTCTGGGAACGCCTGCCATTTTCACACCTTCTCCCATAAGAGCCGCCGCAAAGGCATGCGCGGCCTCGTCCTCGTGCATCTCGTCGTCCGCGATATCAAGGACGAAAAGATTTTCCTTGCCGAGCCTTTGGAGATGGCAGACGTCCTCCTGCCTGATAATATGACCTTTTTTGAAGGCCCGGCCCTTGAATTCGCCCGGCCGTATCTCTGTTATGTCATGGGCTAGGATCGTTCCTACAGCCTCCGTCACGGGAATTATCTTCCCACCTGTCTTATTTTCAGTCAAACCTCGATTATCGCACATAGTTTCCCATCCCGTTATTACCCATCCAGAACCTGGCCGTTTCCCGCTTCCTTTCCGGGCTGGTCGTATGATGCTTCTCCAGAGGAAGAAAGCCTGGTGTAATACGAGCCTTTCCTGCAGGACCTGCAAAGATGAGTGCAATGGCCGTTCCTGAGGTAAAACCATTCGCCGCAGCGCTCGCACCGGGCTCGGACGGGTCTGGCGCCAGGCATCTCGTCCTCGGAAATTTTCACGGCAACCTGCTCGGAATAGAAGAGTTCTTCATCGGACATTATCTTATATGCTTCGAGCTGGCAGACATATTGGTTTTCTATCTCTGGGAAATAATCCCGCGCCTTTGCACGAGCATCTTCCCTGGCCACAACCCTGAGCGCTTTGCCGGTCTCAAGATTGGCAAAGGTGGCGGCCATCTTGCCATAATACATGAACTTCATCGAGCGCTTGCCGAGGCTGCATCCGGTGACCGACTGCAGCGCGTCCGTAGCGCACCGGTCAATCTCGACTATTAAAAGGAGCTTTTTCCTGTCCTTGCCCTTCGGGTCCGTTAATCCCAGCCCGGCAAGGCCATAGATGGCCATCCTTACGCCCAGCACCTGCCCGGGACATAGATGCCCGTGAATCCTGACGGACTCGTGCAAGAGCGCCTCGAAAGCGGTCGAAGATAGAGGTCCGATGTCCATTTTCATCCCTTCTCTTATTCGCTTTTTTTACTGCTTTCAGGCTTCGGTTTAAGTTCGATCTCATCCTGCCCTTGCAAGGCCTTCTTGAAATCCCTGATACTCTTGCCAAGCCCCGAGCCTATCTGCGGCAATTTACCGGGGCCGAAGACAAGAAGCGCTATCACCAGCAACAGAATCAGATGCACCGGCTGGAACAGACCGTCAAACATGTACTCCTCCTTCCAAACTTCCTGTGTTTTTCATAAAGCTATGCTACTGAGAGTCAATTTGTCCATAGTGCCTCTCACAAATGATTGTCCCTTAAAAGCGGCATTCGCCCGAAATGAAATTCTGGGTGAATGCCGCAACCAGCTTGTAAAAATCCGAGGATGCCTTTTCGTGCATTTCGCTCAGGTAATAGTTTATCCAGCTCCGGATAAAGCGTTCAAAAAAACTCTTTTCCCTGTAAACGACGTCGTTGAAAAGGTCAGAAGCGCCCCGTTCCCTATAATATTGTTCTCTTTCTATGAGGAAAGACATGAAGTTAAACAGGCTTGCCACATGGTCCGGGTGAAAAACAAAGACATCCTCTTTATTGTTGATGAATTTCACTCCGTATGCGCGGTAAGTGGCCGTCAATTCTTCCAGGATGGTGCCAAAAGAACCAGATTGCACATCATCCCCCATGAAGGCAGAGGCAACCGGAGGGACATAGGTATCCGCGACTGGAATTAAAAAAATCTCTTCAAACTCCCCGCAAAGCTTTTTTATCCCGGCTTTGTCTGACAGAAGTCTTTCAACGATAAGCTTAAGCTTGCCGGTTGTCTCCTCGCATTTGCAGAACCCCCCCAAAAAGGCCAGCAGGCCCTCCTTGTTTAATTTCCTCAGGAGGGCCTCGTCCGGCCTTTTGGAAAACAGTTCAGACAGTACGTCATACGTGAGTTTTCTGTTAAAGCCCAATTCTTCAAAAGCCTGGGTGTCCACGCCCACTTATACCTTCTCAACCTTCACGGGCGTATCATAGTAATTCATGGAGCCTCCGATGGGATCCGTCAGTGAGACGGTCCAGCCGTCCTCTGCGGCAATGGACTCATCAACCAGCATCAGCGGATTCAAATGTGTCCCTGTATTCCGCGCCGGATCTCCTTCATATTTTTTGCCGTTTATATACCAGGCGCCGCTGCCGGCTGCCCATCTGCCAAACGGCTGGGAGAAGGTTATAACGCCCGGCCGCAAGGCCAGCCTGATCCTGGCCGTGGCCGTCATTCCCTTTTTGTATGTCGGGGAACTAACCTTTACACGGTCGCCGTCGCTTATGCCCATTTTTTTTGCGTCTACTTCGCTTATGTCGATGAAGTTGCCGGGCAGAAGCTCCACAAGCCATGGGTCGTGGATGGTCCTGGATTTGGAATGGAAAGGCAGTTTGTAGGTGGAAAGCAGCAAGGGGTATTCGCTTCTTGAATATTTTTTATAGATGAGGTTCCCCTTCATGTCCCTGATGGGCTCAAGCATCGTGGTGCCGTTAAACCTTTCGCCCGTTACCGCATTATGCGTATTTGAGATTTTCTCGTTGTACATCTGGACGGCTATCTTCTTTGCCCCCCACCTGTGCGTCACCCAGCCGCCTGAAGACATATAAGCCACATCCTGGCCTTCGAATCTGCCGCCCCTTGCCATCACGTAGGCGACTTTTTTCCAGTCTTCCGGCCTGAGAGCGTTGGGATATTTTTTCATATATTCCTTCACCGTAAACATCTCCGCCTCGGTTGCGTCGGGTACCGGACCCAGCTTAACAAACGAGTCATTTTCATTTTTCAGCAGACTCTTGTCGTATGCTATGTTTGCCACCAGTTTCAGGAAGAAATCTTCCCGTTCGTTGAGGTCCCCGCCTTCAAGGAAGGCATTTTTGCCGAAGCCGGGCAAGCCCAGTTTCCTTGCCACATCGATCAGGAAATTTTCCATGCAGACGGGCTTGCCTTCCGCGGTCCTGGACGTCATGGGATCGATTACCGGCTGGCGCACCCCTATCCGCGATGTCGCATAGGTTGGAAGGCTGCCCAGCGTACCCCAGCCTTCAAGGTAAGTGGCATCGGGGACTATGTAGTCCGCGTATTTCGCGCTCTCAGAGACCACGATGTCAGAGTTTATGTACAAGGGGACCTTCTTGAGGTCTTTTGCCATTCTTATCCACCCGAGGGATTCGTCATTTGCGCCCCCATGCCCCGGGTTGGACCACGCGGGGTTCCCCATCGTCATGAAGAAAATCTTCGCGGGATACGGGTACTGGAAGTACATGCCGGCCCATTCCTCCTGCCACATGCCTGCTCCGAAGGGGAACCATGGGCGCTTTGCGGGGAATGGGCTGCCACCTGAGGCCACCTTTTTTTTGTACTCGGAGGTGTTCTCGTAAGCGCTGCCTTCCCTTGATATCTTGACCCCTTTTGGAGGGACAAAACCGGGCCACTTGGCCATGTTGTATCTTCCGCCCATGGCATTGGCCGCACCGCCGCCCGCGATATATCCACCCTGCCAGTCCACATTGCCTACGAGCACGTTCAGCATGAGGATCGCCCGCGCATTGTAGTAACCGTTCGTGTGCTTGACCGGGCCCCTGTACAGATCCGCTACCGCCTTTTTGCCATGAGAGGTGAATTCCTTGGCGAGGGCCACCAGAACTTTTCTGGAGATGCCGGCCTCTTTTTCATACTCCTCCATCGTATGAGAGGAGAGTTCCTTCCAGAGTATCTGCATGCTCGTCATGCAGGGCACACCGTTCACCTGGACAGGCTTCAGCGATAAAAAGCCCGTTGGCCACAGCTCCGCCTTTTCAGCCGATGAGGCTGGCACGTTTTCCCTTGAGGCCTTGTCCACAACATAGGCCTCTTTGCCGGACTTTAAAAATTTGCCGTAATCCTTTTTTTTCTCGTCTGCAACTATAAGGTGGCAGGCGTTTGAAAAGCTGGGCTCTCCGTTTTTCAGGGCAACGTCGTTGTTTGGGTTCTCCAGGTAGTTCTCATCGTATTTTTTGTTCTCGACTATCCATCTCAGCATGCCCATTGCAAAAGCGCCGTCGCCGCCCGGTTTTACCGGGATGTAATCCGCGTGGGCTATCTGGTTGCCGCCCCTGGGGTCGATAAACACCATCTTGCATTTCCCGCTTGCGGTCGCCGCAGCGGACCTCCTTGCCAAAGTCTGCATTGGGAAGTTCGCCTGATAGTAATTGGCCCCAAAGATCAGGATGAACTCGGAGTTCGGCATATCCGGTTTGAGCATTGAATTGCCGTCGTAGGTAGCCGCCGTTGCCACATGGTGTGAAAGCTCGCAGACAGAGATATGCGGTATCGCATTGACCGAACCCAGGGCATTTGCAAACCTGGTTATCAGATTGTTCTGGCCGCCTTCGGCCCTGCCCCATGTGGCAACGAATTGATTGGTTTTTGGTCCAAAATCAGGGTAGTCAGGATTCGCTGGAACGAACCTGTTTTTCCCATTGTTCCACAACTGTTTAAACCCCTCGACAAACCTGTTTTCCTCGCCGGGCACGTCTTTGAACAGGTACCCGCCGTTAACCACCTCATCAATGAGCTGCTCGTAGGATATGACCTCGAATTTCCCGGAACCCCTCGGACCTTTCCGCTTCAGCGGCACGTAGACCCTGTAGGGATCGTATGCGGACTGCACCCCGGCCTGACCCCTCGGGCATAGGGAATGTGCGCCGTCTATATAGGGTTTCGAGGTATCAAAAGTCCCCCCGGCGTAGACTATCGAATCCTTATAAGGTTCCTCGTACTTTAATGGTGGCTGGGTGGTCTGGATGTCATATGGGTTGCCATCAAGTTTAACTATTGTCCCGTTGAATACCCTGGCCATCAGGCCGCAGTCGCCGTGACACTGTTTGCAGACCGAAAATTTGACCTTGACGCCCGGCCAGTTTTCAACTCTGCCGGGGTAACAGTATCTTACGTCGTTTGATAAAAACTTCGGCAATTCCGCCTGGTCCAGACCGCCGCCGGCTATGATCACGCCCGCGCCGAACGTACAACCCTTTAAAAATTCCCTTCTATCAAGGTTGGCCACAGACATCCTCCTCTTTTTAAGGCGGATCGGCAATGCGCACCCGCCGTCATTTTTTTACTTTCAGTCCCTTTCAGGCAGCATCATTTCCACCGGTTTAATACGGGTTCTCCTGCTCCTCAACACCGGGCAATACGGCTTTTCCGCCGAGTTTTTCATAGGCTGGGGTAGTGAAGCCCATTGCGTAGGTGTACATTATCTTTGCCTTTTCGGGGCTGGCCTCAAACAGGTCGCCATGCATATCAATGTAATAAACATTCGGCCCGGTGCCGGCATTCACCAGCAATCTGGACGTACGGTTTTTAGCGATAAGCCTCGACACCTCGCTCTTGGGGTCAAGCAAATCGCCAAATACCCTTGCCCTGCCAACGCAGGATGTGGCGCATGCAGGGGCCAAACCCCGGC
>JAKAMR010000088.1 GCA_021812785.1 Nitrospirota bacterium
AGCCAATCGCCTGTACATCTGCTCCAGGGTCAAACCCTTGACTACGCCGCCATAAGCAGCCTGGTAACAAAGAGCGGCGGTATCCAAATAATCGTTCAGAGATATTCCGCCGGACTTTTCGTCCCTTTTAATATGATCTTCATATAGCCTTAAAACCTCTTTCTTTGTCTCTTCAGGCAGCAGCAGAGGTTTTTCCATGACGTATTTCCCGATCACGCGCCCGGTCCGGATATCATAAGGGACTGCCCTGGTGACGATCTGGGGATTTTCCTTGAGTATCCCGGTAAATTCCAAGGTCTGGGCCATTAGGCCACGGTAAAACTCGTCTTTTTCCTTGCCTTTTGATACCTCGATTTCGGAATCCATGAAATGCAAAAAGAATTTCTTCTCATACAGGATTATCGTCATCGGCACCAGGATAAAATATTGCCTCCTTTTTAGGGGTAGATAGAAGGCCGTCCACCTTTTATCATAGCGGCCTTTTTCGGTAGGATACGCCTGGGCCGTCAGCGACCCGACCGTTTTATATAGCCCGCTGTCTTCTATTTTTTGCGATTTGAACTGGCCAGGCAGATGCTGCTTCAGCTGAGAAAAGGTGTATTTGGGCTCAAAGCCGTGCTTCTGCTTGAACTCCGCGAGCGTCATGCTATGATGTCTCTTATCACTTTTTCCCATTTGAGCCCTCTTTTCGCTCTTTATCTTTGCCGTCAGCAAGAAACTTCCTGAATTCTCCTATGATAAAGGATGGAAACAGCGCCAAGAAAAACAATACCGGGATGAACAGGAAACAACTGGCCAACCATAGTTTCTTTTTCCATCTCTTGTCCATGACGGATGGATATTTCTCCTCAAATATCCCCGCCATTGTCGTAAGCAGCAAAAAAGACATGAGCACCGCGCTAAGATAGGCTATTGTCACGTCAATATATGGGAAGTGCCTCATTTACAAGCTCCTCTCGATTTCCAATGTTTCCCCCAGCGAAGTCCGCCCCGGCATCATACTCCTATGAATAAACACCGTGTTCCATTCTGCCAAGCAGATTTTTCACTGCGTCATACCCGGCGTAAGTCTCGATCAATTCCAGGGGTCTATATCTACCGAGCTCGGGTTGGGTATGGGTGATCCAATTTCTCGCCGCCTCTTAGCTTTCAAATACCTTTTCGGCTAAAACGATTACATAGGCTAGCCGAAAAAGGCGGTCTCCCGAATAAGTAGAAAGTCTTCTTTGTTCTTTTTTCATGCGGCGAAGGGTGCTTACGCTGATTGCAAGAAGCCGTGCAAGTTCGGTATCGGAGAGTTTCATGAGGCGCTGTACCCTTCTTGCCATGGTCAAGGGAAAACCTTCCAGGATTTTATAGTGGAGATACATGAATAGAGATTCTTTGATCTTGCGTCTGATCCCCAAAACCTTCAATATGTCATACATGGAAATTCATTCTCCTTCACCCAAGCTTTTGAAATTAACCTACCCCGAGCCAAATCGCCCGGGGCAGGTGCCTCGGTCCTTAGGCTGCTTCCCTCAAAACCGCCTGCTTAACCTTGAACAACACAAGCTGGCAACCTCGCGAATCTGTTTGCTCTTTAAACCTTTCCGTTTTATATTTGGAAAAGGTCGGCTTCACATTGCTTATGTCTTTAAGCCGGATTGCCACGCGTTCAGCATCGAACAGCGCTAATTGACTTTCTTTAATGGCTTTTAGCTCTTTGAACCTCTCGACCTGCTCTTGAGAAAAGAAGTATCTGGAGCCCTTTTCATCTACATTTCGCAGGACGAGTTTTGGAAAAATCCAGCCTTCCCGCAGGATGCCGTCTATTTCGGCCACCGTGTACCCGGCTATATCCGCCAGCTGTCTTTTACTGACCAAGCCTCTGTTATTTATTTGCTGAATATTAGTGATTGCCTTCGGAAAAACTTTTGCTAAATCGATTGTTTCAAGATCGGCCTTTTTGAATAAATAAATTCTACCTCCGTCAATTTTCGGCCCGCTTAGCGGCATCACCCCATTGGCCATCAGTCTATCTACAACCCCTCGGGTATTTGTACCCATAGCTTCGACAAGCCAGCCCATAGTGCTATAAGTACTTTTAAAGCGTTCAATCTCCTCTCTGGATATTTCCCACGCGACTCTGCCTATACTGGCTTTTTTAGCGTTCAATAATCCATGATTAATGAGAAAAAAGACCTCCTCGGTCGATAGACGCAAAATTCTGGACGCCTCTTGCATGGTGTGATTATCGTCCCTGCGCTTGGCGGATTCTGAAATTGAGAATTGCTCTATTTCGGCAGGATCGAAAAGGAGCGAGCTGAGTCCTGCCCCCTCGCTTTTCTCTATAGGGGTTATCTTTCCATTAAGAATCAGCTGAATGAACTCAGCAATTTCGATGCTCAGCTTTGACAATTTTTTAATGGCGGAATGAAAACTGACGTGAGCGGTCAAAATTTTATCGCTCCCGGCGATCTTTTTATCAATAAGAGTTAAAAGCCTCTGGATTTCCGGCTGTTCGAATTTCCACGCAAGTTGTCCTGTGGCGGATGGCCCCTGTATGGCAGTCAGACAGCCGTTGCGAACAAGGTCCGCCACGGCTCTTCGGCCTATGCCTAATTTTTCCCCTGCCCGAGCAGCCGTGATGGATTTGTCCCATTTTTCCTTCAGCTCTCGCACGCTGTCCGCCTCGATCATTCGACGACTCCTATTGACCCACGGAAAATATGGCCCCCTTAAATAGCCTTTTTCGTGTAAAACATCGACTGTATGGGTTCCGACATGTAAGAACCTGGCGGTCTCATGCTTGGTCATATACCTTTTCAGGTGAACGTCTCCTTTAGAAATATTGCTGTACCATCCCGCATAGCCGCCGTCCCATCGGGTGACAACGTACTTATTAAAAGCTTCACGTATGAATTCCGGCAAGGGATTGCCCTTTCTGACAAACAGGGGGTCATATAATTTGCCGAAATCCCTGGGCAACCCGGTTTGACTGCTCCCTTTGGATACCTGCCCCCTGATTTCTTCCAGGAAGGCATGAAAATTATCGGGCCAGTCATCGAAAATGGGCATCGCCTTCACGAGGACCTTATGCAGGTCCTCGTGCGGCAGCTTGCAGGCAAACTGTTTGCCGGTGGCGTCAACCACCCCGTTCTGCTGACCGGCGATAAAGTACACGGCGGACAGCAGTTCCCCAAGGCCCACACGCGAAAGAGGATTCATTTGGGGGTCACCTAGGGCCTCGGGGCCTGCGGGCACTTCCCCGGCTCCTCGGAGCCCACAGGTCTCCAAAATCAGACTGGAAAGGGTGGTTTCACCCTCAGGGACTTCCGAAATGGCTACTTCCCGCCAATCCCGGCCGCAATGCGAACATATGCTGACCCCTGGCCGGTTCCAGGATATCTTATTGCCGCATTCCGGGCATTTGTCAGAAAGCAGGACCCCGTGTTTGGGACAGCACGTGAAGGCGGCCAGGTCCCATATTTTCCGCGCGTAATTGGCCTCTCGAAGGCAGTCCGGGCAGACCTTCGGCTTAGTCGTCCGAACGGAATATTTATATACCCTGTGCCCGAATATGTTGTATGCCTCCGGCGGCGTCCCTTCGATTCCGGTCAGGCAGGCCAAATCCCGCAGCGTAGGGACATCAAGATTGAGCATTTCCGAAAGGTTCTGTAGCCGCTGCTCCGTATATATGCTTATGCCGGTCCTTTCATCCACTCTAACTTCGGCCAGGGAAAGGAGATGCGCAGCCGTTTCATAGGCGTTCTCCTCTGCGGCCCTGATTATAAGTCCCTTGAGGTTTTCGTCTTCATACGGACGCGGGGTCCTGAGAAGCCTTCTGTCAAAAGATTCCATCTGGCCCCTCCTATTTCCGCAACACAGCGGATATGTTTTCTTTCACTGCGCCGTTTTTCCCATGCCTGCCTCTTCTGCCGACCCCGTCTCCGGAATCGATCGGCGTCGGCCGCTTGAACGGATCAAGGTTTTCCGCATCCGTATGAAAAGGATTAATGCACCCGGGAGCGCTCAGGGCCAACTCTTCATTGTAGGCCAGAGCCAGGAGGTCGTTAGTGATGCTCCCAAATCCTTTCTTGAAAGCCTTCTCAGCCGCCTTGCTTATCAGCTTCTTTACATTCGAGATAATCCCCTGGGTGGCGCAGAATAACCTCAAAGGCATCTGCCCGCTGAAGAGATTCGACGGCTTCGGCAACGGCAGCGCCTTTTCAAGGACAATCAAAAAATTCGTGAATTCCTGTTGTTCCGTGGGGTTCGACCATCCGAAGTCCTTCAATTCGTTTATTGAAGAAAACCTCCTCTGGAGCTGGTCGTTTGCCCTCAGTATGTTTACGGACCACGGCATGCCCATCAAGATTATGGGCACGCCGGTTTCGTTCAGAATGTGTTTAAGCCAATCCGCAGAAGACCGCAGCACTTTTTTCTTGTCCTCGTCTACCAAGTGCTGGAACTCATCCAGAATTATCAGCTCGACACGGCATCCCTTAATGAGCCTGCATAGCCTCCTGGTAAGGCTAGGTATCGAACCCCGCTCCGGAAGCGGATCTCCTAAATCCCCCAGCAACTGGCTGGCCATGCCCTTGATAGTCGCGGGCGCGGAAACACTCGACCGCAGTACCGTTATAATCGTCCCTTCATCGTTAACTATTCTCTGGTATTTCCTCTCGTAATATTTCGCTATCGTCGTTTTTCCGCGTCCCGTTTCGCCAATGATGAGCAGACATCTCGGCTCGGTAGTGTATTTCGACCTCTCGTGGCACTCGGTTATTCTCTGGATGATTCTCTTGAACCGAGGAGATTCAACTATAGTGTTCTCGATAAGCATCACTTTATCTTCAAGGGACGGCTGTTGGCGATGGCCTTCCTTATGCGGCATCTTGTTCTCCTCCTTTTCTTAAATCTACGTAGCTGACACCCCAGTCGGACAGATCGTCGGTTTCCTCATCTAATGGGTCTGTTGCGATTGCATTCGCCCGGCCTGGGGCCGATTGCGCGCCCCGGTTTACGTCTATGTGCTTCTTTTTCGGTCTCCCCCGCCGTTTCTTCGGCTGTTCGGGCAGGAAGCCCCCTTTTTCGGATGTTTGCTCACCCGGGTCTCCCGCGCCTCTATCATTCATGACCGATCCGATATTCGATATCGAGTTAGCGGCGTGATGGTCGGCCGAAGGCAAAACGGGTTCATAGGGTTGTGTTGTTGCCTTCGGTTCCTGAGGAATCACCACTTGGCCGGTTTCTACTATTTTTCCGTAATCTTCCTGGCACACGCCGAACAGCCGTCCTATTTTCTGCCGGGACCCCGTCCTTTTCGTGAGGTTCCACTCGGCAGCGGCCAGCTTCCATATCTCTTCCTTGGCCAGAGCAAGACTCACGATGTCGTAGTCGAGCTTGAGCTGCTCCTTGGCGTACCGGCAGATGACCTTGTGTGCCCATAGATTCAGGCCCTGCGTATAGCTCTGGCTGACGGCCTTCACCGTCACATAAGCTTTCTTGTCCTCGTCCAGCACATGGATCTCGGAAAGATCGGTCGGATCGTACTTGACCTTTACCTTTTTCCCGATGCCGTTTTTGTATTGCCGTTTCAAGGCCGTAAGGTTGACATCGTTATAAAAGAGGTTGTGTAGTTCTATACCGGAGGTGGTTATAGTCCTCCATTCGACCATCCCAAGCATTACCTCCAAAGCCTTCCTGCTTTCAGGAAGGGCCGGCTCGCACTCCTGCACCCCGATCTGCCAGACTTTGGCCGGTGTACTAATCAGTCCTTTATGTTTATCCTGGTGGTATACGTCGACGACCCACTTATGCACCATTTCCATAAAGGTTTCATAGCTGATAACCGCGTTCTTCTTAGGGTCGTAATCATCCTTTTCAAAGATATTAGAAAATGAGGTACCCTTTTGTTGGTGTAGAAGCCCGGTATTTTGAATTCCGAAAAAGCGTTCGGCCGAGGGCTTGTACCAGGGACACTTTACCGGGGCATACTGAACAACGATGCCCAACTGAAGACAGGCATCGGTAAGGTCCTGGCTATGGAACTCTTTTCCGTTATCCACCACAACCGTCTCCATAAGGCCGTATGCGTCCCAGGTATTCTTTATGCTGGGGTACCTTTTCCTGATATAGCCCTTCGGAGATATCGCATGTATCAGGCAATGCATCACGCTGTGATACGATGGCGGCACGAACCCGATGAAGATACCGGCCACGCATTTGCTATAGACGTCTATCGCCAGGGTCATCCAGGGGCGCCCTATCGGCATCCTCCGTTCCAGATCCACCACGAAGAGATCGAGCTTCGTGTGGTCCATCTCAACGCGTTCCAGAGGTCTTGTTGGACGCACACCCTCTTTTTTAGGCATGAACTTGGCATCGGCATGCCGTTTTCCGAACCTAGCCTTCGCCACCTCGTAGGGGTCGAGCTTCGAGATAATCCGGTGGATAGTCGAAGGGTCGGGAAACCTCAGAAGGACATCGTTGCCTGCCGCTTTCCTCAAATCGTTCTCATGCTTGATCCTGGCAACGACCGCGTCAAATATCGCGGACTGCGTTACACGTTCGCGCACGAGAAATCTCTCGGCGATGACCTCGTCCGTTATCTCCTGCACCTCAACTTGTATTTTGTTTTCACGGTTGCCCTTCAGGCTGCGCCTAGGGAAAAGGGACCGTATGTTCTCTCCCGAATCCAGATAGTCCGTATACCAGCGGTATACCTGCCAGAAAGACGGCGGATTCTCATCCCCAACCGTCCTGGCGATCGTATCGATAAGCGGCTGAAAGACCCTCTTCGTCTTCCTGTCCACGCCGGCATCCAAAAGACTTGTCAAATAAGTGAATTTTCTTCTCGTCTTGGCCCTGAGGTCTTCGGGTAATTCCGTCAAGTCTGCTTCGAGGAGGCCCCCAACCTTCTTTTTTGCGAAGGATTCCTCCGCCTCGTCGCCCATTAGCCATAAATGTCCGTCAAACAGAAGGTCGATAAGCTCTTCCCGGGATTTCGTTATGAAAGTATTCAGCGCGATATCCTAAAGCTGCAACTGCCCGCCGGAAACACTCTGCTCAATCACGTATTCCCTTTCTCCCATGACTACCTTCTGTCCCTTTGCGAATCTGCGAATTTTCAAGCCGCCCTATCCCCGCTTTTAAGAAGCATTAGCGACAGTCTCACCTCGGTCTCAGGATTAATCGGCCGAGACAAATCGATAGACAGGATTCCGTGAAAAATGGAGGCATATACCGTGGCCGCCCTCAGTCCCTTCGAGGCGAATCCCCTGATAATTTCTCTCAACGTCAACGTCTCCCTATCCTCGAACATCGAGTAAAGGAGGATTTGGTGCGCCGTCGTGACAGGCGTTTTGGCATACTTGTACAGCAGCTTTACGTTTTTGAGCCGGGGCTGAATGCGGATCTCCCGGTCCGTCACCACGATGAATTCGTAGCCCTCTTGAGCGCAAATTGGCCCGATCCGTCTGAATAATTCGACATACTCTTCCTTTTTAGCTTTTTTTGCGTCTTTGACCTCGACGATTTGTTTCCTGTCCGTCCTTATGACTCGGAAGTCCGGAGTGTATTTATGGACCTTCCCGTCTGAAAAGTACTCGATTTTCAGCGGCTGCTCCTCATAGCTGAGGACATCCGGATCGATTTCGATCAGATATAGGAAGTCGCGTTCGAGCTGCGACTCCCACCAGACCATCTTGCCGCATTTGATGCTCGGGAATTTCCCGATTACTTTCCTGCCGCCGTTTGTGATTCTTCTTATCATTTTTCTGCGAGTCTCCTTAATTTTGTGTTTTTACCCATTTGCTGCCCCTCGACGCGGTTCCGCCGCAGCAATAAAAACCTTATTAGCCTCCGTGCGCACTGATAGATTGAAACCGGCATTCGGAAAAACCGCAGAAAGCTTAATGGCTCGAAGGCGGGGTTGTTTACATTCTGAAAAAACGTCTTTGGTATCATTACGGTACTTCTTAATTGATTATAGTATCATAATGATACTGAATGTCAATCCCGTAAGCTCAAGTCCTGGATACTTCCAGAACCACTCCTCGGATATCGGCCTATAAAAGAAACTATGGCGGCCGAGGTCTGCGTCCAGATGGGAATGCCCTTTCCCGCTTCTCTTTTTTAAACATATGCTTCCTCCTTTTGAATTTGTTTACCAAAGACTGCCTAATCTTTTTGAACAGCCTCTATGTATATAAGGACATCTCGTCAACAACTTTTCCCACATTTCTTAAAAAGACTTATTTTTCAGGAAGTTACAAATAACATTTTTCTTGCACTTTTTGAAATTCGATTTGTTATAATGAGCCGGAGTCGTATGGTTCTTTGAAAATGCGATCTCGCCCTCCGTAACGGGTTAAACGGAGGGGCTGGCCGTTCCCTTTTCATGCCTTTCCGATATACCTTTTATCTGCCAGAATGTGCGAATCTGCAATGCTTCAGGGAAATTTTCATTTACAAAGGAGGTGCTTTATGAGCCGTACCTGGAGGCTAGCGGGCCACAGGAGGCATACGTGTTCAGTAATAAAGAACTCGCCGAAGCCTACGGCTGCGGCAAATACAATGAAAATGACCATGACATCATTGCGGATGCATACATAAAGGCCAGGGAAACTTTCCATTTTAGAGATGATTCTTCGATGACCAGAAGTCAGGCCCGCAGATACCATTATCAAAATGTTTTTAAAAATGGTCAAAAGAGTCATTTTAGGAAGGAAAAGAAAAAGGTATATTTTGATGATTATAAGGCGCTATTGGCACTTGATGATGAATGGTCCTCTGATGAACTGAAGTCCCGTGCTTTTCCGGGGCAGTATGAATACTCTTTCAATCCGGAAAGGGTCCTGAACAAGTTGCTGGTGAAGAAAGTTAAATCTATAACCTGCAATTTGCTTTCAGACCACAAAAGAGAAATTCGAGTGATGCTCTACCTGTATTATGGCAAGGAATTCACATTCGCTCAGATAGGGAAGATAGTCAACTGTTCGAAAAGCACGGTGGAGCGGACAATCAAAAGGGCAATTTCGCAATTGAGCGCCAGCGTCGAGCGGAAAGGGCTTGTGTATCAGGACTACACAAGAATCGAATCGAAGTTCATAGAATTAAAGGTTTGCGGATCGCATCAACCGGAACCTAAGGAAAAACCAGGAGAGATTAAGTATTATTTTTATGCTCAACCGCCTTTGGCGGCCAAAGCAGCCTAAATAAATTTTCCGAAGAGGCCCGCGGCCTTCAGACATTCACAAAAAGGCGATCATTATGAAATTCATGGTGATCGCCTTTTTTATTTTTAAAGCGCTCTATAACAAAATATGCCTCTCGGCCATTCCAAATAAAATCCTCGTTTAAAAACATATTTTTACCCAACTTCCATTGCCACTTACAATTCAAAAAGATTTATAATTAGTTTCTGTTGCGGAAGCCGTTTTTCCGCGCAAAAATTACTAATGGAGGGGTACATATTGGGAGGTGTTGCTACGTCTAATAGCCGTCATTCCCGAGGTAGTAATCGGGAATCCAGTGACTTTTTTTGTTTTAAAATCAAAGGCAACGCCGCTGGATTCCCGCTTAAGACATG
>JAKAMR010000089.1 GCA_021812785.1 Nitrospirota bacterium
CCGTGTACCTTGTCCCTTGCGGTGAAGATGGTCCCGTTTATAAGGACCTTCTGTCCCACCCTGAGCGACCGCACAGTTTCCTCGCTTAGAGGCGTTTCTATTTTTACCGCCGCTTTATCCTTCAAGAAAAAATTGCCTTTCCAGTCTTTTTTTACCAGACGAGCCTGCTCCGCCTGTTTGCCCAGCAGGCGATGGAGACATCAACGAAGTACGAGCCAGTGTGCCTGTGGGCATGGTTTATCTTTACGCCTAGGGCCGTGCAATTGCCCCCCAGTCCCATGGCTCCGATGCCAAGGCTGTTTATCTCCAAAAGCAGCCTTCTCTCAAGCTCGCTTATGAGAGGGTCCGCGGCTTCCTCTCCTAGTTTTCTCATAAGAGCGCCTCTGGAGAGCTTGGCAGCCGCAAGCCTGGTGCCGGCGATTCCCACCCCCACCGTATAAGGAGGGCACGCCCTGCCCTGGATGGAATATACGGCATCCAGTATGCATTTTCTGACCCCGTCCAAATCCCTGCCTGCCTTTAGCCTTTCATCCGGCAGCTTGTAAAATGTTCCCGCGTTTTCGCTGCCAGCCCCTTTGAGGGACAGGTCTATCACAAGGGTGTCCTGTTCGGACTGCTCGAAATATATCTCCGGGAAAAAAAGGCCTGTATTGTCGCCGGAATTTTTTTCAGTGAGTATGTCGACCGCGTTGGGCCTTAAAGGCACGCTTTCCGTGGCAAGCCTCACCCCTTCTATTATCGATTGCTCAACCACCGCAAAGCTTAGCTCCCTTGGGACTCGCGCATAGAAGATGGGGGTGCCGGTATCCTGGCAAAGGGGTTTTGAATTTTTTTTGGCGATCTGCGTGTTTTCTAGCATCTGGGACAGGGCCTCCCTGGACGGGCTTTTTTCCGGCTCCGCCTCGTACGCCGCCCTGAGTGCTTCCTCGATATCGCGTGGAAGGGATACTGCGGTCTTCCTGATTATCTCTTTTATGCCGTCTCTGAGCCTGAGCATTGTTTTTGTTTATACAAGGTCCGCCGGGGAAAATACTATCTCGTCCCTGAAGGATTTGATGAAATAAAGCGCATGGCTTATCCCCGGGTCCAGTATGTCCAGCATGGCCGCATCAAGCCCTGCTCCCGCAAGATAAGTAAGTATGCTGGCTTCCGTCATCTTTCTTGCCTGCCTGGGGGACATGCCGGTGGACACATTTGATATCCAGGCTATGGTGTTTACGGGCGGTTCCACCATTTCCTTGATCGCAAGTATGCATTCATGGGCGTTCATTATGTGGTCTTGCCCGGCCCCTCTTCCTATATGGATCAGCGAGGGGTCCAGAAAAAGCCTTTCATTCGGGATGTCGGATCTGTTAGCGTCTTCCAGGAGCGCTTCCAATATCTGGAGTTTGCCCTCGAAGGACGTGGGGATGTTCCCTCCCCTGGAAGCACGCAAAACTATATACGCTTTCGCCCTGCTTGCTAACGCGAAGAAGTCCTGTCTTTGGGCAGGCTCATTGTCCGATATGTAATTTATGAGAGGCGGTTTTTTTGCGAGCGACAGGGCTTTCTTGACAGCCTCCGTGTTCCTTGAATCTACGCAGAGTACGGAGTCCACCACGTTCTGGACCGTTTCGAAAACCCAGGGCAACCGATCCTCATCGCCGGAACCGTCCAGCGAGCACTGAACATTTATGACCTCTGCCCCGGCTTCGGACAGTTTTTTTGCAAGACCGGAGAGGGTCTTGGAGTCCCTGGCCTCGACTGCCGCCATGTATCCCTTGTTCCTGGTGTTAAGATTGTCGGCAACCGCTATCATTTCTGTATCCTCCGGGGCTTTGATTTTTGCGGACACCATGCCATTCCAGACACTATTATAGCACCCAAAACCGGACTGCGGACGTTTTGAGGTGGGACTTTTCCTGGCACTTCCTTTTTTGGGGCACGGTAAAAGCCTCCGTTTTTTTGAAAAACGCTTTGTCAAAGAATTTACAAAAATAGTTTACAAAATTATAGATTTATGTTAATTTTGGTCATGCGTATAGAAGATGGTCAGACAAAGGACCGGATAATCATGCTTCTTAAGAAGACTGGCGGCCTCACCGCCGAGGACTTAAGCAAGCGTGTAGGCATAACCCCGATGGGGATAAGACAGCACCTCATAGCCCTTGAGAGAAAGGGAATTGTGGATTACGACGCGAAAAAACACGGCATCGGACGACCTGTTTTCGTATACAGCCTTACCGAGCGGGCAGACGATATGTTCCCCAAGGTCTACCGGGATTTTTCACTGGATCTGCTTAAAGACCTGGAGAGTCTGGACGGCAGGGACAAGGTAGACGGTCTTTTCAAGATACGCAAGGAGAGGCTACTGCAGGCAAGGGGAAAACAGCTTGCCAACCAGGATTTTCATGGCAAACTAAGGGCGCTCTCAAACATGCTTGAAGAGGAAGGCTATTTTACGGAACTTGACGAGAACGATGGCAACTATACACTGAACCAGTATAACTGCCCCATCTCCAAGGTAGCCTCTTATTACAACGAAGCCTGCGGATATGAAACCGAACTTCTTTCGGAGCTGCTAGGCAGGCAGGTTTTCATGAAAAGGTCGATCCCCCTGGGAGATCACTACTGTTCGTTCAAAATTCCGATGGCCTGATATTCTGTTTTCAGCGCACGTCCCACCCGCAAGTTTTCCTTTCAGTAAGCCGTCAATTTTTTCTTTCACTATCCGCAATTAACTCTTAGAGGAAAACTGCATTTAAAAATTTTTGAGTTTGTTTGAGATCGGTCGTTTCCGGAAGGGTCTCATTGCACGAAGCGGGCCGGCGTTGAGGCGCTGCTTGCCGGGCCTCATGGAGTGAAAAAAGTGAAACAATAAGTGAAAAAACAAATGAGTCACAAAGGATCTTTTTGTAGTGGACTTTTTTTGGGTCAGATATCCTGGGCAGGCGGCTGAAAATAAAATTATTTTTACCTGGTCATAACAGGAGGGGCGAAGCGATCTCCCCAAAAATTATCCCGGGGAGCCGCTTCGCCCCTGCGCTTATCGCAATAACGTCAAAAAAGAGTTATCTTCTATGGATCACTTCGCCGCGGGCACACCAGAGGGCTGCATAGCGGCCGCGGGCGTATTGGCCGCCGCGGGCACATCCTCTGAAAGCTGCTGCACCGCTTTATCGTTTACATCCACTTTGGTTCCCTTTTTGAGCTCGCTCACGTAGTCAGTGAATGCCTTTGCCTCTTTTTCGGAAGCCAGACGCTGCTTTATCAGTGGTTTTATAGCGCTGAACGGGACCAGCTTGCCAGCCGCCTTCCCCTCCTTCATCGTGAAAGCATCCTTGTGGCTGTCATAATATTTTTGGGCCTCGTCATCAGAGACGGAAAGGTCCTTCCCTATCTTTTTCTGCAGGAGCAGTTTCACCATGGTGATCTTTTTGTAGTTCGCGACGGCAGCCTGGAGGTCCTTGTCCTGGTCCAGTCCCTCTTTTACGGCCTCCTGGTAAAGGATCTCCTTGCTGATAATCTGGTCCAGCAAGGCGCGGGGGCCGCCCTGTTTCATGAAGTATCCCCTAACCTGAGGGGGCAGCGCGTTCAGTTCGGACTCGAACATCGCCGTGGTTATGGTCTTGTCTCCCACCTTGGCCAGGACTGCTGAATTGTCAGAGGAGGCTGACCCCTGTGATGCATTTTGATGCGTGCAGGAAAAAGCCAGGGCCAGTATGGCCGCCAGCAACAGAATTTTTTTCATCTTGGGAAATGACTCCTTTCGGGTTTTGGGGTCGGAAAGCATCATTTCTTTATACCATAAAAAGGCCCCCTTTGGAAAGCTTCATGACAGGTTTGACACGCTGTTATAATAAATCATGCGCAGAAAAAGACTGTACCTGAAGGCCGGAGACAAGGTCCGTCACATCAGGTTCGATTTCTGGGGGATGGGAGAGGTCGTCGAGGAGAAGCACTCCTTTATGGACGGGGGTACATGTATGGTCAGGGTGCTTTTCGAAGACGGCGAGGAGCGCTCTTTTTTAAACGATCTGGACAGCGAGCTGTGCTGCTATTATTCCGGGCTCAGGATTTGTGATGAATTCCCATTATGACCAGCCATTACGGTAAGATCGAAACACCGGTGGGCCCGGCATACCTGGTCCTTAAGGGCAGGGAACTGGCCGAAGTGTCTATCTGGCGGGAGCCCCGGGGCATCAGGCGGGGGCACGTGCCGGAGCCGATGGCCCGGCAGTTCGCGGCTTACTTCAAGGGTGCGCTGAAGGAGTTCGATTATCCGGTGTCCCTGACCGGCGGCACCGAATTTGAACGCAAGATCTGGCTCTCCCTCCTCGATATCCCTTATGGGCAGACGCGTTCCTATAAGTGGATAGCGGAGCGGGCCGGACGGCCGGGGGCATCAAGGGCGGCCGGCCAGGCCCTTTCAAAAAATCCGCTGCCCATAATCCTGCCCTGCCACCGGGTCATAGAGTCCGGAGGCGGCCCCGGCGGATATTCGCCAAGCCCGGACATAAAAAGACGGCTTCTGGACATGGAATATTATTATTCCCTCCATCCCGCTTGCGTATAGATATAGGACGCAACCGGCCCGGTAAGACTACCCTTTCTTCTTGACTTAAAACCATATTTTGATATTCTCTCTAGGAGAGTCCTTTGCAATCCAAAAAGGTTAAAAATGCCAGAAGGAGGATTTTCAAGATGAGAAAGGCCACATCCCTGTTTTTAGCCATGCTCATGGCTGTTACCCTCGTAGGATTCGGCGGGTGCAAGAAAAAAGCGCCGGCGCCGGCTGAAATGAATGCCCCGGCTGCGGCCCCGTCCAACGCTCCGTCTAACGCAACGGCGCCGATGGGCAATGCGCCCTCGGGAGGAGCCAACACGCCCGGCCAGTAGAAAAACAGGATACAAGCCAAAAGCTTTCGGGTCCGGCGGGTAGACAGAAAAAGAAAAAACCGCGCTTTCCTTTATAAGGCAGCGGGAGAAAAAATTTTTTTCTCCCGCTGCCTTATCGCCACATCCTTTTGCCCCTTAACTGATTTCTGGAATCCCCACCGTTTAAAGTTTTCTGCCGGAAAATTCGATTATAAATATAAATATAGATAAATAAGCCTTACGCGAAGGGCCGGGTCAGTGCTGGCCCATACAAAAAGGCCCCGGCTACCCCTTGGGGTACAGCTTTGCGCAGGGGAAACGGCCGCGAAAAGTTTTTTTGAAACTAAACAGAGCAGGGAGAGCGCAGCATGAGGGGTCCGATATCAATATTTTTATCGATGAAATTAAGGAACAAGGTAATCGCAGGGTATAGCTTCTTTACCCTTCTGGTTTTTTCCATCCTTGCCCTTATAGGCGTTAAATTTTTCAGGATCAAGGCCCATTATGATTATGTGGACAGGATGAGCCGGGAAATCCAGCTGTTCGTTCAGCTTAAGTCGGACATAAACGGTGCGCGGGCCGCTTTCCTGAGGATGGCGGTTTCCAAGGACCCCCAGGTATGGGACAACCAGAAGTATGTCATAGACTTTTATATAAAAAGCACCGATCAGAGCCTGTCCAGGCTTCAAAATGGTATTTTCGGCGACCAGATAAGAGAGATAGAAAGCAACTGGGTCCCTTTCAAGCTTACCCTTAAGGACGACCTTGTTCCCCTGGTGATGGAGGGTAAGACGGACCAGGCCATTAGCATACTGGGAACTGACCAGGCGCGCAGGTCCAGGGCCTTCATGGAAGTGGCAAACCAGACCATAAAAAGCTCGAACAAACTGTATTCCGCCCGCATCGCTGCCGTAAACCATGATATAAGGGCCACCATAATATCGGTAGCGCTGATCATCCTGGTCGTTTTTTCCCTGAGCTTCGCGGTCACCTTCATCATCATAAACAAATATATGATAAAGGTCCTCCGGAACATAAGCGAGTCCGCTGAAAAGGTGGCCTCCGGGGACCTTACCGTCAGCCTGGAGGCAAAAACGGGCGATGAGTTCGGGAAGCTGGCAAACGATGTGAACAGGATCATATCGGCGATGCAGGCCGTGTTAAGGAAGATAGCGGGCAAGACCGCCTATATCCTCAAGGACGCCACGGACCTTACATACTACGGCAAGGGCGTTTCCCGTAAGGTAGATCAGGACCTTGAACGTACGACCACCGCCGCAGCCGCCACCGAGGAGATGTCTTTTTCCATCGGGGACATTGCCAGGAACATAAATACCGCTTCGCAGTCTGCGGAGGGGGCCGGGGACGCCTCTTCCAAGGGCGGCGCTATAGTCACTGAGACGGTATCCTCCATAGGCGAAGTCAACACGCAGATAACAAGCGCCTCTGCCACGGTGAGGGACCTGGCAGGGCTCTCAAAGAGGATAGATGAGATAGTCGTCCTCATCAAGGACATCGCGGACCAGACAAATCTCCTGGCCCTGAACGCGGCGATAGAGGCGGCGAGGGCGGGGGAGCACGGGAGAGGTTTCGCGGTGGTCGCGGATGAGGTGGGCAAGCTCGCCCAAAGAACGGCAAACGCCACAAACGATATAAACGGCCTGCTGGGATCGGTTCATTCCGGGGTTGTCCAGGCAACGGACATGATGGACGTTGCCGTCGGCAAGGCCAACTCAACAAGCGGTCTTGCGCGGAAACTCGAGGAGTCCTTCAAGGTGATCAACGACAGTTTTGAGCAGGTCTCCGACCTGATACGGGAAGTGGTGACAACCACCGATGAGCAGTCCGCGACCGCCTCCGAGATATCCAAAAACTTGATCGCCATCAGCGAAAACGCAAAGGAAAACTCAACGACCGTAAAAGAAATGGCGATGTCGTTCGGCAAGTTCAACCTTAACGCCAGGGAGTTCCTGAAAATACTGGATGACTACACGGACCCGATGATGGGGGTGGGGGTGCTCAAGGCCGATTATGTGCTCTGGTTCAACAGGTTGTTGGATCTGCTGGACAACAAGGGACTTACCATTTCCGAAGATGAACTGCACGGTGAAAACTCAAGAATGGGCAGATGGTATTGTGGCGAGGGGAAGAGGCTGTTTGGCGGCACAAGGACCTTCCATGAGCTTGAAGCGCCGCACCGCCGCCTGCACGAGCTTGGACTTCTGGCCTATGAAGCCGCCCGGAAGGGGGACGGGAAAGCCGTCAAGGAACACATCTCCCAGGCCAGCGGTACAGTGGATGAGATAATGTCCATATTGAACAGGTTCGATATTTAGACAGGTCCGCAAGGGCAACCCGGAATTTTTCCATTTTTTCATTTTTCCATTTTTTGTTTTTTTGTATTTTCAGCGGGAGCGCATGGCCGTTCCCCGATATCCTCAAGGTGCTTCGTTCTGACAATATGGTTTATAATATCAGGTCTGACCGTATGAGAGAAAAGGGATAATGAAAATAAATTTCTCCAAACACGTTCTGGGCATTTTGCTGCTGGCCTGCGTATCCGTTTTCCTTTTTTTTGCCTACAATGTTTTTTTCGTTTTCCCGTCTTTTTCGAATCTGCTGGTGGAAAACATGGAAAGCGAGGCCGCAAGGATAGCCACCCACTTTGACAGCTCGATCTTAATGACGAACAAAGATTTAGGGAAGGCGTCCATCACGCCGGGCGTGAGAAATGAAGCCGGGCTTCTAAAGAAAGATTTCGGCCTGTGGAAGATCAGGCTTGTATCTCCCGAAAGGCAGGTTGTGTTTTCCACGGAGCCTTCAGAAATCGGCCGCGTAATGAAAGGGAAATTGCCCGCTTTTGATGAAGCCATGGCCAAAGGCCGTGTATTCAGCCATTTCGTTGGCAAAGGGGGGCTTACGCACGGCGGCAATGTGGCCCCAGCCGACTTGGCGATAGCTTATGTGCCCGCAATGGTGAACGGCAGGTTCGCCGGGGCCTGCGGCGTCTATTATGACGTTTCCCCCGTAACGAAAAAAGCCCGGTCCCTTCAACTTCAGGCTTTTGCAATGCTGGCCCTGCTTGTATCCGGCCTGCTTGCCGCCGTAGTGATCGTTTCAATGAAGGCCAACAAGATCGCGGGAGCCAAGCAGAAAGCGGAGGATGCCCTTCAACGAAGCGAATATTTCCTGCGGACCATAATAGAGACCGAGCCCGAATGCGTAAAGCTCATAGCCAGGGACGGTACGCTTTTGATGATGAACCCGGCGGGGCTTGCCATGATACAGGCCTCTTCGCTTGAGGGAGTTCAGGGCACGCCTGCCGGACAACTGGTTACGCCCGAATACCGCGGCGCGTTCGATGATCTTACCCGGAGGGTGCTTTCCGGCGAAACGGGAACACTGGAATTTCAGATGACGGGGTTAAAGGGCCGCCGCCTCTGGCTGGAGACAAACGCTGTCCCCTTTACCAATGAAAAAGGCGAAATAACCGGCCTGCTTGGGATCACCAGGGATGTTACCGCCAGGAAGCGCTGGACGCAGGACCTCGAGCGTTCCCTGCGGGAAAAAGAGACCCTGCTCAGGGAACTGTACCACAGGACAAAAAACAACATGCAGGTCATCACAAGCCTCATAAGCCTGCAGTCCGCGTCCCTCTCCGACAGTCGCATCCTCCAGATGTTCGATGATACCAAAAACAGGATACGGGCGATGGCGCTCGTACATGAGAAGCTTTACCAGTCCAAGGAACTCTCCAACGTCAACATGAACGACTATATCCGCGACCTTGCCAACGTCTTGCTGGAAGGCAGCGGAGGGGAGGCGGGCAATGTGGCACTGAGGCTCGAAGCCGACAGCGTTCAGTTGCCTATAGACGCGATCATGCCATGCGGCCTTATTATCAATGAACTCGTTACAAACTCCCTGAAATATGCCTTTACCGGCGGCAGGAAGGGAGAGATAAGGATATCCTTCCGGCGGACCGGGCCCGGCCTTATGGAGCTCATTTACTCGGACGATGGCCCGGGCTTGCCATTTGCCGGTCTTAAAGACGTAAAAACCCTGGGTTTAAAGCTCGTTCACAACCTGGCCACCAAGCAGCTTGGCGGCAATATCCAGCTGGCGCCCGGAGGGCCGGCGGAATTCCGTATTACGTTTAAAATATAGGCCCTGGGGAAAAAGAAAAAGGCCCGCACGGGTCCCGTCCGGGATAATTCGCGATAAAACTTGTTTGCGCAGCGCTTTTTTTTCTCTTCCGCCCGTTAGAAATCCGGCAATTCCCGTGTGAGTGTTCCCGTGTGAGTGTTGTTGACAAAGGGATCCAGTTCCGATTATAGTGTGCCTCTTATAACCTCCGTAAAGGATCAATATGGAAAATACTGAACTCACACTCCTTGAGATGATCGGCAGCGTCTATGAGGATCTGGATACCGACAAGATCGAGGAAAGGTTCGTAGAGCTTGAGATC
>JAKAMR010000010.1 GCA_021812785.1 Nitrospirota bacterium
AGGCCATTGACATGGACTGTATCATCTTGGCCACGGCCTCTTCGATGGAGAATTTAGTCTGGTGTGTAGGGGGCGAGGCCAGGTCCACGAGCATGGGCACACCCCTGATGCTCGATATCAGTTTTAGGACCTTGGAGGACATCAAAAGCCCTCCGTCTCCGGGCTTTGCGCCCTGCCCGTACTTTATCTCTATCGCCGCCGGGTCTTCCACCATGTGCGGCAGCGAACGGACTATCTCGTCCCATCCGAAATAGCCGGAAGCTATCTGGAGTATGAAATATTTAAGGAAACGTGATTTCAGGAGCCTTGGCGGCATGCCGCCCTCGCCGGAGGCCATGACGACCGGCATCCCCAGCTCCTCGTTAAGATACGCCACTCCCATTGCAAGCCCCTCCCACATGGGAGGAGAAAGGGCACCCACGGACATGCTGCCTATCATTATCGGATAGACTTCCCTCACGGGCGGCACAAATACGTCCTGGCCCTTGTCCACCACCAGCTTGCCGTTTTCCACTTTCAACGGCAGGTTTTCGGGGGGCAGTATCCGGCCGAGGAATGTCTTCAGGTAGAACTCATGCCTGCCCGCGTCCAGGGCCGGGTCGGTAAGCATGGATATCCGGGTGAATTTAAGCTTGTCCAGGGTGGAGGGGCCGGGGTCGTTCCTTCTGCCGCCTCTCTTATATGGGTCTCCGCCCTTGTTCTTAAACTGCAGGAACTTGTGTTCCGGGTTGAATTCGGGCTCTATGGCCGCATTGGGGCAGACGAACTGGCACATGGCGCAGCCCGTGCAGTAGCGGTCTATGTCGTTTACCTGGCTTACGATGGAAACCACGTTCCTGGTGACCTTGGGCATGGGAGAAGGCCCCTCAGAGCTGACCACGCGTTCCACGCGGACATTGGGCACTATCGCTTTGACAGGGCAGACCGCGGTGCACTTGCCACACCGGGTGCAGCGGTCGTCCCGCCACCTGATTATGTATGGGAATTCCTTCAGCGTGAGCTGATGGTTTTTATCCTTCAGATCTAAAGACCCTTTAACTGGTTCCAAACCTTTACCTCCGGCGCGTCGCTGGGCACGGTTACAAAGTCGTATTTCATGGGGAACACGTCAAGGGACCTGTCCCTCTGGGGGACCGCCCTGTCAAGCCCGCATTCCTCGGACATGAACGCGTACTTGCCCTTTACGCCTCCTACCGCCCCTGGACGGAGCTTCTTTGAGTCCTGCACCATGAAACAGCTGCCATCGGGCGTAAAGCCGATGATGCAGTTGGGCCCGTCAATAACGAGCATCCGCAGGGACTGCCTCATCATTATGAGTGCGTCCCTGTCCATTCTGGCCTCCATCTCCTCGCGTTTAAGCGGGGTGATTATATCCTTGTAATAAGAAAGCGGAAAGCCCAACTCCCGCACCGTGTAGTGGAGGATGTGCGTGAAGACCTCGCTGTCGCTCTGGTAGCCCGTATACCCCGGCACGCCCCTGCTCATAAGGTATTCCCTTATCGGCACGAAGGCCGTGTTCTCACCGTTCGTCATGGAGCCGAAACCCTGGATGAAAAAAGGGTGGCAGGCATACAGGTTAATGTCATAGTTTGTGTTCTGCCTTCCCTGGGCCAGGACTATCTTTGCCTTCAGCTCTCCGTCCTCAAGCCCGAAGAACTCCCCAAGCGCAAGCGGGTCGCCCACCTCCTTGAGCGTGAGAACATCCGGGTAGAAGGAAAACACCACTATGGATTCGTCCTTTTCCCCCATCTTCCTTAGCGCAAGCCTTGTGCGGAGCAGCAGCTCTTCCTTCTCCTTAAGCGGGCTTTCCTTGTGTTGGGGCGGGTATTCGTAGAATTTGGCGAAATAACAGTCTTTTTTCCGGATGCCTGGAACGGGCTTTACCCTGGGGTTCCACATGTGGACCTCTTTAAAACCCTTTGCCTTCATGAACCTGTCCAGCTCTATCAAGCCGTCAGCGGAGCAGATGCCGGAGAGCACAGGGTAATCCTTAAGCTTTGCGGCAAACCCGCCAAGGCGCTTCAGCATCAAGCCCATTCCGGAGCCGTCGTGGCCTTCCTTCATGGTCTCCAGCGCATGGATGTTCTCCATGGGTGAAAAGTATTCCGAGGCCGTTATAGCGGCAAGACGGCACATATGTAAATACCTCTTTTTCTCTTTTATACAGGCAGCGAGTGCCGATTTTTAATATAAAATTTGCCCGTCCCCTTTGTCAAACAGATGGGAATTTTATTTTCCCTCCTACCCGCCATCAATGTATAAATGTATGGTGCTTAACCCAATGTGTTCGTGAAACCCAGGGCAAAAACCACGGGAAAACCAAAGTGGGGGGGGATGGTATGAGCGCGGCGGGCGGCTGCGGGCGCGTCACATAAAACAGCGGCACCCGGAAGATCCGGCGCGGTATATACGATATGCGGGCAATCAGGGGGAGACGGCGCTTAGAGGAGCGAATGCCGTCCGCCCCCCACATAAAACTCTGAAAGAACCTAAAAACTGAGGCGGGGCATCCATTTTATGCCCGCCGGGCATCGAATGTGAGGACTTTCTTATTTGATCGCGGTTCATTTCTTGACTACTGGTTTTAAACTTATTTATCATAACAGACCATGTTGATAGCCATTGGTTCCGACCACGCCGGAGCCGATCTTAAAAGAGAGCTTGCGGCGTTTCTTAAGGACAAAGGAATAAACCTGATAGACGTGGGGCCGGACGGCTCCGCCTCCTCTGTCGATTACCCGGATTACGGGGAGAAGGTATCGCTCCTGGTGTCCGGGGGCCAGGCGGACCGGGGTGTCCTCATCTGCGGAACGGGTATAGGGATGAGCATAGTGGCAAACAAGTTCCAGGGCATAAGGGCGGCCCTGTGCTCGGAACCCCTGAGCGCCAGGCTCAGCCGCCAGCACAACGACTCCAATATACTCGTCCTTGGCGGCAGAATGATCGGGTCTGTCATGGCACGCGAGGTCCTGGGCGTGTGGCTCGATACGGAATTTGAAGGGGGCAGGCACGCCGGAAGGCTAATGAAGATAACGACCATAGAGGAGAAGACCTCACAAGATGAACCGAGACAGCCTTAAAGCAACCGACCCCGAGATATTTGACGCGATAGAGAAAGAAACCGCGAGGGAGAAGGACAAGCTCCTCCTTATAGCCTCGGAAAATTACGCAAGCCCGGCGGTAATGGAGGCCCAGGGGTCCGTTTTCACGAATAAATATGCGGAGGGCTATCCGGGCAAAAGATACTACGGGGGCTGCGAATACGCGGACATCGTGGAGAGGCTCGCAATAGAGAGGGCAAAGGAGCTTTTCGGGGCCGAGCATGTGAATATCCAACCCCATTCCGGCACCCAGGCCAACATGGCCGTATATTTTGCCTTCGTGAAGCCCGGAGACACAATAATGGGCATGAGCCTGAGCCACGGCGGCCACTTGAGCCACGGCGCGACGGCCAATTTCTCCGGAATGCTTTACAAACGCGTGGCCTACGGGCTGGACCGGGAGACGGGGCGCATAGATTACGAAGAAGTGCACAGGCTTGCGCTGGAGCATAAGCCGAAGGTCATCCTTGTGGGGGCGAGCGCCTATCCAAGGATCATAGATTTCGAGGCCTTTGGACGCATAGCGCGCGAGGTTGGCGCCTACCTGGTGGCCGATATCGCCCACATTGCAGGGCTGGTGGCGGCGGGGCTGCACCCTTCCCCGGTGCCGCATGCCGATTTCGTCACCTCCACCACCCACAAAACGCTGCGCGGGCCCCGCGGCGGGCTCATCATGTGCAGGCAGGAGCACGCAAAGGCAATAGATAAAATGATATTCCCAGGCATACAGGGAGGCCCCCTGGTGCATGTGATAGCCGCAAAGGCGGTTGCGCTGAAGGAGGCCCTGCGGGAGGATTTCAGGGTCTATCAGCAAAAGATAATCAAAAACGCGAAGACCCTTGCCGGAGAGCTCATGATGAAAGGGTTCAACCTGGTTTCGGGCGGCACGGACAACCACCTTATGCTTATTGATCTGAACAACAAGGGGATAACCGGCCAGGAAGCCGAAGCGGCCCTGGACAAAGCAGGCATTTCGCTTAACAAAAACGCAATTCCGTTCGACCCGCGCCCGGCCACTATCACGAGCGGCATACGCATAGGCACACCCTGCGTAACCACCCGGGGAATGGAAGATGCCGAGATGCGCCTCATCGCCCAGTATATCGACGAAGCGCTCCAGAACAGGCAGGACGATTCCAGGCTCAGGGAGATAAGCGGCAAGGTCGGGGAGCTGACGAGGCGTTTTCCCGTTTATTAGCGTTCCACCGGCCTATGATGACCTTATGATAGATAAAACGGTATTTGTATTTCGCCGATTTTTCACTTTATTGACCGGTTTTTCACTTTTATTGAGATGAAATGTCCCTTTTGCGGCCATCTTGAAGACAAGGTAATAGACTCCAGAACAAGCAAGGACGGAGACCTGATACGCCGCCGCCGGGAATGCCTGGGGTGCGAGCGGCGCTTTACCTCCTACGAACGCATAGAAGAGGTGATGCCCCTTATCGTGAAGAAAGACGGCAGGCGGGAGCCCTTCGAGCGGCATAAGATATTGCACGGGCTTAAAATGGCCTGCGGCAAAAGGCCCGTCTCCACCCAGCAGATGGAAGACGCCGTGAATTCCATAGAAAGAAAAGTGCTGGCGCTTGGTGTAAAAGAAACCCCCAGCTCGCTTATAGGCGAGGAAGTAATGAACGCCCTCAAGGGCCTGGATATGGTGGCATATGTAAGGTTCGCCTCCGTCTACCGCCATTTCAAGGACATTGGAGAACTCATGCAGGAGGTTAAAAACCTCTTTGAGGGCAAGAGCAAGGCTTAAAAAAGGCTTGCCCTAAGGCCTTCTGCGACCCGGAACGGGAAATGGACGCCGGGTTCTTCAGCAAGTCATCTAAAATCTCTTGGTTAGACCGAATAGCAGTCCGTAATTGGCTCCGGGCCGGTTGAATCCCGCTTTTATTCCCCCGTCGACGTCAAAACTTCCGGTAGGGGAATACACCAGTCCGGCAAGGATGAAATTTTTAGGAGTAAGACTGACCGTGCCGGGGTTGTTGCTTGTTCCTATGTTGCCAACCAGTCTCATTTTTTTCGTAAATCCATATGCCGTGGCCAGGGTGAGATTGAAAGTCTTCTCTATATATCCGGAAGTGTTGGGCTGGTAAATGAATTGCGCGTTAGCGTGGAAGAGTAAATTTGGTTTTGCCTCTAGCGTGCTTATCAGTGTGATCCAGTAATTAGGTCTTCCCGCCCCAAGGCCGAGGCCGGCATGCCCCGTGGGAATGGAAATGCCGGGCTTCAGGGCGATCAGAAAATGGCTTTCCCCATAAAACCGGTATTTGTACTCAAAAGTCACATCCGAAAGGCCATCGGCTTCCTGCCCGGCTTCATGAAGGAACCAATAGGGCACAGTAAGGACAAAATCCGCATTTTTGGAGACGCCGTAAGAGATTATGGACTTGAGCTGATAAACCTCTTGCCTGGTCTGCCCGTCCTCATTCATCGAGTATTCCATGTCGAACTCCGTCTCTTTATTGCCCGTGCCCTGAGTGAAGGCGTCATCCGTTATAAGAGGATGCGTGGCGTAGGCCCGCACCGGGAGCAGAAAGAAACCGGCGAGAAAAAAGAAGGCCCACAGGTTTTTATAGAATCTTGCCATGGATCTATTCCTTTCCGTTGTTAATTGAAAGCATCTCGATAATTTCCTGCCTCATGCCGTTTATAATTTGAAGAACGTAATCATATCCTTCTTCGGTATGAGGGATAGTGCAGTTTGAGCAGTCTTTTATCCCTGTTTTAAAGGTGAAGTCTCCTCCGCAGTCCAGTAGGTATAGCGGGCACCAGCAAAAAAGGCAAGATCTCCATTCCGCAAGATCATGGCACGGGAAAAAACTGCAGTCCCTATGCACGAAATACTTGTAGTTCATTCAGTGCCGTTTTCCTTTTTCGTGAACGCAAGTTGTGCCTGGAGACCGGTTAAATGCTGCATATTGCACATTAATCCACCTTTTCCCGCTCAAACAGCCTCTTCCAGTTATGACCCACGATCATGCCGGCGAAGAAGTTAGCCACTGAAAAGGCGCCGACTTGGGCGTCCCCGGGCAGATTGACGAAAGGATGGGCCTTGACCTTGGCCGCCTGTGAGGCCATGGCGTTGACCGTATCGTCTGTGCCGCCGCCCTGCATGCTGTGCATATTCATATATTTTGCGGCGGCGAAAATTGCCATCAATATAGCGAACATGATTATCAGCATCCAGCGCGTAAATGGGTCAAACCAGGCAGTGGTTTCTGCTGCGCCATTTTCAATTGCTCTCATATTCATGCTCCCTAATCTGTATTTTCCCGATTTTGCCGGACTTTTTACCCGTGATGCCGGGCAATAAATCCGGCCGCCGATTGTACATTACTTGCAATACGGCGGCTGTGAAAACGGCCTCGGCAACGGCCAACGGCAACTGGGTGGGACCATATCCCGCAAAGAAGATCATCCATTGTTTCAGCAATGGAATATGTCCGTGAAGGCTCAAAGCCAGCTCGAAAGAGGATGTCAGGTACGTCATCACGTCACCCACAAAACCGGCGATGCCGCCCGCCAGCCATAAGGGAGAATCGAAACACCTCATCAGCCTCCAGCAGAGGTAACCGGAAATCCCTCCCACTATGCCCATGGAAAAATCGTTGGCCCCTATGGTGGTAATGCCTCCATGCCCCAGAAAGATGGCCTGGAAAAAGAGAACGATTAATGAGATCACAGCAGTGGCGAAAGGGCCAACAATAATAGCCGCCAACGGCGTGCCGCAAGGATGCGAGCAGGAACCAGTCACGGGGACTGGCAGATGCATGGCCGAGATCACAAAGACGCCAACCCCGACCATGGCAAGAAACGGTTTGTATGACAGGTTCTCCCGCACCCGCCTTTTAATCTCCCTTATGCCCGGAATAATGAAAAGCATCGCAACCCCGTACCAGAATCCCCACGCCCTTGGCGGCAGGATTCCATCTTCGATGTGCATAAATACCTCCTTTGAAAAATTGAGTTGTTAAGAATCCTCAAGCTGTTTTTTAATTTTTCTCAAACCAGTGCAAGGTATTCTTTCAAATCCTGACTGATCAAAATAAAAAATCCCGATGAGCGTTTAGGCTCATCGGGATTGCACCCAGTTTGCTTCATCCCCGAAAATTCATCCTTGAAACGGGTTTTCCACGCCCGCGCTTCTCATAAAGACAAGAAGACATGTCTTCAAGGCTGTGACTTCCAGGCAGGTCTTCTGGCTCCCGGTTCATCCTTACCTTCACCTTCCCATGCCCCTTAAAAAGCACAGTGGTTAACTTGAAGGTTCGTCCCCGGTTACAGCGGCGGGACCGCTCCCGATTTCCACGGGATTCCCTCTTATGCCCGTCAGGGCACCTGTAAGTCTGCGTACATTTAATCAGAAGCGGTAATGAATGTCAAATTCCCGAAATGTGTTGGCTCTTTTGCAATTTCCCTTAGCTTGACTTTTCGCACTTTTTTGAAAATAATAACACTAAATGGGAATAACCAGGTTTGGCATCTCTCTTGAGGACGGTCTTTTAAAGAACTTCGATGAGCTTATCGAGGGCAAGGGGTATCCAAGCCGGAGCGAGGCCATCCGCGACCTGATCAGAGAGGAGCTTGTTAAAAAGCAGTGGGAGGAAGGGACGCGGGAAGCGGTGGCAAGCGTGACGCTCGTTTATGACCACCATACGCGGGAGCTGGCCAACACTCTTACCGATCTGCAGCACAAGTTCCACAAGGAGATACTCTCCAGCATGCATGTTCACCTGGACGCGCACAACTGCCTGGAGGTGATAGTCCTTAAAGGACCCGCCGGAGACCTCCGGGCGATCTCGGACAGGCTCATAGGCACAAGAGGGGTTAAGCACGGCAAGCTGGCGATAACAACCACCGGGAAGGGCCTGGAATGAAGACCGGGACAAAAAAAACAAAAGACTTTTTTATTTTTTTAAAGATAAAAAAATCAGATGCACATCCCTGACGGATACCTGGGGCCGGAGACGTATGGAAGCTTTTGGGCGGTAACACTGGGGCTATTGTACGTGGCAGGCAGGAAGCTAAAAAAAACTCTCAAGGCGGCCGACGCGCCCCTGCTGGCGCTCGGGGCAGCGGCAAGCTTTGTGGTCATGATGTTCAATGTCCCCATCATGGGCGGCACATCCGGACACGCCACCGGTGGGATGCTTCTGGCCGTCGTGCTGGGCCCCTGGGCGGCCTTCATATGCATGTCCATAGCCCTGGCGGTGCAGGCCCTTGTTTTTGGGGACGGCGGGATAACCTCATATGGCGCGAACTGCTTCAACATGGCCTTTGCCGGGGTCTTTGCCGGATGGGCCCTATACAGGCTTTTGGCCGGGAAAAAAGAAAATATCGAGAAAAAGAAAAACAAAAATAAAAGGATACTGTTTGCCGCGGGATGCGGGGCCTACTTTGGAATAAACGTGGCGGCCTTCCTTACCGCGCTTGAACTTGGCATACAGCCGATCCTGGACAAGGGAGCCGATGGCAGGCCGCTATACAGCCCTTTCCCGCTGAAGGTAACCATCCCTGCCCTCATGGCAGGGCATCTTACCCTCTTTGGTTTCGCGGAGGTGGCCTTTACCGTGCTCGCCCTCGCTTATTTGCTTAAATCCCACCCGGAGCTCATATTCTGATTTTTTACGGCACGGAAGGAAAACAGCAACCATGACGAAGCGGGGGAAAAAACAAGAACAAAAGCAAAAACAAAAGCGAAAGAAACAAAAACTATGGGTAGCGCTGCTCATCTTCGCGTTTCTTACCCCGCTTGGACTTTGGGCGCCCAGGTTTTTTGGCGCCGGAGGCGCCTGGGGGGAATGGAGCTGGAGGGAGCTTGAAAAGACGATAGGGTATGCGCCCGCGGGCCTTAAGAGGATAAACGGCCTGTGGAGGGCGCCTGCCGCAGGTTACGGGGCGGGTTACATGGGTTATCTGGCCTCTGCCCTGGCCGGGATCCTGATAGTGGCCGCCATTTCTTATACGATCGGGAAACTGATATCTAAACATAAGGACCAACATGGCGGAAAAACAAAAAAATAACAGGGCGCCTTCGACGGCCTTGCCGGCCTGGCTTTTAAAGGAAGAGAAAAACGAAGGCCAAATGGCTTTCTCCGGAGAGAAAAGGCTTTTCCCATTTCTGAATTCCGGCATGGTGCTTGAGCGCACACTGAAGGCGGTCCTCTCCTTCGTGGAGGATGCGCTCTTTAACGAAAAAACGGCTTCCCGCCGGGGTCTTCTTCAGAAAGTGGAACCAAGGACAAAACTGGTTGTCATAGTTTTGCTTCTGGCGGGGCTCAGCCTTGAGCATACTTTACCCGGCATGTGCCGCTTTATCGCGCTGGGCGTTGCCCTTGCCGTCTTGTCCCGGATACCGGCCGGGATGTATCTGAAAAGGCTGCTTCCGGGGATGCTCTTTACCGCGGTGATCGCCCTGCCCGCATGCCTTGGGGCGGTCACGCCCGGAGAGCCGGTCCTCACCATAATCCGCTTCAAGTGTGCTTTATGGCCGTTTGGCCATTCCATCTATATAAGCAGGCAGGGATATCTGTCTGCGCTGGGGCTCATGGCCAGGGTGACGGGCTCTCTCATGATCGTTTTGCTTGCCGGCTTTACGACCAGGCCGCCGGAACTGGTAAAGGCCGTGAGCTTTTTTATACCGGGTTTTTTGAAGACAGTCTTTTCCATGAGCTACAGGTATATGTTTTTCCTCGTCAGAAGGCTTGAGGAGTTCATATTGGCCCGCAAGGCAAGGGGAACGGAATATTTTTTGGGTAAAGGCGGGACGTGGAAAGCCGGGCTGGACAGAAAATGGGTAGGCGCCCGGGCGGCCTCTCTTCTTATCATAAGCCTTGAGTTAAGACGGGAGCTTAAATTTGCGATGGAGGCCAGGGGGGCGGCGGATGAGATCAAAGAGCCTGGGCTGCCCGCATTCAGGTTGGGCTGGCACGATGCCGCATTCGTGCTACTGGCGGCCACTGCGGTCATTATATGACCGCTCATTCGAGCATATCCGGGGTCATAATATGAGTTCTTCTTTTGCATTCGAGCTGGAAGACATATCCTTTGAGTACCAGGGAGGACAAAAGGCGCTCGACTCCGTGGACCTTTCGCTCCCCTTTGGAGAGTCGCTGACCGTACTGGGCACGAACGGATCAGGGAAAAGCACCTTGCTTTATATACTTCAGGGACTTTTGACCCCATCGGCAGGTTCCCTCAAGGTTTTCGGTGAAAAAACTTTTACAGGGCCCAAAAGGGCAAAGATCGCGATGATGTTCCAAAACTCGCATGCCCAGCTCTTTTCCCTTACCGTGGTGGATGAGCTCATGTTCGGCCCGCTCCAGCATGGCCTTTCGGAGCAGGAGGCCAGAGGCAGGGCCGAAGACATAATGGAGCTGCTTGGCATAGGCGCACTGGCCAGCCGTTCTCCGTGGCAGTTAAGCGGCGGGGAGATGAAGAAGGTGGCGCTTGGCGCCTGCCTCTCTACCAATCCGGATGTCTATCTGCTGGATGAGCCCACCTCCGGACTGGACCCCAGAAGCCAGGTGGAGCTGGCAGACCTCGCAATGAAGCTGAAGGAATCCGGCAAGACGATAATCACCGCTACCCATGACCTCCATATAATCGAGGACATCTCGGAGCGTTCCATTGTGATCGGGGAGGACCACCGCGTGCTGGCCGATGGCCCTTCCGCCGAAATACTTAAAATGAATGATATTCTTTTAAAGGCGAACCTTATACACGAGCACGCGCACCGGCATGAAGGCTTCAGGCATAAACACAGCCATTTTGGCTTCCATGAGCATTTGGAGGGCGAAGTGGAAAGGGCCCAGAAAGCCGTCCCGCAGGAAGCGGGAGCAATACCCGGAAAGAAAGGACACCAGAACATGAGCGATACGGGAGGAAAGTTAAAGGTACTTATCGAACACTGGAAGGAGCACAACGAGGAGCACGCAAGGACGTATCTTGAATGGGCTGAAAAGGCCCAGGCGGAAGGCAGGGCGGAGCTGGCTGAGACGCTTAGGGAAATAGCCAGGGAGTCCACCAGACTGGATGAGCTTTTTAAAAAGGCCGCGGGCCAGCTTTAGGATAATCTTCGCTGCGTCCTGGAACCCATCTCAAAATCGCTTCCGGCGCAATGCTGCCGGCCTCCGGGCGATTTTTCCCTTTTCTCCTTGTCTGCCACATTCCCTCTCTCTTTCGCTTTAGAATCATTTTTGAGATAAGTCCTGAAAAGATTCTGAGGCAACATGGACTCAGCTCCAACCCGTGTTGCGGGAAAAGCATGGCTCCGTCAGACAGCGAATATATGGCATATATGAATATTGTGGCATAGTGAAAATACCAGGGAATATGAATTCGCGGCGGGTGATGCTTCCCGGGCTTGACGGCTGGCAGATATTGAGGGGCCTTCACGAAAAAAACGTCCGTTCCTCCGTTCTCATGCTCACGGCGCGCGATGCAGTCTGCGACAGGGTAAAGGGGCTGGAACAAGGAGCTGAAGAAATCCATCAGGAGGGCTCTTGGACAATGAAATCATGACCAGGAGCATCCCATCCTTCCCTTTTGTCTCTTAAAACCAGCGCTGCTTCCCAGGTTAGATCATACTCTGTTTAACTGTCTTTGCCTTCCTGCCCTGGAAGGTATTCCTCTGTGCAAGCCTTGTCTCGATATCTTTAAGGGTGCGGTGCCTGTCCCATCCCCACCTGGGCGCAATAAGGAGCTCATCGGGGGCCGTCGCAAAAAGCCTCTGGATAACGATGTCCGCCCGCAGGCGCTCCAGGAAGTCAACGGCAAAATCTATGTACTCCTCATACCCGAAAACATGGAACGGGTCTTGCTCATAAGAGCGGGCAAGCTTAGTGCCTTTTACCACCTGCAGCTGGTGCAGTTTTAAAAAACCGATATCCAGCTCAGACAGCCTGTCTGCCATAAGGAGGGTTTCCTCGCGGGTCTCCGTGGGAATGCCCGCTATGATGTGCGCCCCTATATGTATGCCCTTGCCGCAGGTGAGCTCCAGCGCCTTCAAAAAGGCATCAAAACCATGACCGCGCTCTATAAATTGCAGGGACTTTTCATAGACGGACTGCAGCCCGTATTCAACCAGTATGAAGTATTTTTTAGCGGCCAGCCTTTCAAGCAGGGCGATCTTCTGCTCGTCCACGCAATCGGGCCTGGTGCCTATCGCCAGGCCAGCAACCTGCGGATGGGCCAGGGCCTCCAAATAAAGCCTCTCCAGCTCTTCCACGGGCGCGTATGTATTGGTATATGGCTGAAAATAGGCAAGGAAAAGGCCCGCCTTGTACCGGCGTCCCAGGTAACCTATACCCTCGGACACCTGCTTTGAGACCGGCAGGACGGACCGGCAGGTACCTGGCTTGAAGCTGTTGTTGTTGCAATATACACAGCCCCCGAGCCCAAGGGTGCCGTCCCGGTTCGGGCAGGTAAAACCCGCGTCAATATTTACCTTCTGAAGTTTTCTGCCGCCAAATCTGGCTTTGGCATATTCCCCGAAAGAGTTGAAACGCCTGACAGGTGCCATATTCAATTATCCGTTTACCGGGAAGTCTCTGTCAAATGGAAGCCCGTTTCCAGTTGATCAGGAAAATTACACTGAAATAGACTGTCCGGAAAAGGAACCCTCCGCAAAAAATCATTTGGAAGCGTCCGGACCGGCCCACTGACGGGCGGCCGCTCGCCCCCCTCGCCTCAAATCCGGCAGAAATGCCGTAAGTATTCCCAGCAGAGGCAGATACGAGCACAGGTGATAGACAAATACGATGCCATGCCGGTCTGCCAGTTTACCCAGCACAGCGGCCCCGATGCCGCCCATGCCGAAGGCAAAACCAAAGAAGAAACCGGATATGGTCCCCACCTTGCCCGGTATCAGCTCCTGCGCGAAGACGATAATGGCAGCAAATGCGGAAGCGAGAATGAAACCGGCAATGAAGGCGAGAATGCCCGTCCAGGCCAGGTTGGCATAGGGCAGCGCCAGGGCGAACGGGGCGGTGCCAAGTATGGATATCCAGATCACTTTTTTTCTGCCTATGCGGTCGCCTATCGGGCCTCCCAGAAAAGTGCCGGCTGCGACCGCAAACAGGAACAGAAAGAGATGCACCTGCGCGGCCTGCACCGTGAGGTGGAACCTGCGCATCAGGTAAAAAATAAAATAACTGCTGAAACTGGCCAGATAGAAATACTTGGAAAATACCAGTATCAGAAGGATAATTACGGACAAGATCACCCTTCTGGCAGGCAGATCCGGGTGGAGCCCCCAGCGAGTGGAACTCTGGGTGGCAAGCCTTTGATGGCGCTTGTACCAGCCTCCCACCTGCCAAAGCACCAATATGGCCACGAACGCTGCCAACGAGAACCAGGCAACGCTGCCCTGCCCATGGGGGATAACGATCAATGCCGCAGCCAGGGGGCCCATCGCGGTGCCCATATTGCCGCCTACCTGGAAAAAAGATTGGGCCAGCCCGTGCCGTCCGCCGGAGGCCATGCGGGCCACCCGAGAGGACTCCGGGTGGAAGATGGAAGACCCGGTGCCAACCAAAGCGGCCGCCAAAAGGACCCAGCCGTAGCTGGGAGCTACCCCCAGCAGCAGAAGGCCAACGAGCGTGCATCCCATACCCAGGGTAAGCGAATAGGGTTTCGGATGATGGTCCGTATAAAGCCCCACCAGGGGCTGAAGCAGGGAAGCCGTGAGCTGGTAACTTAAGGTTATCAGCCCGATCTGGGCAAAGTTAAGCTGGAACTTGCCTTTAAGCAAGGGGTAGATCGCAAGGATCAGGGACTGCATGGTGTCGTTCAGAAAATGCGAGAAGCTTATGGCCCCAAGCACCCTGAACCCCGTCCTGGACTCTCCCGTAGAATTTGAACTCATTTCAACCTGATCTCCCAGAATTATTTCTGCATTGAAAAATTGCTAAGCAGGATTTTTGTTTTTTTGCCGGAACAGTCTTTCATGATAACATGCCTGAAAAACATCCGGCTATTTCAGGAACGTTCAGGCCATGCCGGATTGAGCGAACATTGGCTTTTTTCGTTGCCGATGCCGGCGATTTCTGCTGAAAGGACCGTGCATGTTTGAGCCCAAAGGGCGAGTTTGCACGGACCAGCAGAAAGAGGCCATGCAGCGGCAGAAAAAAGGCGTTGAAAGCGAACACCGGCATCACCTGACGTTTTAATAATCTACTCTTTAGTTTTATGGTCTTGCGCATGAATATACTGTGATAAGATTTTTTAAATACAGGACATCCGTGAAGGGGGTGAGGGATGGCAAAAAATATTAAGGACTACGATGTGCTTGTGATAGGCGCCGGTGTGGCGTTGAACGTAGTGTTCAAGGCGGTTGAGGCGGGCCTTAAGGTGGCCTTGGTGAATAAGGACGACCTGGGCGGGACCTGCCTTAACGTAGGGTGCGTACCCTCTAAGATCCTCATCTACCCGGCAGACAGGATCAGGGAGGTGGAGGAGGCCGGGCGCATCGGGGTAAAGGCCCAGGTAAATGAAGTGAACTTCGCCTCCATTATGGCCCGGATGAACAAGGCCAGAAACCATGGGAGGTTTTTTTTAAGAGAGGAAATAGAGAAAAATTCTAAAAATCTGGATTACTATCACGCGCCGGCGCATTTTACCGGGCCGTACACGCTGGAGTTGGAGGGGCAGTTCGAAGGGCAGCTCATAAGAGGAAAAAAGGTCTTCATCGCCTCGGGCTCCAGGCCGATGATTCCTCCCATAAAAGGTCTTGGGGAGACCGGATATCTAACAAATGAATCCGTCCTTGAACTCCAGAAACCTCCCGAAAGCATGATAATAATAGGCGGAGGATATATCGCCGTGGAGTACGCCCATTTCTTTTCGGCCGCCGGTTCCAGGGTCACCATAATAGAGGCCCTGGATAGCCTCATATCCCAGGAGGAGCCGGAGATCGTCAGCGTCTTTGAAACGGAGCTGTCCAGGTACGCCGGGATCAACAAGGGATTAAAGGTGGTCGAGGCCGGGCGCGAGGGGACAGGAGTGTTCGTGACCGCCCAGGACAAAAACGGGGGAAAAAGGAAATTCACGGCGGAAAGCACTATGGTGGCCGTGGGCAGGGTATCCAATGCGGATCTAATCAGGGCCGCCGCGGCGGGCATTCAAACGGATGACAGAAACTACATCAGGGTGGATGACGGCCTTCTGACAAATGTGGAAAACATATGGGCCTTCGGGGACGCGACAGGCAGGCAGATGTTCACCCATGCCGGGGACAGGGAGGCTGAAATAGCCTGGCATAACGCCACGCATGATGAAACGAAAAAGATGGGGATGGATTTCGATTCAGTACCGCACGCCATCTTTTCCCACCCGCAGATCGCAGGCGTGGGGCTTACGGAAAAAGAGGCAAGGCGGCGCTATGGGGATGATGTGCTGGTTGGCAGGGCATCCTACTCTGATGTGGCCAAGGGTATCGCCATGCAGGAAAAGGTGGGGTTTGCAAAGGCAATAGCACGGAAAAAGGACAGGAAGCTGCTTGGATTCCATATACTTGGCCCCCTGGCCCCGATTCTCATACAGGAAGTGGCAAACACCATCGCAAACGGCGGCAGCGCGGACTACATCACTGGCAGCATGCACATATTCCCGGAGCTCTCAGAGCTTATACCCGAGGCGCTTGGCAGACTGGCATGATTTTTTTTGGCAAAATTTTATTCTTTTCCTTTTGTCTTTTTAAGAGGAATCAGAAAACCCTTCGGCGCCGGGGACTCGATGACCAGTTTCCGTCCGGTGACCGGATGGGTAAAAGAAAGGCGCGCCGCGTGCAGCCCCATCCGTTTGAAGCCCGAATGAAAACGGTCAGCCGGGTTTTTTGTTTTCCCTCCGGCCTTTGTATCAGGCGCGCCGTATTTCTTGTCTCCAACAACGGGGCATCCCATGTCCCTCAGGTGCACCCGTATCTGGTGTTTCCTTCCCGTCCCAAGCCTTACCTCAAGCAGGCTTAAAACCGGGCCCGCCTCAACGAGCCTGTAGTGGGTCACGGCCAGTTTGGCCCTCGATGCCTTATCCCCGGGAGCAGGAGCGGGACATGAGCGCATGAGATTTTCTCCGATTTCGCAAAGCCAGCCCTTTACCGTTCCCTCATCCTTGGGCGGACGGCCTTCAACCAGGGCGCTGTAGACCTTTTCAACCTTTTCCCAGGAGTCCTGAAGGGACTTTTGGACCTCCTGGCTCTTGGCAAACACCATCACCCCGGAGACTTCCCGGTCCAGACGGTGGACTATGAATATCTTCCCCTTGCCCCCGGGTGTTTTTGTTTTTGTCCTGTCCCCGCGGGCGGCGTTTTCCTTAACATAGTCTGAAACCGCCCTGTAGAAGGTGTTTATGTTTTCCGTTTTCGTGCTTATGGAGAGCATCCCCGCGGGCTTCTGCGCCGCCAGCAGGTATTCATCCTCATAAAGTACCTGTAACGGCAGACCGCCTTTTATTTTTTTAGGCTTGGCCTTCCTGCTTTTTTTCTCCGTTATCTCGATGCCTTGTCCGGGCCTGACAGGCGCGTCCGGCCTCAGCGCGGCCCTGCCATCCACCAGGACGGCCCCTTTTTTTATGAGCATCCGGACCTTGGTTGCCGATGCCCCGGTTTTCTCCGCCAGGAGGTCAAACAGTGTTCCGGTGTTATTGTCTTTTGTCTTTGCTATGAATTTCATCCGGGTATTTTTTTCACTTTACCTTAGTTTATTTTATTTCCAACTCTTCCAGACCCTCGATAAGAACGAGCTTCTGCTTGGAGGAGCTTCCTTTAAGGATCTTCACGGCGGATTTCCTTACTTTGAACGTCTCTGCAAGGAACTCTATCAGCTCCTCGTTTGCCTTGCCTTCGACCGGCGGGCTTGTGAGCTTTACCTTGAGGGCGTCCGCGTGGAGCCCCGCGATCTGCCTTTTGGAGCTTCGGGGCTCCACCTTTACCTTGAAGATGAGCCCGGCAGGGCTTTTTGCCTCTTTTGTTTTCTTCGCTTTTTTTGCTTTTTTTGCTTTTTCAGCGGGTACTTTTATTTTGTTTTATTCCCTTTGATTTTTTGCGTTTTTTGCTTTTTACTTTTCCCGTTGATCAGTTTTCTTCCAGGCCGCCCTCGCCAAATTGCAAGCCGGACTGCACGCCGGACGGGCCATCGGACAGCCCGCCAGAAGACCCGACAGAAGAAATGGAAAGGTCTTTTTCTTCCGGCATCTGCTGGATCTTTCTGAGCTTCACCTGTATCTGCCTGGACCTTACCCCGACAAGGTTATCCAGTTCCTTGCTGGTCTGGCTCAGCTTGTCCTGAGCGCGCTTCAGGACGTCGCCGAACCGGTCGAATTCGGTCTTCACCGCGCCCAGTATCTTCCAGACTTCGCTGGACCTTTTCTCTATGGCCAGAGTGCTAAAGCCCATCTGAAGGCTGTTTAAGAAGGCGGCAAGCGTGGTTGGCCCCGTTATGGTAATACGGTAGTCGCGCTGGAGCACCTCGAAGAGCCCCGGCCTTCTTACCACCTCGGCGTAAAGCCCCTCTATGGGAAGAAACATGATGCCGAAATCCGTTGTGCCTGGCGGGTCCAGGTACTTGTCCCTGATGTCCTTCGCGTTTTTTTTGATCGCTTGCTCAAGAAGCTTCGAAGTTTCCTCTATGAGCGCAGGGTTGCCTTTGTCATATGCCTCCGCAAGTGAATAATAGACTTCCAGGGGGAATTTGGAGTCTATGGGCAGATACACTATGCTTCTTTCCTGGTCTCTGCCCGGGAGCCTTATCGCAAATTCCACGTTCTCCCTCGATCCCTTCCTGACAGCCACGTTCTTTTCATACTGCTCAGGCGAGAGGATCTGTTCCAGGATGTTCCCAAGCTGTATCTCGCCATGGATGCCGCGGGTCTTCACGTTGGAGAGCATCTTTTTCAGATCCCCCACGCCCACGGCCAGGTTCTGCATGTCGCCAAGCCCCTTGTGCACCTGTTCCAGGCGTTCGCTCACCAGCCTGAAGGACTCGCCAAGCCTCTGTTCAAGCGTCTTGTGGAGCTTCTCGTCCACGGTCTCGCGCATCTTTTCAAGCTTCATGCTTGTGTCTTCCTGAATGGATTTTAGCCTGGCCTCGACGGCCTCCCGGACCCCTTCCAGTTTTTTCTCTACGGTTTGAATGAGCTCCGTGTGCCTGCCGGTCATCTTTTCAAGCTGCTCGATGTTGGACCTTGTGAGGTTCACAAGCTGTCCGGAAAAGGCGTCAAGCTGGTTTTTTTGAAGCTGGGCTATCTCGGCCATCCTGGCGGACACGGAGTCACCAAAGCCGCGCAGCCCATTGCCCAGTTCCTCCCTGGCCTCCTTCGCGTTCGTCCGCGACTCTTCCCTTATCCGGACCAGGTCGTCTTTCAAACCCTTTTCCAGGTAGGAGATCTGGCTTTTAAGCTCTTCGTTCCGGCCGTCACGCTCCCTGCCGCCCGCCCTCAGGGACAGCCAGATGTTGACGAGCAAAAGGGCGGTTATCAATATGAGAAGCAGGGTGGCCAAGATGTGAAATTTTAGCAATAACGCCCTTTTTTAAGCAAATTACAAAACAATTTAGTAGTGTACCAGTTTAAGTGAAAGCGAAAGCCGTCTCGTCCGGCGGTATTTATCAACTGAGGTTCCAACGATTTTCCTGTCTTTATATCTTCTATAATTATGGAATGAGGCGGTTTGGCGTGCATGTATCTATAGCGGGTGGTTTCCCAAAGGCGCTGGAGCGTGCCCATGCCCTGGGCTGCACCACCTTTCAGATATTCTCCCACAGCCCCAGGAGTTGGCAGCTCTCCGGCATCCCGGAGGAAGAGGCCCGCAAGTTCAGGTCGGAAAGGGAAAAGCTGGGGCTGGACCCTGTGTTCATCCACGCCTGTTATCTGCTGAACTTATCCAGCGAAAATACGGATCTCAGGGAAAAGTCCGTCTGGATGCTGGAAGAGGAGATGAAGAGGGCCGATATCATAGGGGCCGATTATGTGATCGTCCATTCCGGCCGCGCGGCAACGGACGGCGAAGACGACAGCGGGGCAAATATACTTTTCATGGAAGCGGTAAAAAGCGTTCTGGGCACGGGAGCGAAAAACAAAAAAGAAAACAAGAAAAAGAAAAAGTTCAGGGCCGGGCTGCTGCTTGAAAATACGGCCGCGGCGCCGGCTCCAAACCATCCTCCCGAATCCATAAAGATGCTCGCGCGGATGGCCCTTGAGACCGGGGCCGCGGGCATCTGCTTTGATACCTGCCACGGGTTTGCCTCGGGCTACGATATCACGGCAAGCGATGGGATGCAGTTCCTTGCCCGGCAGACGCAGGGCGTAGAGGTGCGGCTTATCCATATGAACGACTCCAGGGGGCGGCTGGGCTCAGGCCTGGACAGGCACGAGCACCTGGGGAAAGGCGGCATAGGCCTTGACGGGCTCAGGAATTTCCTGGGCTTCGGCCCTCCCTTCAGGGACGTCCCGCTCATAATGGAGACCCCCAAGAAAAAAGAAGAAGATGACCCCATGAACATGCGGACCGCAAGAGAGCTCCTCAGCGGTAAAAAGACCCACTCCGAAACATAGTTTCAAGTTCATCAACGATCGTTCACTTTAAGGAATCGTTTCTTTTTAGGCACCTTATGTTCAAAAAAATGATTTTCTTGTTGACATTTGGGGAAAAATATCTTTATATAAAACCAGATGTTAAAAAAGCTTTTTTCATCGGCTATAAGGGCAGAGGTCCTCTCGCTGCTGTTGAACAGCCCGGAGGACAAGTTTTATATGAGGGAAATATCGAGGCTCCTAGATAAAAACCCCTCGGCGGTCAAAAGAGAGTTGGACAGCCTCGAGAAGATCGGGGTTGTCAGGAGTGAGAAAGTCGCCAATCTGAAATACTTCCAGGCGGACGCAACCTCTCCCCTTTATTCTGAGCTTAAAAATCTGATAACGAAATCCCTTGGGCTTGCCGGCAGCCTTAAGGCCCTGCTGAGGGGCGGCGCCGTGTGCGCTTTCATCTACGGGCCGTACGCGGAGGGACGGGACGTTAAGACCGTAAACCTCCTTGTCGTTGCGGCGGGCGAGATCGACGAAAAGGCCATCAGGGAAACCGCCAGGCATTTCGGATGCAGGGTGGTGCTCACTCGCATGAGCGAACAGGAGTACCGCCAGAGGAAAAAAGCGCGAGACGGCGCCCTTCAGAAAATACTTTCTGACAGGAGGATTCCTCTTTTGGGGAGAGCTTAACCGCTGCTCCGGCCGGCCCGAGGAGGGGGGCTGGGGCAAAAAAGAAAGGAGGTGAAACACATGGCGACAGCGAAGAAACCGGCAGCAAAGGCAGCAGCGGCCCCGAAGAAGGCGGCGGCTCCGAAAAAGGCAGCAGCCAAGACCACGGTGACCAAGAAGGCAGCCGCTCCGAAAAAGGCAGCGGCCCCGAAAAAGGCAGCAGCCAAGGCCACAGTGACCAAGAAGGCAGCCGCTCCGAAGAAGGCAGCGGCCCCGAAAAAGGCAGCGGCCAAACCGGCAGCGAAGACAGCAGCAAAACCGGCAGCAAAAAAGGCAGCAGCGAAGAAGAAATAAGAAAAGTTTTTGATTTGAGGAAAAAAGCTGAGCTGGGAAGATTTTTAAGCGGTCTTAAATTAAAACTCTTCCCAGCTTCTTTTATTTAAAAGAGTTAACCCGGGGCAAAACAGAAACTCAGGCGTATCTGAGGCTGGTTAAATCCTGATCCACGTCGTAGGCTATCTGCCAGCAATCGGTGGCGGCAAGCAATGCCTTGGCGAATTTAAGGTTGCTCGTGTGGCCGGTCCTGCTGGCCTTCATATGCCCCTGTACCGGGAAACCCATCAGGGACATGTCCCCGATGAAATCCAGGAGCTTGTGACGCAAAAACTCATCCTTGAACCTGAGCCCTGAGGAGTTCAGGACATCGGTATCATTCAGGATAACCGCATTCTCAAGCGAGCCGCCCTTCGCAAGGCCGATCGTCCTTAGATACTGGACGTCTTTCAGAAAGCCAAAGGTCCTGGCAGGCGCGATCTCCCTTATAAAGGGGCCTTCTTCGAACTCGAAGGTCATCTCCTGCCGGCCCAGAAGCCTGTGCGGATAGAATATCCGGTAAGAGATCCGCCTTCCGTCATATGGAAACGCCGATGCCTCCGCGTCGCCTTCCTTGAATATGAACGGTTTTATTATCTTGAGGTAAGGCCTCTTCGACGGCTGAATGGCAATGCCCGCTCCTATTATGGAATCAACGAAGCGCTGGGAGCTGCCGTCCAGAATAGGCACCTCGGGGCCGTCTATCTCTATATGCAGATTGTCTATGCCCAGCCCGGAGAGGGCCGCAAGCAGATGCTCTACCGTTTTAACGCTCGTCCCATCTGCCCCCAGGGTTGTGGAAAACGCCGTGTCGCAGACCGCGTTTACCGTGGCGCTTATGGTTTTTCTTTTTTTGTCTTCCCCGTCCTTGGTAAAAAAGACTATGCCTGTGTCATTGGGTGCGGGCTTAAGCCTCATGGCCGACTGCGCGCCGGTGTGTAAACCCACCCCTTCCATCATCACTTCTGTTTCCAATGTCCGCTGGTTTCTCATCACTTCTTTATCTTGCAATGAACGTGCCAGGCGGAAATATCTATAAATAAAGGGTTTTCTCATGAGCATATGTTGTTAATATTCTTCATGCGTTGCAAAAAAGACACACTATTGATCCACTCAGGTCCGAATGTGGCCGCTTTTTATCCCTTGGGAATCGAGGCAAGCAAGACCACCTGGCTGCTGCCTTCAGTTTTTAATCTTAGGAAGCGCCGCCAACCACCAATTCAGGGACCCTGATGGTAGGCTGGGCATCGGAAACCGGGACCCCCTGGGAATCCTTGCCGCAGGTGCCTATCGAGAACCCGAGGTCGGCCCCGGCCATGTCTATTTCCATGAGAACGCGCGGCCCGTTGCCTGCCAGCGTGGCGCCGCGCACCGGGGGGCCGGCCTGGCCGTCCTCTATGAGATAGCCTTCCTGGACATCAAAAACAAAATCGCCAGTCAGTGTGTTTACCTGGCCGCCGCCCATCTTTTTTACGAGAAGACCCTTGGGCGTACTTTTAAGTATCTCCCCGGCGGGCGTCTTGCCGGGGCTGATCATCGTATTGGTCATCCTGGGAATGGGCCTGTGCCGGTAGGACTGCCTCCTGCCGTTTCCGGTCGGGCTGGCCCCGGCCTTCATGGCCGAAAGCCTGTCGTACATGAAACCCGTGAGCACACCGTCTTTTATGAGCACGGTCTTCTGGGCGGGAGTACCCTCGTCGTCGAACCTGAAAGACCCGCGCTTCCCGGGGATAGTCGCGTCATCGACCACTGAGATTATATCCGCTGCGATCTTCTGCCCCATTTTGCCTGAATAGATCGAAAGGCCCTGCTGCGAAAGATCAGCCTCCAGGCCGTGACCAACTGCCTCGTGGATCATCGTTCCGCCAGCCTGGGAAGATATGACGACGGGCATTCTTCCGCCCGGGGCCCTCCTTGCCTTAAGCATCATGACCGCTTTTTTTGCGGCCTTCAGAGCGGCCTCCACCGCGGGGGTATCATCGAAGATCTCAAAACCCATGGCCCCGCCTATAGGCTCATAGCCCGTCTGCACGACATCGCCCTCCCGGGCTATCACATTTATCAGGAAAATGGTCTGGATGCGGTCGTCTATCGCCAGAAAACCTTCGGAAGAGGCTATCTGGACCTTCTGGGCGAGCTCACGGTATGTTACGCTCACCTGCTTTATGCTGCTGTGATAGGACCGCGCGGCTTTTTCCGCCTCCTTGAGCATGCTCACTTTTTTTTCCAGCGGCACCTGGCCCGGGTCTATTTTGACCGTGTACTCCACGGCCGGGGCCCTCCTCACCAGATCGAGGTCCTTGCCGGAAAAATGTCCCTCGCTGGCCGCGGCCCTGAGCCCGGAGGCCATCTGCAGAAAGGCCTTTTTTGCCAGCTCGTTCGTATAGGCGTAGGAAGTCTTGCCGTCGCGGATAAGCCTGAGTCCCGCCCCTGAATCGGTGCCTTCAAGGAGCTTTTCCACCTTGCTGTCTTCTATCTGGATGCTCGTGCTCCTGCTGGCCTCCACATAAAGGTCGGCATATGCCGCACCGCCTGAGGCAAGAACCGCCTCAAGCGTCTCTTTCATAAGTCCGGTATCTATCATTTGGAATTTTTTACCTTATGCCGATCGTTTTTTAAATTTTTATCTTTTTGTCCTGATTTGCCGTTTGTTCAGGGAAGGAATTTTTCGATCTTTCTTGATTTTTGTTTTGTTTCTGTTTATTTCTTGAATTTTTATTTGGGACCGCTCTTTTGTTAGTATTATAGCATGCCGAAACTGGGCATCATAGGCGGAAGCGGCCTTTACGGGGTCCCAGGGTTCCTGCACCTGAAAGAGGAGTGTGTGAGCACCCCATTCGGGGAACCCTCCGGACCTTATCTTATTGCCGGGATCGCGGATGACGCAGGCACCCAGGTGGTTTTCCTGCCGCGCCACGGGACAAAACATTCCATCCCTCCCCACAAGGTAAACTACAGGGCAAACATCTGGGGAATGAGGGAATTGGGCGTGGAGCGCATTTTGGGGATAAACGCGGTGGGAGGAATAGACCCGGAGCTTCCCCCTGGTAGCATCGTTCTGCCGGACCAGGCCCTGGACTTCACCCAGGGCGCGCGCCCATCCACTTTCCATGACGGGCCGGATGTGGTGCACATCGACTTTACAGATCCTTACTGCCCGGAGATTAGAGCAGCCATCCTGAAAGCCAGCCAGGCGGAAGGGATTCCGGTTACTTCCGGCGCAACGTACGTCTGCACGAACGGGCCAAGGCTTGAGAGCCGGGCGGAGATCGAGTTTTTCAGACGCGCGGGAGCGCACATTGTCGGCATGACAGGCATGCCGGAGGCCGCACTGGCCAGGGAGCTTGAGCTCTGCTACGCCGCGGTGTCAGTGATCACGAACTTTGCGGCAGGCGTTTCGGCCGCAAACAAACTGACCACCACGGAGGTGGTGGAGACAATGGCAAAGAGCACAGCCTCCGTAATGGCGCTGCTTAAGAAAACATTCTTCCTGATACCTGAACAAAGAGGCTGTCCGTGCAAGGACGCCTTGAGCGGCACCCGCCTTTAGAAGTTTTACTCTTTTAACTTTTGTTTTTGTTTTTTTACTTTGAGGTCTTGCCGGAAGATGCGGCGGTGCGCTTCACGTCTTCCTTGATCTTAAGGCTCTTAAGCTTCGCCCGGAACGTGTTCCTGTTCATGCCAAGGGCCTTTGCCGCCCTCAGCTTATTGCCTTTCATTTCGCTTAGGGCCAGTTCGATCAGGGCCTTTTCCACCTCACCCACAACAGTGTCATAAAGATTTGAGCGTTCAAGCTGGGCCATCTTCCTCAGATAAAGCCTGAGCCTTTCATCCAGAAAGTTTTTAAAGGAATATTTTCCCAGGAATTCCGAGCCCAGGAGGTCCTTGTCTCCTATGGCGCTCGTTGTGCCAAGGAAGTAGGCCCTGTGCACAAGCTTCTTTAGCCCGGACACCCCATCCGGGTATTCCCGATCCACGAGCGCCTCCCGGGCGCTCTTGGTCAGATATTTTTTCCCGGTCTTAAGAAGCGCCGACAATTCTTCCATAAAATGGTTCGCAAGCGGCACTATGTCCTCTTTGCGCTCCTCTATCGAGGGGACCTCGATCCCCATATAGTCGATGCCCTGCAGTAGGGAAACGTCTTCAGTGCAAAAACAGCCGCACATGACGCGCACATCGGCCCGCAACGTGCTTTGGTCTCCACTGCGGCCATCACCTTCACGGGGCCCATCATCTTTAACAGCCAGGTAAAACTCTTTTTTGCCTATAAGGCCCCTGATGGCGGCGATGGACTCTTCGCCCAGCGCCTTCAGTTCCTTTATGAAAAGCGTGCCGCCCCTTGAGGCCATAACCGAATCCGCCAGACTGCCGTCATCTTCCACCCTCACAAACGGCATGCCTGCCCTGTGGCTGCTTAGATGGATGTGCCTTGCTACAAGCTCGCGCCCTGAACCCGGCTGTCCGAAAAGAACCACCGGCTTATCGGCGTTCGGAAAAGGCAGGGTTGCAGCGTCCTGGGCCAGCTTCATCGCGGTCTTCATGCAGGAGCTTTTCGCCACGATCCTTGGCTCCGTAAGGGCCTTCAGCGCCTCCAGCTCCTGCCTGGCCGAAAAACCTTCATAGATGCGCTTAAGTGTCTCTTTCAGGGTATGGGGGTCTCCGCCGTTTCTCTCGAAGACCACGTAGGAAGCCCCGGCCTTCAGGGCTTCCTCCATTTTCTGGAAGTCGCCGTTCGAGACCGCTATGATGCTGGCCTCCGGGTGGTACGCCCTGAAAGAGGACAATATCTCGACCGAACGGGGCGTTCCCAAGTCTATCATCAGTGGACGCGCCTCATAACCGGTCCGCCTTAAATTGGCGGGAAGGGACTCCCTCAATTCAAAGGTATAGCCGGATGGTTCGAGGTTTTTTTTTAAAAAACCCGCGTATGCAGTATCGTTGCTGATTAGAAGAACTGTTCTGCCGGTCATGTTGCCAAGAAACGAAGCAAAAAGTCTCCTCCCCCCCGGAGGATCTTTCCTGAAAAATAAAAACTCTGGGGACGGAAATTATTACCAGTTACATGGGGGAGTTGTCAAGGGAAAAAGGTGAACGGCGAGCGAATTTCAAGGAGGAACCGGACAAGTGGGATTGTCAATAATCCGCTTTTAGGGGTAGAATTTCTAATGGAGTTGTTCGATTCCGGAAGCCAGCCAGAAAACAAAAACACCACAGACGGGCAAAAAAACCAAAAACAGCAAAAACCGCTTGCCTACCGCATGTGCCCCCGCGACCTGGACGAATACCTGGGGCAGGGGCATATCGTTGGGGAGGGCAAGCTTTTAAGGCGGGCCATCCAGGCAGACAAGATAAGCTCCATAATCCTCTACGGCCCCCCCGGCACCGGCAAAACCGCGCTTGCCAGGGTCATCGCCAATCACACCAGGGCCAGGTTCGAGTGGCTGAATGCGGCCACAGCCGGGCTTCCGGATATAAGAAAGGTGATCACCGGGGCCCGCGCGCAGGCAAAGGCCGGCCATAAAACCATCCTGTTCCTGGACGAGATTCATCGCTTGAACAAGCTCCAGCAGGACGCCCTGCTGCCAGATGTCGAGGAAGGCAACATCACGCTTATAGCAGCCACGGTGGAAAACCCTTTTTTCTATGTAAATTCAGCACTGCTGTCCAGAAGCCAGGTCTTCGAGTTAAAACCCCTCAAGGAGGAAGACCTGCTTAAGATCATGGAAACCGCCCTCAGGGACGGGCAAAGGGGGCTTGGCGCCATGCCGGTCTCAGCCGCTGAGGCCGCGCTCCGGCATCTTGCAAGGCTCTCGGATGGAGACGCAAGAAAGGCGCTGTCCGCCCTGGAGCTTGCGGTCATGACAACCCCGCCTGCCCCCGACGGAAAAGTACATTTGACCATGGAGGTCGCGGAGGAGTCCATCCAGAAAAAAGCGGTCGTTTATGACAAGGCCGGGGATCAGCACTATGACACCATATCCGCTTTCATAAAAAGCATGAGGGGCTCGGACCCCGATGCCGCTATATATTACCTGGCAAAGATGATATACGCGGGGGAAGACCCGCGGTTCATCGCAAGAAGGATAATAATCTTTGCCGCGGAGGACATTGGGCTTGAAGACCCGCAGGCCCTGGCGCTTGCGGTGGCGGCGCTGCGGGCCGTGGAGTTCGTGGGGATGCCGGAGGGCAGGATACCTCTTGCCCTTGCCGTTGCCTACGCCTCAAAAGCGCCCAAAGGCAACGCCAGCTACATGGCCCTGGAACGCGCCCTTAAGGACGTCGCGGAGGAGACTACAATGGAAGTCCCGGACCACCTGAAAGACACCCACTACAGGGGAGCAAGGGAAGTTTTGGGCCACGGAGAGGGCTACAAATATCCCCATGACTACCCGGGAAGCAAAGTGGAGCAGGAATACCTCAAAAAGAAAAAGAAGTATTTTTGATTTTAGCTTTGCCGTCCGCCCTCCACAGAAATCCTGAAGGGCTCTAATTTTAAATATAAAAGATCAGCTCCGGCCCACCGAGAAGTATTTAAAACCAGCCTGGCGCATCCTGGCCGGGTCGTAGATATTTCTGAAGTCGAAGAAATAATCGCCCGCGAGGATTTCCTTCATCCTGCCCATATCCAGGTTCCTGAGCTCATTCCATTCGGTCAGGATGATAAGGCCGTCCGCCCCATTGGCTGCTTCGTACGGGTCTTTGAAGTAGGAGACGCCGGGCGGCAGGACCTTCTTTGCCATCCCGGTTGCAACCGGGTCAAATGCCCTTACTGCGGCCCCTTCTTTCATGATCTCGCCTATTATGCTTATGGCGGGGGCCTCCCGCATGTCGTCCGTGTTTGGCTTGAAGGAAAGCCCCAGGACGCAAAGCGTTTTCCCGCCCAGGGGACCCATTGCGTCTTTTATCTTTCCGGCCATCAGCATTTTCTGCTCTTCGTTTACCAGCACGGAGGATTCTATCAGCCTCAGGTCAAGGCCGTTTTCCCTGGCAAGAGTTAAGATGGCCCTAGTGTCCTTTGGGAAACACGAGCCTCCGAAGCCGGGGCCCGCATGCAGGAATTTTGGCCCGATCCTCTTGTCAAGTCCCATTCCTTTGGCCACCGTGCCCACATCGGCCCCCACCTTTTCGCACAGCCTCGACAGCTCGTTTATAAAGGATATCTTCGTGGCGAGAAAGGCGTTGGAGGCGTACTTTATCAGTTCGGCCGTTTCGATGTCAGTAAGGACAAAGGGCGTATCCAGCAGGTAGAGGGGATTATACAGGTCCTTGAGTATGGCCGCCGCCTGGGGGCTATCCGTGCCGATCACCACGCGGTTCGGGCGCATGAAGTCCTCAATGGCGGAGCCTTCCCTCAGGAACTCGGGGTTAGAGGCCACATCAAAATCCCCGCCGTCTTTCAGGTTTTCCTTTATGAGCCTTTTCAGTTTTCTGCCGGTGCCGACAGGGACGGTGCTTTTGGTGACTATCACTTTGTAGCCGTCCAAGTTAAGGGCGATCTCCTTTGCCACTTCCTCTACAAAACTCAGGTCCGCCGAGCCGTCACCCCTAGGGGGCGTGCCCACTGCTATAAAGACCACCAGGCTTTGGCTCACCGCCTCCGATAATTTGGTGGTGAACCGCAAAAAACCCTTTTTTACGTTTTTCTCTACTATCTGCTCAAGGCCAGGTTCGTAAAACGGCACTTTACCCGCATTAAGAGCGCCTATCTTTTCGCCGTCCTTATCGGCGCACACCACATTTACGCCGAACTCGGCAAAACATGCGCCCGTGACCAGACCCACGTACCCTGTGCCTATTATTCCTATGTGCATTGAGGGAGAAACACTCCTTTTTAGTAGAAAGATAGAGACACCCGCACAATAAAATATAAGGCTAAATGCCGGGACTTGTCAAAAAAGAAAAGCCCTGTCCGGTGCGCCGCCCGCAACTTATGGACGGGCAAGTAATGTCTCAATTGATAAATACCCGCCCCGTCTGATGGTTTCCCCTTTCACTGAAACTGGCACGCTACTGAAGGCGCTCGCAAAATAAAAATGAAAAATCCAGGCGGCCCTATCAAATTATACAAACGGTTTGATATCCTAAATGATGCACCTTCAAAGATTCCTTAAACCGTCAAGATACCTTGGAAAAGAATTCAATGCGGTCCAAAAAGACGCGCCCCTTAAAGTAGCCCTTGCCTTTCCCGACCTGTACGAGGTGGGCATGTCCCATCTGGGGCTGAAGGTGCTTTACGACATAATAAACCGGCTGCCCTATGCCTCCGCGGAGCGGGTTTTCCACCCGTGGCTGGACCTGGAGGCCTATCTGAGGGAAAACTCCGTGCCGCTTGCCGCCCTTGAAAGCGGAAGGCCGCTTGCGGATTTTGACGTCCTGGGCTTCAGTCTTCAGTACGAGCTCTCCTATACCTCGGTGCTGAACATGCTCTCGCTGGCAGGGCTCCCTCTTGAAAGCAGGCAACGGGCGGATAGCCAAAAGAGTAAAAACCCGCTTGTGATAGCCGGGGGGCCTTCCACTGTGAACCCTGCCCCAATGGCCCCGTTCATCGACGCCTTCCTGATAGGAGACGGCGAAGAGGCGGTTCCCCAGATGCTGGAGGCTGTCTTCAGGTGGAAAAAAGAAGGGGACGGAAAACGCGCGGACATTTTAAATACGCTTGCCAGGATCGATGGGGTATATGTGCCCCGGGTATCCAGGGGAAAGACAAGAAGAAGGATAATATCCTCGCTTGAAGAGGCCCCCTACCCGGCAAGGCCGGTTGTCCCCTACGCTCAGCTTGTGCATGACAGGATAAACGTGGAGGTTTCGCGCGGCTGCACGATGGGCTGCCGTTTTTGCCAGGCGGGCATGATATACCGCCCCTTGAGGGAGCGGACACCGCAGACCGTAATAAGGCTGGCAGGCCAGGCGCTTGAGGCCACGGGGCATGAGGAAGTATCTTTTACATCACTTAGCGCAGGAGATTACAGCGGGCTTCTCCCCCTTATCAGGGAGTTCAACAGGCGCTTTTCGGGCAGAAATTATGCCGTCTCGCTCCCCTCGCTCCGCGTCAAGGCGGTAAACGAAAACGTATTAAAAGAGATAAAGACGGTAAGAAAGACGGGCTTTACCATCGCACCCGAGGCGGCAACCGCAAGGCTCCGCCTGGCCATAAACAAGGATTTCGAGGAGGAAGATTATGAGCGGGCCGTGGACACCCTCTTCAGGGAAGGGTGGCTCAATCTCAAGCTCTATTACATGATAGGGCTTCCCACGGAAACCGATGAAGACGTGGAGGCCATCCCCGGAATGGCCATGAAGGCCCTCAGGGCCGCGAAAAAACACGCGAAGCGGGGGGCCAACATAACCGTGAGCGTGTCCAGCTTCGTGCCAAAACCCCACACTCCCTTTCAATGGTTCGGGCAGGAAAGCACGGAGGGGCTTTTAAGGAAAAAAGCCTTTTTAAGGAACGCCTTTCGCGGTGGCAGGGTGACCCTTAAGGGGCATGACGAGCGGTTGAGCCTGCTTGAAGCGGCCTTTGCCAGGGGGGATGAAAGTCTCTCCACGCTGCTTCTTGCCGCCCACCGGCGCGGCGCAAGACTGGATGCCTGGAGCGATGTTTTTAACTATAATGCCTGGCTGGATGCCGCGGCGGAGACCGGAATAGATATCGCCGCCTGCGCCCAAAGGACATTTTGTACGAGTGAACATGGTACGGCGGGTTGTAAGGATGAGCATGATCAAGCGGGTGAGCCCGGCTCGCTGCCATGGGGTCACGTAGACACAGGCATCAAGGGATCCTTCCTTTTAAATGAATACCGGAAGGCCCTGGGCGCAACTGAAAAGACCCCGGATTGCAGGGTTAAATGCACCTCTTGCGGGCTTGCCTGCGGCGTTAAATCTATCAGGACGGACCTCACTGCGGGCTCCGGGGCGGGACTCACTGCTGGACAAGTTGCCTGCGGTGAGGCAACGCCTGATGCTCTTCATCAAACCGCTGAGCTGATAAAAAACAAAACACCGTTCAAGCTTAGGGTCGAGTTCTCGAAAACGGACCCCCTTGGATGCCTTTCGCACAGGGAGCTGATAACGGCCATGGCGCGCGCCATGAGACGCGCAGGGCTTCCCGTGGAATACTCGGAGGGCTTTCATCCGGCTCCGAAAGTTGCCTTTGGCCCTCCGCTTGGCGTCGGGGTACAGGGGACCAGGGAGTATCTGGACATGACGCTTTCCTGTTACATGCCGCCCCTCAGGGTGGCCGCGCTTCTTAACGCCCAGCTCCCCGCGGGGATAAAGGTCCAGGCCGCCGCGCCGCTTCCTGAAAGGGCGCCATCTCTTCAGAGCTTCATAACTGTATATGTTTATGAGATAATAGGCGTTGACTGCGCAAAGGCCGCCCCCTTCATGGCCAAAAGCGAGTTCCTTGTTGAGCGGGAAGATAGACGGGAAGATGAAAGAGAAAAAAACAAAGACAGAAACAAAAATAAAAAGAGCAAACAGGTGGATATCAGACGCATGGTGATGCGGGCGGATATTGCCGGCAGCGGTTTTTCCGTTGAGCTTTGGCTTAGGGATGACCCGGAGGGCCCGAAAGCGCGCCTTGAGGAGATCCTGACCGGGATGTTCGGGGCAGGCCACCAGGCCCAGGCAACCAGGACAAGGCTGCTTGGCGAAATAGGCGGAGCGTTTTTGCCGCCCATGGATAATTAAAATAAAAAACCAAAAAATGGAGAATTTTTTATTTTTTGCATTTTTTGCTTTGAAAAAGGGTAAATGGCGGGTCTGAACAGCATACTGGTGAACGTGACCGGACACGAGACACGCCTTGCGCTGCTTGAAGGCGGGCAGGTCGTTGAGGTCTATGTGGAGCGCAGGAAGAACGCAAGCCTGGCCGGAAACATTTACAAGGGAAAGGTGCTGCGTATTCTGCCTGGCATGAGGAGCGCCTTTGTGGATATAGGGCTGGAAAAGGCCGCCTTCCTTTACGTGTCCGACATACGCACGGACATAGTGGAAGACTACGCGCTCATGTTCGAGGACGAGAATTTTTCCGGGCTCGATTTCCTGCAAGGCAAGAGGCATGAGCTCCACAGAGGAGAACTGCTGCGCGGGGGGCAGGACATCCTGGTGCAGGTTTCTAAAAACCCCATCGGAAGCAAAGGGGCGCGCGTTACGTCGTATGTAACGCTGCCTGGCAGGTACCTGGTGCTGATGCCCAACCTGGAGCACATAGGCCTTTCCAGGAGGATCGAGGACGAGCAGGAGCGCACGCGGCTGAGGGAGATAGTAGAGGAGATAAGGCCAAAGAATTTCGGCCTCATCGTGCGGACGGCAAGCGAGGGAGCAAGCCGGGAGGACCTCCGGAAGGACCTGGATTTCCTTGTCAGCCTGTGGGAAAGCGTGGTCCGGAAGAACGAGAAATCCAGTGCGCCGTCGCTTGTGCACGGGGACCTGGACCTGGTTCTTAGGAGCGTGCGGGACCTTATGGGCTCGGGCGTCGATGAGATGGTCCTGGATTCCGAAAAAAAATATCTTGAGGTAAAGGGATTCGTGCAGAGCTATTTCCCCAAGCTCCTGGGTAAAATAGGCCTTTATGACGGGGACGAGCCCCTGTTTGAAAGCTACGGCATCGAGGAAGACATCTCCAGGGCGCTGGGCAGACGGATCTGGCTTAAATCCGGGGGCTATATAGTGGTAGACCAGACGGAGGCTATGTCCGTAATAGACGTGAACACCGGCAAATATGTGGGCAAGCAGGACCTCGAAGACACCATTTTGCGCACGAACCTGGAGGCGGTAAAAGAGATAGCCTACCAGATAAGGCTCAGGAACCTTGGCGGCATAATAATCGTAGACTTCATAGACATGGAGATGGCCGAAAACAGGCAGAAGGTCTTCTGCGCTCTCCAGGATGCGATGAAAAAAGACCGCACCAAGAGCACCATCTCCCAGATAACGGAGCTTGGCCTCATCCAGATGACAAGGAAACGCGTGAGAGAGAGCCTTGTCAGGACCGTCCTTGAGCCCTGCCCGTACTGCGAGGGGAAAGGCAACATTAAATCGGTCACCACCCTCTGCTACGAGATATTCAGAAAGGCGGAGCGGATGGCAAAGCACGGGCTTAAACGCATCGTCATAACCGCCCATCCTCATGTGGCCGAGATACTCCTTGACGAGGAGAGGCAGAAACTGGAGGAGATAGAAAGCGCCTACGGGATGGAGATGACCATTAACGAAGATCCGGCGCTGCACCAGGAAAACTATGAGATCACGGCGCTGTGAAGAAAAAGAAATAGAAAAAAGGACTTTTTGTTTTTGGACAGTTTTTACCCTTCTTTAGACCGTTTGACTGGGATATTAAAGGGCCTTGGGAGCGCCGTTGTGGCCTGCTCCGGCGGAGTGGACAGCACTTTTTTATTAAAGGCGGTGAAGCTTTCGGGCATAAGGGCGCTTGCCGTGACCTCTGCCTCCCCCTCTCACCCGCAGTGGGACGTGCAGACCGCAATAGAGATGGCCTCCGCCATCGGCATACCGCACAAGATAATAAAGACATGCGAACTGGAAAACCCCGCCTACAGGGAAAACCCGCCGGACAGGTGTTATTACTGCAAATCGGAGCTATTTGCGGCCTTGACGCAGATAGCCCGCAATGAGGGTTTTTGCTGCGTGATAGACGGCAGCACGGCGGACGACCTTGGGGATTTCCGGCCGGGCATGAAGGCGGCAGGCGAGTTGGGGGTAAGAAGCCCCCTTCTGGAGGCGGGCCTGGGAAAAGACGAGATAAGGCGGCTTTCGAGGGAGCTTGGTCTTGGCACATGGGACAAGCCGTCTTCTCCGTGTCTTGCCTCCAGGGTGCCTTACGGCACGCCGGTAACCGAGGCCGGGCTCAGGAAGTTGGCCCTTTCCGAGGAGGCATTAAGGGCGCTGGGGCTCAGGGAGTTTCGTGTGCGGGACCACGGGGATGTGGCACGGGTTGAGGTAAGCCAGGCGGATTTCGACCGCGCTCTTGCGGCTAAAAAAGAGATCGTTGCGGCGCTCAAGGGACATTTCAGGTACGTGTGCCTGGACCTGGAGGGGTTTCGAAGCGGAAGTTTGAATCAGGGTACCAGATGAAAAATATGAGTGAGGACATAAGTAAAAGAGCACGCGCGCTTGCCTCGTCTTTCAAAGACCTGAGGGAGGGTCTTATGGGCAAGCTCCTTGAGGGCAACTCCATGGGCAAGGAGATCGATCCTGGGGCAGCGGCGCGGCTGCTTGAGGCGGGCGGGAACGGACCGGGGCTGGAAGACTGCGCCCGCTGCGGCAGTTGCAAGGCGCGGTGCCCCGTCTATGAGCTTACGGGCAATGAGGCCTTTTCTCCAAGGGGAAGGCTCATGCTGCTGCGGGGGCTTGCCGGAGGCGCAACGCCGCCAACGGAGGGGCTTCTGGGCAGGATCTTTTCTTGCACGCTTTGCGGCCGGTGCGACGTCTCCTGCCCGGTTGGCATTAAACCTACGCAGTTTATCTACAGGGGGCGGGACGTCCTTAGAAAGCTAGACTCCAAAAGGCTGCTTACCCGCACCGCGCTTCGTGCGGGCCTGAACAGACCTGCACTGGGCATGAACGCCGCAAGGTTCATAACCGGGCTTAAACATGACTTTCTTAAAAAACTTGTGCCCCGCTTGCCGGAGGGGTTGAGTTTCCCCGGCCGCCAGCTAAAAAGCGGGCACCAGGTGATAACGCCAAGAAAGGCCGTGGGCCGGGTGGCCGTCTTTGCCGGGTGCGCGGCCAATTATCTGACGCCCGGGACGGGGGAGGACCTGATAAGCATACTGGTGGCGGCAGGCTATGAGGTGGTCCTGCCCGGAGGCGAGGTCTGCTGCGGGATGCCGCTGAGGGGCCTTGGCCTTGAGAACGAGGCCAGGAGGTTCGCGGAAAAAAACCTGGAGATCTTCGGCAAGCTCAACGTGGAGGCGGTGGTAAGCCCCTGCTCCACGTGCGTATATATGATAAGAAAGCGATACCCCGAACTGGCTGGCGGCGGCGTGGAAAACGCTATGGATGCCATGGAGTTCCTGCTGTCTCCGGGCAGACTCGATCTTGGGCCGGTACGGGAGAAAACCACGGCCCGGCCTGAATCGGGGAAAAGACCTGAAGCGAATAAGCTTATCTGGCACGAGCCCTGCCACCTCAAATACGGCCTGGGGTTTAACGCGGGGCTCCTTTTGGAGCTTTTGAACATCGAAAGGACAAAAGAGGAAGGCTGCTGCGGGTTCGGGGCTTTCCTTACGGACAAGGAGACCTCGCGGGAGCTCCTTTTAAAAAGGGTGAGCGCCTATGAGGGTGCGGACATGGTGGTCACCTCCTGCCCGGCCTGCAGGATACAGCTTGAAAGCGCAGGCATAAAAACAGCCCATATCCTTGAGCTTGTTGAAGAGGCCTTTTCCGCCGCGGACAGTGAGGCAAAAATAGCGGGATGAACAGGTGGCGGACCAAAGCGCGAGCGAAACAGGATAATCCGGTAAAGCATCAACATTCGTCCCCTTCGGGGACCGAATGCCGGGCAGGGACGAGAATGAAAAATGGAATATATTTTTTTGCTATAATACGCGCACGATAGGCGCAGTTTTTTCGAGCTGCGCTTTTTTTGTTTCATGAAGTAAAAGGTAAAACGTAAAAAAAGTAAAAACGCAAAAATGGGGGTAACATGATTTCAAGATTCAAGATTTTGGCTGGAATTGTCCTGGTCCTGTCAACGGCCGGAATACTGTCAATGGCTGGAATGGCGGCCGCCGATACCGATTGGTGCTACCAGTATGTCACTTCAAAACAGTACGATAATGCCATAACTGCCTGCACGGAGGCGATCAATTCCGGCAGATACAGCGGGAACAACCTGGCCATATCGTATTATGACCTAGGCCTTGCCTACGACGGCAAGGGCCAGTATGACCTTGCCATAACCGATTACTCGAAGGCCCTGGAGATAAACCCTTCATATGGCAATGCCCTGTACAACCGCGGCTGCGACCATTATTCGAAAGGCGAATTTGATGCCGCAATCTCCGATTACTCAAAGGCCCTGGAACTGAACCCGTCGAATGCCAATGCCCTTTTTGGCCGCGGCGGCTCCTATTTGGAAAAAAGCGAATACGACCAGGCGCTGGCCGACTATAACAAGGTAGTGGAGATAGATCCAAGCTTTGCCGCCGCCTTTGAAGGACGCGGCCTCGTCTATGTGGACAAGGGGCAGTATGACCTCGCGGTGCCCGAGTTCACCCGGTGCCTGCAGCTTAATCCGGCCGATTCAACGGCTTATTTTAACCGCGGCTATGCATATAAACTGCTGGGGAATTATGCCGGCGCCATAGCCGATTACTCGAAGGCCATAGAGCTAAACCCCTCCTATTTCCGCGCTCTTTACGACAGGGGCCTCGTCTATGGCAAAGAGAACCAGTACGACCTGGCGGTGGCCGATTACTCAAAGGCCCTTGAGCTGAAACCCTCCGATGATCAGACGTACTATAACCGGGGCATCGCCTACGCCAACCTGGGCCGCTACAATATGGCCATCGCCGATTTTGCGAAAACGATAGAGCTTAAGCCGCAGGACACCGAAGCCTATGTCTGGCGGGGAATAGCCTACAGATCCGGCGGAAAATATGACCAGGCCCTGGCCGACTTCACAAAGGCAATAGAGATAGACCCTTCGTACACCCTTGGCTATGAGCACCGGGGCTATGTCTATTTCCTTCAGGCCGCCGATGAAAAAGCGATAGCCGATTTCACGAAGGCCATCGAGCTTGCGCCCTCCGACCCCTATTCGTATAATGAGCGGGGCATCGTACATGAAGATAGGGGGCAATTCGACCTTGCGATAGCCGATTTCACAAAAGCCATTGGGCTTAACCCTAAATCCGCAGGTTACTATAGCAACAGGGGCACTGCCTATAACAGCACGGGCCAGTATGCCCTGGCTTTAGCCGATTACGCGAAGGCGATAGAGATAGACCCTTCCTATGAGACTGCCTATGACGACCGGGGCATGAGCTACCTGGCCCAGGGACTGCTCGATAAGGCCGCGGCGGATTTCACCAAGGAGATCGGGATCGACCCTGGCTACGAATGGGCAAGGATAAGGCTTTTGATCGTCCTCCGGAAGACTTCCCGGCAGAAGGGAAACCAGGGGCTTGAACAACTGGCGGATTACGTGAAAGCGCATCCCGCCACGGATTGGGTAAGGACCGTATCGCAATATTATCTTGGCGACGTCACGCAGAAAGGGCTCCTTGAAGCGGCCAATGCCGGAAAGGACAAAAATACTGTCTCCGGGCGGCTGTGCGCGGCCTATTACTATGCCGGCGAGGAGGCGCTCTGGAAAGGGAACAAGGCGCAGGCGCGGCAGCTCTTCAAGGAATGCTTAAAAACCAGCCAGCCCGGTTATATGGAATACCAGGCTGCCAGATTGGAACTGGCGAAGATGGAACGGACTAAAAAACCGCATGCAAAACAAAAAAAATATCGCGCACGGAGGTAAGTGATCCAGGATGAAGATATTCATTGATACGGCCAACGTAACCGAGATAAAAGAGGCATGGAGCATGGGGGTGGTTGACGGCGTCACCACGAACCCGAGCCTTATCAGCAGGGAAAACCGCGAGCCGGTGGAGCTGCTGAAGGAGATATGCCGCGTGGCCAAGGGACCGGTGAGCGCGGAGGTCGTGGCGCTGGAGGCGGAAGGCATGGTGAAAGAGGCAAAAGCCCTTTCGGCCATAGCAAAAAACATCGTCGTAAAAATACCCATGACGGAAGAAGGGCTTAAAGCGGTAAAAAACCTCTCCGCCCTTGGCATAAAGACAAACGTGACGCTGGTGTTTTCCGCCACGCAGGCCCTTCTTGCGGCAAAGGCAGGGGCCACGTACATAAGCCCGTTCGTGGGCAGGCTTGACGACATAAGCCAGGACGGCATGGACCTTATCGCGGACATAATGACCATACTGGAAAATTACATGTTCGAGGCCCAGGTGATCGTGGCCAGCATCAGAAACCCCATGCACGTGGTGGAGTCCGCAAGGCTGGGCGCGCACGTGGCGACGATACCTTTTTCCGTCATCAAGCAGCTCACCAGGCACCCGCTGACCGACTTGGGGATGGCCAAATTCCTGAAGGACTGGCAGAAGGTGCCCCAAAAAGAAAAAGGGCAAACAACAAAAAAAATAAAATAGAATAAAACAGAAACAGCAAACCTCAGGACCCGGTCTGTTTTTTATTAACACCTCAAGCTTTGCCATTTTTAAAAACAAAAAAACCCTCGCCCCTCTCCCAAAAGGCGGGGGGCAAATTCCCTCTCCCTACGGGAGAGGGCCAGGGTGGGGGAGTCATTTTTGATCGAATGTTGTGTAAAATAATAGGCTCCACTATGAACAAGGTCATCTTGCTGGACAAAACAGAAGGGCTTACCTCGCAGCAGGCGGTAAGCCTGGTTAAAAGGCGCCTGGGCATTAAAAAGGCCGGCCACACGGGCACGCTGGACCCCCTGGCCACCGGTCTTCTGATCGTCTGCACCGGCGAGGCCACAAAGATAAGCCGGTTCCTCACCGATATGCCCAAAAAATACGAGACCACCATAAAATTTGGCGAAAGGACGGACACCTTTGATTCCTGTGGCGCTGTTACCGCAACGGGCAATGCAGGGGCAGACCTGAAAACCCTTGAGGAGACCCTGGCCGGTTTTTTGGGAAAGACCAGACAGCTGCCGCCCATGTACTCCGCGCTTAAGAAAGCAGGCAGGCCGCTCTACGAGCTGGCCCGGCAGGGGATAGAGGTAGAACGCGAGGAGCGGGAGGTGGAGATCGGGGAATTAAAACTGCTGCGCTTTGAGCCCCCCTTTGCGGACCTCCTCGTGGCCTGTTCCAAAGGGACTTATATACGTACGCTTGCGGACGACATAGGCATCAAGATGGGAACCTTCGCCCATGTCACACGCCTTAGGAGGACCGCTATCGGCCCCTTCGACGTTAAGGACTCCGCCCGCCCGGAGGAGCTTGACGCCCGATCTACGGGCTTTAAGGCTTCCGCGTTTCTGGAGCTGGACGAGGCCCTGGGCTTCCTTGAAGAGGTGAACATAGAAGGCCGGGAGTTGAAAAGGATACAAAACGGGGCCCCCTTCAGGGCACGCGTCCCCCTTTCAGGAAGCATAAGGATAAAAGACCCGGAAGGGAAGCTTTTGGCGATCGGGGAGGCGGTCCGGGGGCTGGTTAAGATAGAGAGGCTCCTGCACCTCTGAGGTGCGGATTCGAATCCTGGCAGTATGCTGGTTGGCCATAATGGAAACCGCCATTGCCTTTTTTGTTTTTTTTGTGTTTTTTGTTTTTCCGTTCAAGGTGAAAGCCTTAACCGCTGATTTTATTGGGACTTTCCAGACCTGACTGTTCAAGCGTTCAACGAACACCGCCGGTTCGGGTGGCGGTTAATTGCATTTTTATTCCCTACGGGAATCGAATGTGCCGTCTTTTTGGGTTTATTACATTAGCTCGCTCACCGCTCGCTATTCATTTTATCCCCTTCGGGAATCGAATGTGAGGTCTTTTGGATTTATCACATTCGCTCGCTCACCGCTCGCTATTCATTTTTTGCCGGAGATTGCCTATTAAATTAAAAAGCTCCTTTCCGGCTTCGGTTTTCAAAGAGCCCTGCCAGTCTCATTATAATCCTCCGGGCTATGACAGTCCGCATAAACAGTTTATAAAAAAGAGCGACTTGACTTTGCATGCACCGGACGTTAAAGCTTCAACTTTTTCCTGAAATCCTCAGCGGTTTAAATTTCTGATAACCATTTGATACCCCTTCGACTCTTGTCTCCCGAGTAAACGCCGCGGATAATAAAATACACCCTGAACTGTGCGAGTATAAACTATCTGCTAGAATGCATGTTACGGCCAGCATTAATACCAATAGATGCTGCGCCTAAAAACTTTTTCTTTATTTTTCCCAATCCGTAAGGCAGGCTTTTCCCGAGGACAATTCGTTCAAAGCCTCAATATAATCAAGAGGATATTCAAGCAATATGGCGCCACAAAGAAGATCGATACCCATTGATCGAAAACATTTCATATGTCAGCCCTTTTCTTTTATCCAGCTCATTTTTCCAAAGCATAGAGGGCGGCCCCAAGCGCACCGGTGATCTCCGGGTTTTCGGCCACTTTTATTGTCTTCCCCGTGCCCGACTCTAGCAGGCTACGCAGCAAGTTGTTTTTGGCGCACCCGCCCGCAAACACGACATCTTCTTCGAGGGCAACCCTGCGCACCATCGAAACCACCCGGTTAGCCACTGAGCGGTGTAGGGCTAGAGCTATTTCTTCCCTGCCGACCCCTTTCGTTATAAGGGAAATGACCTCGGATTCGGCAAAAACCGTGCACATGCTGTTGATCTGCAATTCCGCTTGTCCTTCGGGCGATACATGGCCGAAATCCTCAAGAGAATAGCCCAGTGCCTTAGCCATTATCTCCACAAATTTTCCTGTCCCCGCGGCGCATCTGTCGTTCATCTCGAATTTTTTTACTATGCCCTCATCATTCAGGCTGATGACTTTCGTGTCCTGGCCGCCTATGTCTATGATCGTGCAGCACGAGGGAAACATTGCTCGTGCTC
>JAKAMR010000090.1 GCA_021812785.1 Nitrospirota bacterium
CATGAAGGAGGCCTCTTCCCCGTCTATGCAGTCTTCCACGACCACCTTGTCCCCGGCCTCTCCAAAGGCGCGCTCTTTCATCACCAGGCGAAGGGCGTCCGCTGCCTCCTGCACTGTCTTTGCGACAATAACGCCCTTCCCAGCGGCAAGCCCGTCAGCCTTAATGACTATCGGGGCCCCCTTGAGCCTTACATAGTCCTCCGCGTGAACATAGGACGTAAAGACCTTGTACTCCGCCGTCGGAAGCCCGTAGCGGCGCATGAAATCCTTTGAAAAAGACTTGCTCGCCTCCAGCCTGGCCGCATCGGCCCCTGGGCCGAATATCTTTCTGCCGTCTTTCCTGAAAAGGGTGGCAATGCCGCCTGCAAGAGGGCCCTCCGGGCCGACCACGGTGAGGTCGATCCATTCGTATTTAACAAGGTTCAGGATGGCGTCAAAATCCATCGGGTCTATGTCCACGCATTCGGCCAGCTCCGCAATGCCCGCATTGCCCGGACAGCAGTATATCTTGTCCACGCGCCGGCTCTGGGAGAGCTTCCATACCAGGGCGTGCTCCCTGCCCCCGCTGCCTATTACCAGTACCTTCATATCTTCCTTACCGTGCGGCTTTTTTTGTTTTGATTTTTTATTCTTTCATCAATGCTTGAAATGCCTTGCCTTTGTAATGAGCATAGCCATTCCATGCTCATCGCATGCCTTTATGACCTCTTCGTCCTTCACGGAGCCGCCGGGCTGTATGACGGCAGTAACTCCCCATTTGCTTACTTCGTCTATTCCGTCCCTGAACGGGAAAAACCCGTCCGAGGCCACGACGGAGCCTTTAAGCGGCTCAGTGGCATTGGCCGCTCCGCACCTTGCGGAATAAACGCGGCTTGTCTGCCCTATGCCTATCCCCGCCGTCCTGCCGGCAAACGCATAAACGATAGCGTTTGACTTTACGTGCTTTACCACCCTCCAGGCCAGATCGAGGGCTGAAAGCTCTTCCTCGGTGGGCTTTCTCTTTGTCACCGCCTGCAGAGCCCTTACGTCCACGCGAAGCGTGTCCCACCCCTGGGTAAGTATGCCCCCCGCGATCCGCTTTATGTCAAAGCCCTTCAAAGGTTTCGTAAGCATCTCCGGAAGCACGAGCACCCTTATGTTCGATTTAGCCTGGAATATTTTCAGCGCCCCTTGTGTGTAGGAAGGGGCAAGGACCACTTCGACGAAAAGCTTTACAATCTCCTCCGCGGCCTCATCGTCAACCTCCCTGTTAAAGGCGATGACGCCTCCGAAGGCCGAAACGGGGTCCGTCTTAAGCGCCCGCCTGTAGGCCTCCGCCGCGGAGTCCGCGACGGCGGCGCCGCAAGGGTTATTGTGCTTTATTATGGCGCATGCGGTCTTTTCGAACTCAAGGGCCAGGAGCATGGCCGAATGTGTGTCATAGTAATTGTTGAAGGACATCTCCTTGCCCTGCAACACTTTTGCCCTTGCAAGAGAAAGGCCGTCCGTCCGCTCCTCGTAAAAACCTGCCGCCTGGTGCGGGTTCTCGCCGTATCTGAGCGGGGAGGCAAGCCTGTAGCTTAAGGTAAGGGTTGGAGCAAGGGCGCCCTCTCCGCCTGTCACGCCCTCCAGATAGTCCGCTATGAGCGCGTCATAGCGTGCAGTGTGCTGAAACACTTTTTTAGCCAGCTTCAGACGCGTCTTGCCGCTTACCTGCCCGCCCGTTGCCCTGAGCTCGTCCAGCACGACGGAATAATCGGCAGGGTCTACTATCACGGTTACGGACTCAAAGTTCTTGGAGGCGGCCCTGAGCATCGTTGGCCCCCCTATGTCTATGTTCTCGATGGCGTCGGCGAACTTGACATCCGGGTTGGACACGGTGCGCTCGAAGGGATAGAGGTTCACGGCCACGATATCTATGAGCCCTATGCCGTGCTCCTCCAGGTCCTTCATGTGCCGTGGGTCGTCCCGCCTGGCAAGGAGCCCTCCGTGCACCTTGGGATGGAGCGTCTTGAGCCTTCCGTCAAGCATCTCCGGAAAGCCGGTGTAGTCCCCGATGTCCTTCACCTGGAGCCCCGCGTCCTTGAGCGCCTTGGCAGTACCGCCTGTCGAGATCAGCTCCACGCCCATTTCCGCCAGCCCTTTTGCGAACTCGGCAACACCGCTTTTGTCGGAAACACTGATAAGCGCCCTCTTTGCCTTGGACATCTGGACCCCCTTGTGGGAAAAAGAGTTTTTGTTTTTCCGCTTTTTTATCTTATTTTATTTTTTGTTTTTTGCTTTAAAAAAAAACCTTAAAAACCTGAGCCCCGAAAAAAGGTGAGGCTTATTTTATCACCTGGGAAGAAGGCTTGTAAAGCACGCAGGCTAACACCGCTGCTCCACTTTCTCGGCCGCATGAGGGCGGAGGGCGTGGCTTGCCCCCACGACAATGAAATATGTCAGCGCGGCGATGACCGCTATATAAAAGCTCACCGGGAACCTGGTGGCCAGGGCCAGCAGGAGGCCTCCCCATACAAACACGCTGCCAAGCGCCATGGACAGGACAAGGGCGGAAAAAGGCCTGCGCGTCACGTGCTGGGCAATTGCAGCGGGTGCCACGATGAGCGCAAATACAAGCAATACGCCCACCACCTGTATCGCTTCGGATACGGTGACGGCCACAAGGAGCAGGAACACCGTTGAAAGCAGTTTGACGGGCACGCCCCGCGCCCGGGCGCTCTCGGGGTCGATGGAGGAGAAAAGCAGCGGCCGCCCGATGGCGGCAAGGACAAAAAGCGTTGCGGCCCCAAGGACGACCGTCCATAAAATGCTTGTCCTGGCAACGCTCAGTATGGAGCCAAAGAGCACGCCCACCGTTTCGCTTGCCGAACTCGTATATAGCCTGAGAAAAAGCACACCCAGGCCAAGCGCAAAGGAAAGGGTAATTCCTATCTCGATGTCCCTCCCCCGGACACGCTTTCCAAGCAGGCCCATTCCCAGCCCCGCCGCAACCGTAAACCACGACATGCAAAGCAGCGGGCTCACGCCGGTGAGGGCGGCCAGCGTGGCCCCGGCAAAACCTATATGTGAGAGCGCGTGCGCGGCGAACGCCTCGGCCCTCAGCACCACGAAATATCCGATTGCCGCTGAGATCAGCGCTATGACCGTGCCGGCCAGGAAGGCGTTTTGGACAAACGGCTGCCTCAACAGAGAAAAAAACGTCATGCCGTCCGCTCCCCGGTTTTTATTTTTATCTTACCGGCCGCCGGCTCAAGCAGCCGCACCGCCAGATAGGCGGCAAACGAAACTGAGGCGATATAAAAGCTTACAGGCCAGGAGCTTACCGCGGCAAGGAAAATGCCGGTCCATGTATAAAGCAGCGCCAGGGCGGCGGACAAGAGCATTGCGGAGCCGGGCCTCCGGGCAAGCCTCATTGCCGTGGCGGCGGGGCCGACAAGAAGGGTGAAGACAAAAAGAATGCCCACGACCACCGCCGACATCGAGACCGCCACGGCAACAAGCAAGAGAAAAAGGATGCCAAGAAGCCGGACCGGAACGCCCCGTGCCTGGGCCACCTCCGGGTCTATGGTGGCAAAAAGAAGCGGCCGCCCGATAACGGCCAGAAGCGCCAGGGCCGCAAGGCCGAATGCGGCGGTGACCAGGACATCGGTCCGCGCTATGCCCAGGATAGTGCCAAAAAGAATGCTGTAGGCGCGCTCGGCATATCCCGCGTAAAGCGAGATGAAGAGCGCGCCCAGCCCCAGCATCAGCATCATTATTATGCCTATGTTCATGTCCTCTTCCCGGAAATTCTTCCCTGTGACGCCTATGCCCACAGCTGAGACCATAGTGAAGAAAAAAAGGCCCAGAATGGGGTCTACGCCAAGGACAAGCGCGCCGGCGGCCCCGGCAAAACCGATATGGGACAGTGCATGGCCCGCAAAGACAAGTCCCCGTGCGGCCAGAAAATAGCCTATGATCCCGGCCACTACCGCAACTGCCGAGCCGGCCAGAAAGGCGTTCTGTATGAAGGGATATTTAAGGACGGAGAGGTCCATGTCAGGTCTCGGCACCGGCAACGAAAATCCTGCCGCCGGAACGGATGACGTCCACCTTTGAACTGTAGAGCATGGAGAGCGTCTCGCTCGTGATAACCTCTTCCGGAGAGCCAATGGCGCTGTGCCCGTTTGCCAGGTAAAGCACACGGTCCACGGCGTGCAGGAGGGGATTGATGTCATGCGAAATAAGCATAACGGCCACTCCGCGGCTCCTGCTTACGCCAGATAAAAGCGAAACTATTTCCCGCGCGTGGCTGATGTCCAGGTTAGAAAGCGGCTCGTCCAGCATAAGGACCCTGGGGTTGGTTATGAGCGCCTGCGCTATATACATCTGCTGCTGTTCGCCTCCCGAAAGACGGCCGACCGGCATATCGGCCAGATGACAGACGCCGACCTCATCAAGCACTCTGTCTATCGCCGCGCTCCGCCTGCGCCCTCCCAAAAACCCTATCCCCCATTTGTGCCCATCAAGGCCGAAGCCGACGACATCCCTGGCGCGCAGCGCAAGATCGGTCTCCAGGGTGCGGTGCTGGGGCGCGTATCCTATCTCTTTTGCACCAAGGCGCGGCGGCTTGCCAAGCACGGAGACCTTTCCGCGCGCCGGCTCCAGGAGGCCAAGCAGCACCTTGAAGAGCGTGGTTTTGCCCGCCCCGTTTGGCCCAAGGACGGCAACGAACTCCCCTTGCCGGACATCGAAGCTGACGTCCTCCAGGACCATCCGCCCGTTCAGCTCCACGGCGATGTTCTCCACCGAAATCACTTTTTGCGCCAGGGCCAAGGTCAGCGGCCTCCCCGGGCGGCTGAAAGCCCGTTTCCGATCGCGCTCATCTGGGCAAGCATCCAGGACTGATAGGTGCCGCCCGGAGGCATCGTCTCGGACACCGGCACAAGCGGAATGCCGCGCGCCCTCGCCTGCCCAAGCAGGGCAGTCGTTACAGGTGTCACCGTCTGCCTGTTGTATATAAGTATCTTTATCTCTTTCCTGTCCACCTGAGTGTTTGCGACCGCCACGCTTGCGGCAGGCGGGTCGTTGCCTTCCGCTATGGCCTTCTGAAAATCAAACGGAGTCAGGACGCGCAGCCCCATTGGACCGGTCAGGTACAGGCATATCGTCTCGGTAAGGCCCACTGGGGTCCCATGGTATTTCTGCCTTATCTCGTTGATCTTTGCCAGTAGCGGCGCCAGAGAAGCCTGAAAGCGCGCAAGGTTGCTCTTGAAAAAAGGCGCCTCCGAGGGCCTCACTTTTATGAGGGCATTGTCGACAGCCTTTGCCACAGCCTCCATGTTGTCCACCCCGTACCAGACATGCGGGTTGCCTGAAAGCCGCCTTGGAGCGCTGTCTCCTGCCGTAATTACGATGCGGCCCGGGCTGGGCGATGCGGAAAGCATCTTGTCCAGCCAGGTGTCGTACTGCAGCCCGTTCTTTATTACGATGGCCGCCCTGGCGACGGCGATGCCGTCCTTTACGCTCGATTCGTATTCATGCGGGTCTATGTTAGGGCTTGAAATGATGCTTTTAACGGCAACCAGGTTTCCGCCAAGCTGCGAGGCGACACTGCCGTAAAAGTCCTCGGCCGCAACGACCCTTATCGCCCCCGGGCCGGCTGGCGCCCCCTGCTCTTCGTTCCGCAGGCGGGCCGGACCGCCAGGCCGGAAAACGATAAAATATATAATGACAGCGGCGGCAGCGCCAATGGCCGCGAGCTTCCAGACAATTTTCAAAGGAAGCCTTTCCCCCCTCTCTTAACGGCCAGCCCTTCTGCCGGCACAAAATAAAAAGACGTTTTCCCCACTGCTTGAACCCGGGCACATTTCATTTACCGGGCTTTATGTCTTTTTGCAGTCGGGACAGAGCCCCTCTATGAGCACCTTCTGCCTTTCCGCAACAAAGCCCTTCCCGAGTGTCCCCCTGTAATGCACATGAAAGTCCTCAAGGCAGGCCGTCATACCGCAGCCGCGGCAGGAAAAGTGGGGATGGCAGCTTTGCGCTCCGCACTTGTCCGGAAGCTCATAGACCCTGTGCCTTCCGTCAACATATGCCATGTGTATGATGCCCGCGTCCGTAAACGCACTCAATGTCCTGTAGACGCTCGCCCTGTCCAGCTTCATCCCGAGCAGATCCATTATCTGCATCTGGGCAAGGGGCCTGCCGGCCTCCAGAAAAAGGGTTAGCACCTCCACCCTGCCCTTTGTGGCCTTGAGCCCGCTTTTCCTCAGCAGCCCCGCAATACGGCCCCGGTTTTTCTGTTTATGCTCTTTTCCCTTGTCTTTGTTTTTAACCCCGGCCATATTTTTCAAAAAATTTAACACAAATGCGACATAATTGCAAAAACTTTTAAAAAGATCCTCAAGGCAAAACAAGAATAAAAATATGCTTGTTCTGGTTTCTTCGACCAAATATTACGCCGGTTGAGGGGGAATAGTCTTAAAAGTCTGTCATGCCAGCGAGCCGCTCCCAGGCCAGTACGTTAAATATCTTTGAAAGACAAAGTCGCTGCCCGTTTTCATTCGTATTACCGGTAAAACCGGGCGGCCTAAGGATTGCCGGAATGACTGCCAAAAAGATTTGATTGATATGCAGTGCGTGAGCAGACCGGATAGGCACGAATAAAAAAACCGCCGGATCCGGAAGATACAGGACCCGGCGGCCAAAACGGAAAGGGCCCACGGCCCTTTTAACAGCTTGACGGGCCTCAGGTGCCGAAGATGTTCTTTGGCAGCGCAGTCAGTCCGCTGCCGCCGCACTCGGGGCATTTCAGCCCGGCGGCCTGGCCGTCATCTTCCAGATATGCAGTCGAGATGCTCCCGCAGCTGGGGCAAAGACAGTTAAAGAGCGTCCGCACTTCAGGTCACCTCCCAAGTCTGGGCTGCAGGCCAAAGAACTTCTTAAGCATATTGGCCATCATGCAGAAACCGGTAACGGCGAAAACTATCAGGTTCACGCCGGCAAAGGCGGCAAGCAGCAGCCAGTAAGGGCTGAAGAGCACTGACAGGGCCAGGCTCAAAAGCACCACAAAACCCGCCACCAGGAACACGGTCCTCTCAAGGTACCAGGAATCGGTCTTAAGCATATACATCTTTGTCATCCTCCTCGTCTTTTTTCTTCATTGGACAGGGCTTGTTCTTGAAGAACTCGTAATACAGAAGCGGCACAACCACAAGCGTTAGGGCCGTTGCGGCAACCGCCCCGAACATCAGCGATATGGCAAGTCCCTGGAATATGGGGTCAAACAGGATAACCGACGCGCCCACCACCACGGCGGCGGCGGTGAGGGCGATCGGACGGAACCTCACCGCGCCCGCCCGGACAAGGGCGGCTTTAAGGTCATCGCATTTCGCCCATTCCATCTGCACGAAATCCACCAGCAATATCGAGTTCCGGACGATTATGCCCGCAAGCGCGATAAAGCCTATCATGCTCGTTGCCGTAAAGAACGCGCCGAAGGCGAAATGCCCGGGCAGGATGCCTATCAGCGTAAGCGGTATGGGCGCCATTATGACAAGCGGCACCGCAAAATTCCCGAACCAGGCCACAACCAGAATGTAAATAAGTACAAGCACGGCGGCAAAGGCTATGCCCATGTCGCGGAAGGTCACATACGTGGTGTGCCATTCGCCGTCCCACTTCACCGAGTAATGCTGCCCTATGAGCGGCTGGTGCCAGAAATACTGTTTCACTTTAAAGCCGTCCTGCGTAAGGCGGGCTATCCTGCCTTTCATCTTCAGTATGGCGTAGACGGGGCTTTCCTCCTTGCCCGCAACGTCGCCGATCACATATACCACCCGATGAAGGTTTTTCCTGTATATGGACTGATCTATCGTTCCTTCCCTGACGTTCACGACCTCGCCCAGAGGTACCAGAGCGCCGTCCTTCGAAGGGACCGTGAGCGAAAACAGGCTGCTTGCGCTTGAACGGTCTTTTTCAGGGAGCCTTAGCACTATGGGCACGGGGTCCCTCTCGTTGTCTATATGCACCAGGCCGGCCTGGAGCCCTTCCATTGAAGCGCTCAGCGTCTGGGCCGCCGCCCGCGTCGAAACACCGTCCAGCGCGGCCTTCGTCCTGTCCACGGCAAAGGTCAGCTTCTTCTGTGGAGCCTCGACATACCAGTCCACGTCCACCACCCCCGGGGTCGCCTTGAATATGTCCATCACTTTTTTGGCCAGGGCGGTCTGCCCCCTGAGCGTAGGCCCATATACCTCCGCCACAAGCGTATCGAGCACCGGCGGGCCAGGCGGGACCTCGGCTATCTTCACATTTGCCCCATAGAGCGCGGCTATGCGGTCCAGGCCCGGCCTTATCCTCTTGGCGATGTCATGGCTTTGCGCCGACCTCTGGCTTTTGTCCACTATATTGAGCTGGATATCCGCCTGGTATGGCTGGTTCCTCAGGTAATAGTGCCGGACAAGCCCGTTAAAGTTGAAGGGCGAGGCGGCGCCTGCGTATATCTGGAAATCGGTCACCTCCGGCACGGTCCTCAGGTATTCTCCCATTTCGGAGGCCACGTGCTCGGTCGTCTCAAGCGTCGTGCCCGCGGGCATGTCTATTATCACCTGCATCTCGTTTTTATTGTCAAAAGGCAGCATCTTCATGGTGACCAGCTTGAGCGGCACCATCAGTATGGCCAGAAAAAGCAGGCCTGCCACCCCTCCCAGGGCGAACATCCTTTTTTTCCTGTTTTCAAGCAGCGGGTAGAGGGTTTTGTGGTAGATGCGGTCCATGCTCTGGAGCTCTTTTTTCTCATGGCCCTCCTCCTGCCTGGTATGCTTCACCTTTTTCAGGACCGCATAGCCAAGCCATGGGCTTACGATAAAGGCTATGAGCAGGGAAAAGAGCATCGCCGCGGATGCCCCGACAGGGATGGG
>JAKAMR010000091.1 GCA_021812785.1 Nitrospirota bacterium
TTTTTCGTGCAGTTGCTGGTCCCCGCGCACAAGGGCGAGCACGGGCCCGTCGTCTGCTATGAGAAGTATGCTTTTTATAAAGCGCTCAGGCCTCTCTTTAAGAAACCGGCTCACTTCTTCCACGGTCCTTTTTTCAGGTGTATGGACCTCTTCGCCGTTCTCTTCGCCCCCTTCCTGCGAATCAGACGTGGAAGAGGCGGGGACGGAATGAGCTATCTCCACGTTGGCTTGGTAACCGCAGGATTCGCAGAGCACTATATCGTCTTCGCCCGCCTCGCTCACCGCCATGAATTCATGCGCCACAGCGCCGCCCATCATGCCGGTGTCTGATTCCACCTGGTAGAATTTCAGACCGCACCTGGTGAATATGCGGTGATAAGCGTCCTCATGGAGCTTGTAGTTTCTTTGCAGGCCTTCCACGGAGGAATCGAAGCTGTAACTGTCTTTCATAAGGAACTCCCGCGTGCGCAGTATCCCGCTTTTTGGCCTGGCCTCGTCCCTGAGCTTGGTCTGTATCTGGTACCATACCTGGGGCATCTGCCTGTATGAGCGTATCTCCCTTGAGGCAAGCCAGGTCATTATCTCCTCATGGGTCATGCCAAGGCACATGTCCCTGCCTCCTCTGTCTTTAAGCCGGAACATCTCCTCTTTTATATCAAACCACCTGCCGGTCTGCTGCCACTGCTCCGCGGGCTGAAGCACGGGCATCGAGACCTCCTGAGCCCCGATGGCGTCCATTTCCTCGCGCAGGATGCGGTTTATCCTGGTTATGACCTTCCAGGCCAGCGGCAGGTATATGTAAAGCCCGGCGGCAAGCTGCCTGACATAGCCCGCCCGCAGCATCAGCTTATGGCTTTCGGCCACGGCTTCGGAAGGCACCTCCCGGACTGTGGGTACAAGCATCTTGGACAATCTCATTAAAAGACCCTCCTCTTTTCATATCCGTCAGTATTTTAGGCTTTAATTATTATAGGAAATTTTATTATAATATACAGGATACGCACGCGATTTGAATTAAGTGAAAAATCTTTACAGTTTTTTCCTGCGGGCTTGCCCCGAGGGGAATATCAATAATTCATGCAGGAGGGACGGCAAATGGCGGAAGGAGTTTCTGCAGTTACATCGGCTACCTGGGAAAATGAGGTGCTTAAATTCGGAGGCCTTGTCATGATCGATTTCTGGGCCGCATGGTGCGGTCCCTGCCGCATAATAGCCCCGACTGTCGAAGAGCTGGCAAACGAATATTCGGGCAAGATGAAGGTCATGAAGCTGAACACGGATGAAAATCCGGATGTGGCGAGCAAATATAAAATAATGGGGATACCCACACTTATATTCTTCAAAAACGGCGAAAAAGTAGACCAGATAGTGGGGGCCGTTCCCAAGCCCCAGCTGAAGGCAAAAATAGATTCCCTTCTCGCCAGTTAGAAGAGAAAAGAAAAAATATGATTTACCGGAAGAAGATCTTTTTGATTTTGCCTGTCGTTATCCTTGCCGCTTTTTTTTTACTTTTTTCTTACGGCTGCAAGAAAAAAACGGCTTCCACTTCCGTTGTCGGCGAGAAGGCCCCTGATTTTACTCTTACCGATATAAACGGACAGGCCCGCAGCCTTTCCTCAATGAGAGGCAAGGTGGTGGTAGTTGATTTCTGGGCCACCTGGTGTCCGCCCTGCCAGGCGTCCATCCCGGTAATGAACAGGATCTACAGCCGGTTCAAGGGGGAGAATTTCAAGATGCTCGGCGTATCAATAGATGACGGCGCGGGAGCTGATGGGCAGGTAAAAAGTTTCGCAAAGCAATTCCAGGTCCTTTATCCGCTTGCCAGAGACAACAAGGACATTGCCGATATGTACGGGGTTAGCGGCATACCCAACCTTTTCATAATTGACAAGGACGGGGTGATACGGGACCATCACCTGGGGTTTAGTCCTGATGAATTTGATGAGATATCAAACGAGATACAAGGTCTTTTGAAATAAAGAAATACTTGAGAAAACATTAGTTAACAAAATGAAATACAAGGACTTTTTGAGATAAAAAATGCTTGAAAACCTGGGCGAAAGACTTGAAGGAATATTCAAGAAGCTAAAGGGCAGGGGGCTTCTTAAGGAACAGGACATAGAGCTTGCTCTTAAGGAAGTGAGGGTTGCGCTCCTTGAGGCCGATGTAAATTTCCGCGTGGTGAAGGATTTCATCGCGTCGGTGAAGGAAAAGGCAACCGGAAAGGCAGTCCTTGAAAGCCTGACCCCCGGACAGCAGGTAGTGAAGATCGTCCACAATGAGATATGCCAGCTTCTCGGTGGTACGGAAGATAAGATAAAGCTTGCACCTAACCCCCCCACCGTAATAATGATGATAGGTCTGCAGGGTTCCGGAAAGACCACAACCTCCGCAAAGTTGGCCAGGATATTCAAGAAAGAGGGCAGAAGGCCGTTGCTTGTCGCGGCAGACCTTCAAAGACCCGCTGCCGTGGACCAGCTCATGACCCTTGGGAAGCAATTAGACATACCGGTCCATTTCACAAGGGACAAGATAACGCCCGCCGCCCTCTCTGAAGAGGCGCTCAAGAAGGCCATGCTGGAAGCGAGGGACGTCGTCATCATAGACACAGCCGGCAGGCTGCACATAGACCAGGCTCTGATGGCCGAACTTAAGGAGATAAAGGAGAAGACCTCGCCTCACGAAACCCTGCTCGTGGCCGATTCCATGACCGGGCAGGAAGCGGTTAATATCGCCAAGACATTTGACGAGGAAATAGGGGTTGAGGGCGTTATCCTCACAAAGATGGATGGTGACGCCAGGGGTGGCGCCGCCCTTTCCATAAAGGCCGTCACCGGGAAACCTATCAAGTACATCGGGACCGGCGAAAAACTGGATATGCTTGAGGCCTTTCACCCGGAGAGGCTCGCCTCACGGGTGCTTGGGATGGGTGACGTGCTGTCGCTTATAGAGAAGGCCCAGAGCGCGTACGACATGGAAGAGGCGGAAAAGCTGGGCAAAAAGATGATGACAGAGTCTTTCTCGTTCGAAGACCTGCGCGACCAGCTCAAGAAGGTACGCAGCATGGGTCCCATAGAAAACCTTCTTGGAATGATACCCGGCCTAGGGGCGAAGCTAAAAAACGTCAAGGTGGATGAGAGGGAGTTTGTGAAGGTGGAGGCCGTCATTAACTCGATGACTCCCGCCGAGCGCAGGAATCACCATCTTTTAAACGGCAGCAGGAGAAAACGCATAGCCATTGGAAGCGGCACGAACGTCTCCGATGTGAACCGTGTTGTCAAGCAGTACGTCGAGATGAAAAAGATGCTCAAGATGTTCAAGGGCGGTAAAGGACTCAGGATCCCCAATATTGCCGGATTCAGATAGTCTGTCTTAAAATCCCATTCAATCAGAGCCTTTCCTGTTTAAGCTAAAGCAGATGTTTAAAGGATGTGCGCCGCCGCGTATATTGAAAAATCCGGTGGACAATTTTCCTTTATCTCTGGGTCAGGACTGGGATAAGGGTAAGCACGGCAAGGGCAGCAAATAATAACCACCCTGCCCAAAGGGCCTTTTTTCTCCCGTTCTTTCCCCTGTCTATATAGGGCATGAACATTAGAACAAGAATAAAGAGGGCGGGCAGGGCGACGGTGCCTAAAACGGCCCACCTGCCGGGAAAATACCGCAGAAGTTGATAGAGCCAGAGGAAATACCAGTCCGGCCGCGGTTGATAAGGAGCGGTCAGGTCTATGGCGGGGCCTACCCGTGGCGGAAACAAAAGAGCAGGTGTGATAATGGCCTCAAGCGCTATGAGGACGGCGACCAGGACGAACGGCAGATAATCCGGATAAAGAGATTTCTTTCTTCCGTCCCGGTTCATAGACTTTTTCCTGAGATCCCCTGTCTTTTTACCATGTGAAAGTGCGCCCAGAAGATAAGCATGAGCCCGAAAGGTATCCAGAGAATATGAAGGCTGTAAAACCTTACAAGGGTTGCGCCCGCCACCTCCGTCCCGCCCCGCAATAGCCTCTCCAAGAGTGACCCGGCTACAGGAACGGTTTTTGGCATGGATGTGCCCACTACCGTGGCCCAATAGGCTTTTTGGTCCCAAGGCAGCAGATACCCGGTAAAGCCCGAGGCCATTATGAGGACAAACCCCAGAGCCCCTGCCATCCAGTTCAGTTCCCTTGGCGGTCTGTAAGCCTTATGCACGAAAACCCTGATGGCATGAAGCCCTACTAATATTATGAGTAAATTCGAGCTCCATTTATGGATGCTCCTTATGCCCCATCCGAACCATATATTATTTTGGAGCGCCACAATGCTTGGATATGCTTCCCTGCCTGATGGCACATAATAGACGGTCAGGAGCAACCCGGTGATTACCGAGACCAGGAAGGCCGTAAACGCCATGCCCCCAAGGCAGTAAGATACGCCGATCTTCTCCGGCAGGGCCCTGGTCAGAAAATTTTTATGGGGTTCTTTTGTGCCGAACCACCTGTCCAGAAGATCTGTAATGGACCGCATCATGCCTACGCCCTTATACCAATATAGAAAAACCCGTTTTTGACCAGATGGGGAAGTCTGGTAAGCGGTTTTGGAGGTGGTCCGCCGATTACGAACCCCGTCATATCGTATCTGCCGCCGTGGCAGGGGCAGTCAAACTCGTTGTCGACAAAGTTCCAGTTGACGGAGCATCCAAGATGGGAGCATATTGGGGACAATACGAAGAGGTCTTTGTCTTTTCTTACAATGAAGGCCTTATGAGTCAGTCCGCGGAACGGGAATTCAACCTCTCTGACCCCTTTTCTGGGCAGATCATCCTCATCGATGGTTTTAACGAAAAAAGTCTTGATGTCCTGGTTGGAGCCATTGTACAGGTAGGGCAGGGCGGATACGCAGCCAAGTCCAAGCGCGGCATAAGCCCACTTAAGCAGCTTTGACAGGAAATCTCTTCTTTGCACTCCGGGTCTATACTGGTTTAACTTTTACTTTATAAGCTTAGGCGTGCCCCGCGCTTTGCCCGGGGGCGCCAGGTTTTTCCGGCTCCGGGTTGAGAGACTCCTTAAGGGCTTTGCCCATCTTGAAGTGCAGCGCCACCTTTTGAGGAACGTCAACACTGGCCCCGGTCTTGGGGTTTCTGGCCCTCCGGGGTTTCCTTGCGCGAAGCCTGAAATTGCCGAATCCCCTTATCTCGATCTTGTCCCCTTTGGCCAGAGAATCCTTCATGCTGTCAAATACCGTGTCCACTATTATCTCCGTCTGCTTGAGGGTAAGGCCTTCCACCTTTGCCGCCACTTTTTCTATGAGGCCGGATTTAGTCATGGTTTTTTCTCAAACCTCCCTATGGAGCAAATAGATAACCCAGTTTGAAAGACGGGTAAATACCGGACAATGAAACCTTGGATTTGAAGAGATCAAATATGCTCTTGCCCTTTCTTTTTTCCTCTAACGAAGGTTTCCCCTTGATGCCAGCCATCGTCTTTGCGGAATTTATGGCATCTTCAAGGTCGCCAAGCTGGTCAATAAGACCCAGTGCCTTAGCCTGCTGGCCCGTGAATATGCGCCCGTCGGCAAGCTGCCGCACCACATCCACCGGCATTTTTCTGCCAGCGGCCACAGCCTGGATGAACTGTTCGTGGACGTTGTCTAGCGAACCCTGAAGGATGCGGCGCTGCTCATTGGTCATGTTTGAGAAGAGGGACGCAATGTCTTTATTTTTGCCGCTTTTTATTACTTCCGTCTTCACCCCTATCTTTTTCAGGAGACCCTGCACGTTGGGTACCTCCATTATAACGCCGATGGAACCGGTTATGGTTCCGGGGTCCGCGAATATCTTCGTTGCCGGCACGGAGATGTAATAACCACCGGAGGCGGCCAGTGACCCCATAGAGACAACGATAAACTTTTTTGCGGCGGCTTTTTTCACCTCTTCATAGATCTCCTGGGAGGGAGCCACCCCGCCTCCCGGGCTGTCAACCCGCATGACGATGGCTTTTATCGCTGGGTCCTCGGAGAACTGCTTCAGCGTGGTTATGATATCGTCCGAGCTGGTAATAGCGCCCTCGACTCTGATAATGCCTATTTTTTCGCCTTCCTGCATCCTGGAGAAAAATGACATGGCCGCCCCGACTATCAACAGAAAGAGCAACATCCCCGACAGAACGAGGCAGACTTTTTTCAATTTATCGTGACCCTCTTCAATTGCCTTTATCCCTCAGAATGAATATGCTGCGCCTTGACGTTCTTCATGCTGAGGCCGATCTTGCGGTTATCGAGATCGATCTTTATTATCCTCGCCCATATGCGATCGCCTTCCTTGACGGGTTCTTTCTCTTTTTCCTCTTCCTTCAGTGTTTCAGAGGAATAGACGAGGCCTTCCAGCTCCCCCTGCATCTCCACGAATATACCGAAGTCGGTGAGCCTGAGCACCTTGCATTCGATCTCGTCGCCCAAGTGAAGGCTCTGCGGTATCTCCTCCACCCACGGATCAGGTTTGAGCTGTTTGACGCCCAGGGCGATCCTCTCTTTTTCCGGCTCCACGGAGAGGACTATGGCATCCAGTTTCTGGCCTTTTTTGATCATCTCCTGGGGGTGCTTTATGTGCTTTGTCCAAGACAGGTCCGAGATATGGATCAGTCCGTCCACACCCTCCGGCAGCCCTATGAAAACGCCAAAATCGGTGACGCTCTTTACCTTGCCGGAGACAACCGTGCCGGGGACATAATTTTCAGCAACCAGCTGCCACGGAGATGCCTTCAGCTGTTTCAGCGAAAGTGACAGTCTTCTTTCTTCCTTGTCCGCCTTCAGAACGAGCGCCTCCACCTCATCGCCGGCCTGGAGGTATTTCGAGGGATGTTTGGGTTTCGGGGCCCAGTCCATCTCGGACACATGGACAAGGCCTTCAAGGCCCTCTTCCACCTTTATGAATGCGCCGTAATCCGTAATGCTTACAACTTTGCCGGTGACTTTTGTCCCGGAAGGGTATTTTTCATCCACATTGCCCCATGGATCGGGCATCTTCTGCTTGTAGCCCAGGGTTACCTTTTCGTTTTCGGGATCGAACTTGAGTACCAGCACTTCCGTCTCCTGGCCGACTTTCAGCATTTCGGAGGGATGCGAGATCCTTCCCCATGACATGTCTGATATGTGCAGGAGGCCGTCTATACCGCCAAGATCTATGAATGCGCCGTAATCAGTAATATTTTTGACCACGCCTTTAAGCAGGGCGCCTTCCCGGAGGTTTTTGAGCGTCTCTGTTTTTTTCTTCTGTCTTTCCTCGTCGATCAGGCTCTTTCTGGAAACGACCAGGGTGGAGTGCTTGTTGTTGGTCTTGAGCACCTTGAACATCAGGGCCTTGCCTATATAGGAATCTATCTCATTCACTCTTACTCCGGCATGTGAACCCGGCAGAAATGCCTTGAGCCCATAGACATCCACGAAGAGACCGCCTTTGGTCTTCCCCGTGATGACTCCCTCGACGGGCTCCTCTTTGCCCATCGCCTCCTCTATGCGCTCCCACGCTTTTATCCTTACCGCCTTCCTCCTTGAAAGCACAACCATGCCTTCGCGGTCGGAAAGCTGCTGCACATAAACTTCCAGGACGTCGCCGGGACGCATCTGTTCCATCTCCGCCTCGGAGAATTCCTCGCGGGAAATGAAACCCTCGGACTTGTAGCCCACGTCCACTACCATTCCATTTTCCTTGACCGATAACACCTTGCCCTTTATTAAAGTGCCGGCTTCGATTTCATGGAAACTCTGTTCATAAAGCTGTTGAAGTTCGTTTTCGTTCATATCCATTGTTTTTACGTCCTCCCGTATCCTTTTAAGACTTTAATTACTTCATCTATTATCCAGTCCGGAGTGGAGGCCCCGGCGGTGAGCCCGACCTTGCCGGCCCCCTTGAACCACTGTTCTTCAAGCTCGCCTGCGGTCTCTATGTGGTGAGCCGGCACGGAAAGATGTTCACAGAGCCTTGCAAGCTGCGTCGTGTTGGCGCTGTTCCTGCCGCCGACGACGAGCATGACATCCACACCCTTCGCCACCTCCTCCGTCTCCTTGAGCTTAAGAGCCGTCGAGCTGCATATAGTATTATAAACCTTGAGCTGGCTGGTCTGCTCGATCATCCTGGAGACGAGTTTTTTAAGCTCATCCACGGGTTGAGTGGTCTGCACTACAAGGCCGGCCCTGTTTTTAATTTCCTTCGGGAAGCCTTCCGAACCCTTGACCACCCAGGCGTCTTTCCCCGCATAGCTCTTGAGGCCTATCACTTCGGGGTGCTCTATATCACCAAGGATGACCACTTGGTAGCCTTCATCCTTAAGAAGTTTAGCATAACGCTGGGCTTTTTGGACATATGGACAGGTCAGATCCATCAACTCGAAGCCCTCCTCTTCCAGTCTGCTGCGGTCTTCAAGGGAGATGCCATGGGTCCTGATAATGACCTTCTTTGCCTTTGCGCGCTTCAGTTCCGTAATATCGACAGCCACCCCGATGCCCTTCTGGGCAAGGGCGTCTATCACCTGGGGATTATGTATGATGGGCCCCAAGGTAAAAACGTTTTTCTCCGTTTTTGCCACCTCGAAGGCCTTGTTAATGGCCCGTTTTACGCCAAAGCAAAAACCCGCGCTCTTGGCGATGACGAGTTTCACGCTGTCTTCAGCCTCCCTATGCTCTCAATAGCACGGGAGATTGTGCTTTTAGTTTCATTTTCCTCCGCAACCCCTCCGGTATTCCCGCCAGCGTTATTGTCAGGCG
>JAKAMR010000092.1 GCA_021812785.1 Nitrospirota bacterium
AAGTGGAGCCTGTTCAACCTCCACGACCCTTTCGATGTGCTCTACCCCCTTCAGTTCCCTGAACTCTCCCGGTCTTTGGCTTCCGCCATACAGTTGCCTGTCAAGCGCCTTGTAGATTATCTCGTTCACAAGGGTGCTCTTGCCGGAGCCCGAAACGCCGGTGACGCAGGTAAACAGTCCAAGGGGTATCTTTACATCTATGTTTTTCAGGTTATAAGCCCTGGCGCCGAGCACCTCCAGGAATTTCTTCCCCTCCAGGCTCCGCCTTTTTTCGGGAAGCGGGATGCTTAGTTCGCCCTTCAGGTATTTGCCGGTGAGGGAGTTCTCATTATGCAGGATCTCCTGCGGCGTGCCAGCGGCCACTATGCTGCCCCCAAGGACTCCCGCCCCCGGGCCCATGTCCACAATGTGGTCAGCCCGGAGCATCGTCTCTTCATCATGCTCCACAATTATGACCGTGTTTCCCTGCTCCTTCAGCTTTTGAAGGCTGTCAAGGAGTTTGCCGGAATCCCTGGGATGGAGGCCTATCGTGGGCTCGTCCAGTATGTAGAGCACGCCCGTAAGCGAGGAGCCCATCTGGGTGGCAAGCCTTATCCGCTGGGACTCCCCTCCCGAAAGCGTTATGGACGGACGGTCGAGCGTCAGGTAGCCCAGGCCCACGTCGTCCAGGAAACCGAGCCTCTCCGTTATCTCCTTAAGCAGCCTTTCGGCTATTGTTTTTTCGCGCCTGGTGAACTTCAGGCCCTGGATGAACTGTAGCGCCCGTCCAGCGTTTTTGCGCGAAAGCTCCCCGATGCTCAACCCGCCTATCTTTATGCTCAAGGCCTCCGGCCGCAGCCTCATGCCTTTGCATGCGCGGCATGGCCTTCCCGTGTCTATTTCCTCCTCTTCCCCGGCCTGAGAAAGCAGCTCGTACCCGAGCCCGCGGCATGAGGGACAGGCGCCGGACCTGCTGTTGAAAGAGAAGAACATCGGGGTTATCTCCGGATAGCTTATCCCGCAGTGGGGGCAGACGGCCCGGCTGCTGAAAACGATGTCCTCTCCACGATCTATGAGGTTCACTATTACACTGCCGGCGTAGTGCAGCGCCGTTTCCACGGCGCTTTTAAGCTGCCTGTCTATCCCCGGCTTTATTATGAGCCTGTCTATCACTATTTCTATGGTGTGGCGTTTGTAGCGGGCCAGTTCCACCTCTCCGGTTATGTCAACTAGCTTGCCGTCTATTCGGGCCCTTAAAAAGCCCTCGGCCCTCATCTCGTGGAGCTCCTTTTTGTAGGAGCCTTTCCTGTCCTGCACAATGGGTGAAAGCACTTGGAAGCGGGTGCCCGCCGGAAGCTCCGCTATGGTGCTTATTATGTCCTGCGGCCCCTGGCCGGAGACCGGGGACCCGCACCGGTAGCAGAAGGCCTTGCCGGTCCTTGTATAGAGCACCCTCATGTAATCATATATCTCCGTAACGGTGCCAACGGTGGACCGTGGGCTCCTTGTCACGGTCTTCTGGTTTATGGCAATGGAAGGAGAGAGGCCCTCTATGGAATCCACATCCGGTTTGCTCAGCTCGCCAAGGAACTGCCTTGCGTACGGGGACAGGCTCTCCACATACCGGCGCTGGCCCTCTGCGTAGATGGTGTCTATCGCAAGGGTGCTTTTGCCGGAGCCGGACGGGCCCGTTATGACCGTGGTCTTTTGCCGGGGGATCTGAAGCTTTATATTTTTTAAGTTATGTTCCCTGGCGCCAGATATTACAATGAAATCCTGCATGTGCTATAAATGGAAACCCTTAAAACCTTTCAAAAGAATGCTCCCTAACCTATTAATATAATGGATGCCCTCCAATTCTTTCAAATAGCCTGCATGGAAAAATTGGTTTATAATTACATGATGCTAAAAATAAAAAGACAGCTTTTGAGCATAGCTGTTGCCATGTGCCTGGTGCTTCCCGCGGTTTTTGTTTTTTTCTACATGCCCCGTGCGGCCTTGGCCCAGCCCAGGATCGTCTTTAAAAAGGAGGCGATCAATTTCGGGAAGGCCGTTGCCGGCAAGGAGGTGCAGGGCATATTCGTTGTTTCAAACAAAGGCGACCAGCCGCTTGAAATCGATGGGTTGAGGCCCGGTTGAGGCTGCACCGCCGCGCTTGCCAGTTCGGCAAGTCTTAAGCCTGGTCAGACGGGGACCATCATGGTAAAGATAAGCACGAAGGATGAGTTCGGGTATATAGACAAGAATGTCCAGGTCCTAAGCAACGACCCCAAAAGGCCCAGGGTGCAACTCTCCCTTTTTGGCCTTGTCGTCTCTGGCAAATAGACAAAGGGCCGCATGAAAAACGGATAAAGAAGTCTCTTTAAGGACCGTCCCAAAAAGGAATCGAAAAAATGTTCAGGCGTTTTGTTCTGTTTCTGAGGATGATAAAATTTTCCCATTCCATTTTCGCCCTCCCTTTCGCTTTTACTGCGGCGCTGATGGCCTCTGGCGGCATGCCCAGGGCTGGCAAGCTCTTGTGGATCACCCTTGCCATGGTCGGCGCAAGGTCCGGGGCAATGGCCGTAAACCGGATAGTGGACCGCAAGATAGATGCCCTGAACCCAAGGACAAGCAAAAGGGAACTTCCCTCCGGAAGGCTGGGCCTGGCCGAGGTCCTGGTTTTTGCCCTTTTGTCCTTTACACTGCTTGTATTTGCCTCGTGGAAGCTTAATCCGCTTTGCCTTGAGCTATCTCCGGTAGCCATAGCGCTTGTTGTATTTTATTCCTATACGAAAAGGTTCACCTGGGCCTCCCATTTTTTCCTCGGCCTGGCCCTCTCGCTTGCACCCCTTGGCGCCTGGATAGCCGTGCGCGGCCAGGTGGGGGCGGCCTCAGTCTTTCTTGCCCTGGCTGTTGTCTTCTGGCTTGCGGGCTTCGACATACTTTATGCCCTTCAGGACATGGATTTCGACCGCAGCCACGGGCTTTATTCGGTGCCCGCCCGGTTTGGGATCAGAAGGTCCCTTGCAGCCTCAAGAGCCTTTCATGTGCTCAGTGTCCTTATGCTTGGCGCGGCAGGCGCGATCATGTCCCTGGGGCCTGCATACTGGGCAGGCCTTGTTGTCGTATCAGGGCTGTTTGTCTATGAGCATTCTCTTGTGAAAGAAAACGACCTGAGCAGGCTGAACATGGCTTTTTTCAACATGAACGGCTGGATCAGCGTGGCGGTATTGCTCTTTACAGCGCTTTCTTTTGTCTGAAATTATTTTTTTCTTTTTCTTCTGTTCTTTCGTACCTGTATCTGTATTTCTTCAGCGTTTCCCGTGTCTTGTTCCGGCAGGACTCAATGGTCTCAAGTAGTTCCTCTTTGGTCATGCTCCGGGTATTAAGACTGTCAGAAAGGGCCTCCAGGTCCTCATCCACGGTCTTTATGAGGCTTTCCTTAAGAAGGTGCATCTTCTCGAACTCATTTAAAAGATGATTGATCTCTTCTATGAAGGATTTTATGTACGGGTCGTCCCTTTTTCTTATCTTGAGCTTGCCGGAGTAGTTGCCGCCCAGAATAAGCCTTATCTCCATCTTCAGCCTTTGGAACGGCCCGACGAACCGGTGGGCAAATACCATTGTCAGCAGGAAGACCAGCGCAGCGTAGCCAACCATTATGACAATGGTCACGGCCTCCGGGCTGACCACAGCGTTGATGGCCTTGGCAAGAACGATAAAGCCTATCCCCGCGACCAATGAAGCGATGACTATGAAGGCAACCGAATAACGCAGTTCTCTGGAAACGAAGTGTCTCGTCGATTGTTTCGGCCCGAGGTCTAGCATTTTTGAAATGATTATACATGAAAATGGCAGCAAATAATGTTTTGGTCTGAACCGGCCGCAAGATCTTAAAAACCAAAACTCATTCGGGGACAGAATATGTAATGTCTGCATGCGCCTGCCCTGCCGTTTTTTTTGCAGCAGTTGACGTTTTTTGAAAAACGGGATGCGTTTTTTCACTCAAAAAAATGGTCATTTATTCAATAACTTGCTTTATTTTTCATGGGGGTCGGAATGATATCCATATTTAAAAATAGAAGTAGAAATTTAGAATTTTGTTGGTTTACAATAGAACTGCCTTAAAAAGGGAATTTCAAGGACTGTTTAATCTTTAAGGAAGTTCGCGGGTACGGATATTGCTTAAAAACCGTTATATGAACCATCTCATAGATATACAGTTTTTGACGAAGGCCCTCAAATCCCTTTCGAGCCTCACAGGGCTTGATTTTTCCATTTATGACGACAGGGAAAACCTGCTGGTGCCTGCTTCAAGTGAGGACCCTCTTCTGTCTTCCATAAAGATGAGCAAAAAGGGGCAGGAGCTGTATAACGCATTCCAGTCCAAGTACCTGAAGCTGACGCTGAAAAACACCAGGTCTTTTCTTATCCAGGGATTCACAATGCAATACCACGTTTTCATGCCCATAAGGTACAAGGACATCACCCTGGTTGCTCTTTGTGAGGGCTTCTACATGCAAGAGGATGATTTCGCCAGGTTCTATGCGGAAAAAGGCGTAATATTCGGGGTTACGGAACGGGGCATGGAAGAGTGGAGGAAAGACCTGAGGTTCATAAGCGCGCAAAAGATAGAAAATTACATCAAATCGGCAAGGCCCCTCCTGGAGGACATCATATCTTCCGGGTATGAGAAAGGGGAGCTCAACAAAAGGTGGCAGTGGTCAAAAACCATTATAAGCCTGGCTGCCAATATAAAATCCGATGCCACGCTGGATGACATACGGCAGATCATCGTGGACACGGTCATATTCCTGTTCAATGTGGACACTGCCGCTATCTTTACGCCCATTAAGGACCATTTCTGTCCCGAATCGGCCGGAGGGCGCGCCAGGGACGCGATCAGCAGGCTCAAGCTTTCGAAGGACAACTATCTTGTGTCGAACGCCGTTCACTCGAAGGCCCCCGTTTCGGCCATTGACAGCTTCAAACTGAAGCATTCGGGTTTTCCGGAAGAAATAATTTCCATGTATCTCTTCCCCATACAGTCGCACTCGGGCTTTTTCGGGTTCCTGGGGATATTCAACTCACTGCTGGACCGCGAGGCATTCGACTCCATAGAGGAGCTCTGCAAGCTGTCGGCCTACCTCTTTGGCGTAAGGCAGCTTGGAGCGGAGTACATGAAATACTCGGACGGGATAAATCTCATAACCTGCAAGACGATGGAGCTTTTTTCCCATTACAGGGACAGGCAGGCTCTATGCGACCAGATCGTAAACGAGGCCGCCCTGCTGGTGGGAGCGGAGAAATGCTCCGTGATGCTGCTTGACGAGGACGGCGATGCCCTCAGCGTTATCTCTGTCAAGGGCGTGAACAAATGGCTCATGAAGGACGTGAAGATAAAAATAGGGGAGGGCGTAGCCGGAAAGGTCTACCAGCAGGGTCTGCCCGTTCTGATAGACAGCGAGGAGAAGCTTAAGAGGTTTACGGCGGCGCCAAAGCCCCTTTTCAAGACACAATCATGCATCAGCATACCGCTCAAGATCTCAAGTGAGACTATGGGCATCCTTAACGTTGCGGACAAGGCCAGCGGAGAGACCTTTACGGAAAAAGACCTGTCCGTGCTCACTCCGTTTGCGGCCCAGGCCTCTCTGCTTTTAAAGCTGGCAGATTGCCATAAGGTCTCTGAACAGATGAGGGAGCTTTCGATAACCGATCCTCTGACCGGCCTTTTCAACAGGCGGTATTTCGATGTGCGGCTTGAAGAGGAGCACCGCAGGGCCATGCGGTACAACTTGAATTTTTCACTTGCCATACTGGACCTGGACGATTTCAAGCTGCTCAACGACACCCAGGGCCACCTTGCGGGCGACTATGCCCTGCGGGAGGTGGCAAACGTGATGGCCAACTCGATAAGGGCAAACGATATACTGGTAAGGATCGGAGGCGAGGAGTTTGCGATAATAATGCCTCAGACGGGAAAAGACGAGGCCTTCCATGTCCTTGAGCGGATCAGAAACAATATAAGCTTCATGGCTTTGCCCGGCATTAAGGATGGACCGGTCTCAAGGCTGACCATAAGCACGGGCATCGCGATGTATCCGGAATGCGGAGAGTCGATCGAGAGCATTATCGTGCAGGCGGACAAGGCTCTTTACTTCGCCAAGACGAACGGGAAGAACAAGACCGTGTCCTGGCACGCGGGAATGGATTTCAAGACGGCTAAGATCTCCGTCCCGGACGGCGCCGGCATCGGGAACAGCGAGGCCTGCCCTGGCGGCAGGCTTACCGCAGGCAATGTCCCCTCCGGCCTCCATAGCGGGAAACAACAAAACCCCGATGAGCCCTTTAAGGGTTTCGCTATCTGAGATATTTCCCTTTTTTCCCTTTTTGACTTTCATTTACAGGACACTCTGTAGCGGACCCGGAACTTCCTGGCCGACCGCCAAATAATTAATGAATTATGGATCAAGCCGGTTTTTGCCCCTGTTCCCATAGGGACGAAGGGCGCATTTTTTCTGCCGGGCGTAATTTCTTCTCCCATTTGGGGGATTGTAACGGCGCCCTTTATCATCTAGATTTTTGATAGTTGCGGCACTCGCGGATGTTAAAGAAATCCATGTTATTTTATGAATTTCCAAGTCTGTTTGAAACAGGACTATTTAATGTCCGGATCTTTGGAAGCGAATTAAAAAAGCCTGTATCCGGGTTTTGAAAATTTTTTACGATTTTCTTTTTTTCTATGGCTTGGGAGGCAAAGGAAATGACTGAAAATAGCGGCAGCGTGCTTATAGTGGACGATGAGCCCAACGCCGTAAAAGTCCTTTCCGAGATCCTTTCGATCGATGGTTACCGGGTATATAAATCATTTGATGCCCGCGGGGCCCTTAGCATGGTAAAGACCGAGTCTCTGGATGCGGTCATAACGGACCTGAGGATGCCCGGATTTGACGGCATGCAGTTTTTTGAGTCCATAAGGGAAAACCATCCCGATATCCCGGTGATATTCCTGACCGGCTATGGCACGGTGGAATCGGCGGTAGACACGATCACCGAAGGGGCGTATTACTATTTCATCAAACCGCCTGATTACACGAAGCTCAAAGGGGTGCTTTCAAGGGCGATAAGCACACGCCGCACGCTGCTTGCCTTCCGGTCGCTCCAAAAAAGCGGCATCCTTGGAAGGACGCTTCGCTCCCGCCGCATGAGCCTGTGCTCCGCCGTCCCGTCAGAAGAAGGCATTTTGCCAGGCGGCATCAGGATGCTAGGGAATGACCCCGGCATGAAGAAGATATTGGAGACAGTCGATTCTGTCAGGGACACGACCTCCAGCGTGCTCATAACAGGGGAGACCGGCACCGGCAAGGAGCTTATTGCCAGGGCCCTTCATTTCGGCGGGATCAGGCACCAGAAGCCTTTCGTTGCCGTCAACTGTGCGGCCATCCCCAATGAGCTGCTTGAATCCGAGCTTTTCGGGTATGAAAGGGGGGCGTTTACCAATGCAGTGTCGAGGCGGATAGGCAAATTCGAAGAGGCTTCCTCGGGGACTATCCTGCTTGACGAGATAGGCGAACTCAGCCTCCCGCTTCAGGCCAAGCTCCTCCGTGTCCTTCAGGAAAGGGAACTGGAGCGGCTTGGGGGAGGCAGAAAGATAAAAGTGGACTTCAGGCTGATCTCCTCTACTAACAGTTCCCTTGAAAAAGAGGTCCAGGCGGGAACCTTCAGAATGGACCTCTTCTATCGCATTAACGTTGTGCATATTTCGGTGCCTCCGCTCAGGCAGAGAAAGGGTGACATCCCTGTCCTGGCAAGCGAGTTCATAAAAGAGTTCTCTGAAAGGGAGAATAAGGAAGTCGAGATTTCGGATGAGGTGATGGCCATGCTCTGTGATTATTCCTGGCCGGGCAATATCAGGCAGCTGAGAAACGTCCTTGAAAGACTGGTCGTTCTGTCGAGGACCGGGAAGGTGTCGCTGCGCGATTTGCCGGAAGAGCTTATGGCCTTGAGGGCAGCAGTTCCCGATGCGGAGCCCATGGCTTCCGCCAAGGCGCCGGCCTTCCCCGGGAGGGGCGCTCAGACCCTCAGGGAACTCGAGGACAGGGCAGTTTTAAATTCCCTTGAGGAGTGCCGCGGCAACAAATCAAAAGCTGCAAAGATGCTGGGCATCTCCAGAAAAACATTCTACAAAAGGCTCAGGGAGATTGACCCCGGCAGTACCTCCGCCTAGGAAACGTTCTTCTTGTCATCCGGTTTTGGTAATATACATAGTTAGGGCGTTTTGCGTCAAAAATTTATTCTCGCGGAGGCCTGATTGAAGATCTTTGTGACTGGCGGAGCCGGCTATATCGGAAGCCACGTGGTGAAGGCTCTGGGCGAAAGGGGCCATGACGTGCTGGTTTACGATGACCTGTCGACCGGTAACGAATGGGCGGTCCTCCACGGGCGGATGATGGCCGCCAGCCTGGCGGACAAGGCCACTCTGTCCGGGGTGATGAAAGAGTTCATGCCGGACGCAGTGATGCATTTTGCCGCTTCCATCGTGGTGCACGAGAGCGTTGCGTATCCGGTAAAATATTACCTGAACAATACAGCCTGCACGCTGAACCTAATTGAGGCGATGCTTGACGCACGGGTGGGCAGGCTGATTTTTTCCTCGACGGCCGCCGTGATCGGAA
>JAKAMR010000093.1 GCA_021812785.1 Nitrospirota bacterium
GATCTGTGAACCTGCACGGGCAAATAGACGGCATCCATGCCGCAAAAGAGATAACAAACCGGTCTTTCATCCCGGTTGTCTTTATGACCGGATACGAGGTGGAAAAAATAAGGGAACAGCTGGAGAGCATGGAGCTTTCAGGGCAGTTCCATATATTGAGCAAGCCCATAGACCTGGGAAGCCTGGAAACCATTCTGGCCTCCCTTTGACCGGGGCTCCAGGACCCGCCGGGAGGATTTTAAATGAGCCCTGCCTGATTTTTAACTGGTATATTATCCTATGGGTTGGGTATCGGCCGGAACAATAAGAACAAAAAAATTTGCATTCCCGGCGTGCAGCCGTCCCGGAAAAATTGTCCGCGGCGAGCGGTGACCGCCTGCCTCTTCCAGTCCGCCGCCTGATGGCTGCGCGCGCGGCGCGCAGCCTTGGCCAGGGCGCGCTGGTTGCGGCCTTTACGCTATATTTGCATGCCATGAAGTGGACCGCCCCCGAGATAGGGGCGGTGCTTTCCGCCGCGCTTTTAATAGGGGCCGCGCTTACGCTTGCAGTCGGCCCGCTCAGCGACCGCCGGGGGCGCAGGCGCTTCCTCCTTGTGTATGAGGCCATTCAGGCGGGGGCCGCCGCGCTGGCCCTGGCTACCGCCTGGCCTCCGGCGCTGGTTCTGGCGGCCATAGCGGGCGGGTTCGGCCGGGGGGCAAACGGGAGCGCCGGGCCCTTTGCGCCCCTAGAGCAGGCTTGGCTGGCCCAGGCCCTGCCCGCCCATAGGCTTGGAAGCGTGTTCAGCATGAATGCCGCCATCGGTTTTGCAGGCATGGCGCTGGGGGCGCTGCTTGCAGGCTGTGTGCATTTTCTGACCGTCCCGCTTGGCGCGGTGCTTGCCTACCGGCCGCTTTTTTTCCTCTCTCTGGCCGGCTCGGTGTCCGCCTTCCTGCTTATCGCCAGCCTGAGCGAGCCGCCCGTTGCGCCTTTGGCCAGGGGCGGGGAAGGGCATATGGAGCGGCGCAGGGAAAACCGCATGCTGGCGCGCCTGGTAGTGGCCAACTCCGTCAACGGGCTTGGCATAGGGATGGTGGCCCCGCTTATCGCATACTGGTTTGCGCTCCGCTTTCATCACGGCCCGGGCTCAATCGGCCCGGCCCTGGCGGCAAGCTTCCTTCTGGGCGGCCTGGGCTCCGCGCTGGTTGCGCGGCTGACGGCGCGGCACGGGTTGATAAGGCCGGTGATCGTCATGAGGGGCCTGGGCCTGTTTATTTTTCTGCTGGTGCCGCTGGTGCCGTGGTTTGCCCTCTCGGCTGCCCTGTATGCGCTCCGGACGGGCTCCAACCAGGGGACCGCCGGGGTGCGCCAGGCGCTTGTTGCGGGGCTTACACGCAACAGGCGGGGGCTGGCCGCCAGCCTGCAGAACGTTTCCATCCAGGTGCCGCGGGCCGTGGGCCCGCTTATCTCCGGGTTCATGCTGCATGCGGGCATGCTGCGGATGCCCTTCTTCATAGCCATAGGCCTGCAGGGCGCTTATCTGGTCCTTTACGCATGGTTTTTCCGAGGACGCGCGCTGGCTTCTGCGGAATAGAACCGGCCCTGGATTTGAATTTTGGAAAGGGGTAGCTTATCCGCAATACGAATGAAAACGGGCAGCGGCGTTTTGCTTTTTACAGGGAAGCCACTGGACCCCGGCTTTCGCCGGGGTGACTGAATGGAGGCATAATGTCTATTCTATTTTGGGAGCATTAATAATTCAGGCAGCATTATTGGGCAGTTAGCCGTCATTCCGGTTTGTCCGGAATCGATCCCGGCAAGCCGTCATATAAGTCCGGTGCAGCATTTTGACGTTTCCAGGCACTTTTTTTGACGTTTTTTGTCATGCCGCTCTGAGATACCTCCGTAACCCCCGGTAAATCCGGCGTTTTGTTCTGGCACAGATCATGCATTAACTCTTGAAGCCTGCTGAAACAGGCTTTTTGATGGTCTTCAGGCGAGGCGGGCTGTCTTTGAGAGGAGATTAGATTGCGGCGAATGTTTTTTTGTCTTTTTATCATCATTTTTTCTCCCGGTCTTGCTTTGTCCGCCCCTTCCGCCCAGTCCGCCTCGCCTGATCATCATGCCTCTGTCCTGAACAAGTCTTTTGCAGAGGCGCCCTGCGGCAGGCAGGAAAGCTGCATAATCGTGGACACCGCGCTCCATCTTTTGTGGATCTGCCAGGACGGCAGGGACATTGAGAGGTTCAGGGTGTCGCTTGGGCGCGGCGGAGTGGACAAAACGAGACGCGGTGACGGAAAGACGCCGCTTGGCGAGTATTATCTGGGCAACCCCAGACCGTCTCCCCGTTTCGGGACCTTTATCCCTATCGGCTATCCGACGCCAAGACAGAGGGCGGAGGGCTATTCGGGCGGCGATGTGGGCGTGCACGGGCCCTCGCACATCTATAGATGGTTTGAAAACATAGATAACGATTGGACCCTTGGGTGCATCGCCGTCAGGTCCGGACAGGACATCTCTGAGATTGCCGGATGGGTGAGGAGGCACCGCGGAAGCAGGATACTTATCAGGTGAACTTGCTGATCCCCGCAGCTTGTACGGGGGTGATCCATTGCAGCCGTTTTTTCCCGGAAGCAAATATGGAGGAGGAGAAGAGGTAAAGAATGTTCAAAAGGTTTTTGTTTTTTCCGGTTTTCTTTTTTTTATGCGCCATGTTTTTAGGGGCCGGAAGTGCAGCGTGGGCCAGCCAGCCGGCCATAGAGCTTGAAGGGCTCTACTGGATGCCCAGTCTGAGCGGCCACGTCCAGGTCTTCGACTCGTCTGCCGTGGCAACGGACATCGATCTGAAAAACGACCTCATGATGGGCAACAAGGATTTCCCGGAGGTGAGGCTCATATGGCATACAGGGGAAGACAGCTGGCTCAGGCTTTCCTATATCCATCTTTCCTATAGCGGTGACAATCCGGACCTGTCCACGCCGATAGTCTTTAGCGGCCACACTTACGATGTGAACAGCCATGTCACAAGCTCCCTCAAGCTGGACTATGCAAGCCTTGGGTGGGCCTGGCAGTTCATAAACATTAAAAACGTCCTGAAATTCGGCACGCTCCTGTCGGCAAAGGGTTTTTGGACCAGCGCCTCCATAGATGACCTTACCGCAGGGGTGAGCGAGTCCAAGAACATGGACTTTGGCCTCCCCACAATAGGCGCGGCCCTGGACATAAGGCCTGTCAGGCCCGTTGATGTGTTCGGGGAGTTCTCGTGGATAACGGCCGGGAAGTACGGACACCTCTATGACGCCGAAGGCGGACTGAAGATAACGCCTTTCAGGTATCTGAGCATCCTTGGGGGCTACAGGATATTCGATATGACAGCCAAGGACAATTCAGATTTTGCCAGTGTCAGGTTCGAGGGGCCGTTTGCCGGGGCATCCTTAAGGTTTTAAAGTTAAATTCGATCATTTGCCCGGGCTACAGGTTCCCGGAAAGCTGAACCATAATCTCGTTGCCGCCGTAGGAGCCGTGCCTGATGACGGAAAAATTGTAGTTATAGGCTATCTGCAGGCGTGTGCCAAGAAAAAAGCCGGTTGTTATCCGTGTGCCCACGGAGGACATGAAACTGTTTTTTTTCACCGGGCCGCTTTCTGTTTCCCTCAGCCGGTCAAGCCATCCCGCGGCGGCATCAAGGGCCAGGTAGGTGAAAAAAAAAGGCTCATACCGGTATTCGCCGGTCAGAATTGCGTAATGATGGGGGAAGAACTCCCAGATCGCCGCACCGGGCAGCACAGGAATCCAGGTGGAGCCGTATTCCTCTCCCATGGGGTCCGGCCCTCCGCCCACGCGTGGCGCGGAGAACCGGTCCAGGTGATAGCCGGCGCCGCCGTTTATGGAGGCTATAAGGCGCTGGCGGCTGCTTTTTGTCCAAGGCGCTCCGCCTGCCCGCAGAAAGTAGCCGGTAAAGGAAACATAATCGCGCCCCTGGTCCGCCTTTTCCGCGCCATCCTCGCCCCAGTCCCGCCAGTTGGTGCGGCGCCCGTAAACAAGGTCGAGCCCGGCGGCATATCCCTCGTGCGCGAGCTTCAGGATGTTTCGCTTCAGGCTGTCCAGGCGGACCTGCAGATGGGCACGGAGCTCCGGGGTATTTTCCGGGACCTCGAAGCCGGCGCCGGTATCGGACCCTCTGCCAAAATAAAGAAAGCCCGGCTCCAGCGTAAGGTCGGCCGCAAACATGTTGTCCTGCTGCCCGGGGCGAAGCTGACGGCGGTAGCCAACCCCGAACCCGGCCCTCACATACCCCCATAAGAGCTCCTCGGATTTAAGCTCTCTTCCGTCCACTAGCTCTGCCCTGGCCAGAGGCAAAGTGAAATTGCTGAAGGTAAGCACGGCTTCCATCCCCCCCCCGCGGAGAGACGGTTTTTTTTGGTTTTGTTTCACGTTAATCCGCCGGGCCCAGAAGATGTCGTCATAAACCCCGGAGATATCGGCGCGAAAGAGGTGCGCGCTGTCTGGGTGCCGCCAAAAATAAAGGCTTCCAAAGGGCATGAACTCGTTTCCTTCCGGAGGAGGCCCGGCCATATCTAGCCCCGCGTCCCAGGAGGATATGGAGCGCGTGTCAAAAGGGGCAATGACTATCTGCCTGCCAAACACCTTGCCTTTGAAACCCTCCCCGAAAAGGGGCGTGTGATAGCCTGCGGGACCGGCCTGAAGAGTATCAACCGGTGCGGCAGCACCGCCGGCCCAGGCGGCGGTATTGAAGGCCAGGGGAAATAAGGTGAATGCGAGAAGCCGGAAAAATATCCTGTAAGGAGATGGCGGGCATCCGGGCCGGCCGCCCGGGATTTTTTTCCGCAAGGTGGTCTCTGCCGGAGCGGGCCGGGCATGCCCGTTTGGTCTCATAATCAAATGATATCACCGGTTATGCGCGCCGGAAAAACTTTTTCACCGGCCGGTTTTGTCATGACGGGAAAGGGCTTGCCCGGACTCTGCTAGAATTTGATCGCAAGGAGGCCACTTGAAAAAAGCGTGGAAACAGGCCGGGCCTCAGACCATCAGCGTCCGGGCGGCGGTCGTCCGCAGACCCGGAGGGCCGCTCAGGATGGAAACCATCGCGCTTGAAGCCCCAAGGGACGATGAGGCCCTTGTGCGCATCGTGGCAAGCGGCATCTGCCACACGGATATAGACTTCATGGAAAGCGCACGGGACGCGGTGCTTGGGCATGAGGGGGCGGGCATAGTTGAATTTGCGGGCAGTGCGCTAAGGGGTTCTTTCAGGCCGGGAGACCATGTGGTGCTTTCGTTTCAGTCCTGCGGCCTGTGCGCGGAATGCCGGAGGGGGCATCCCTCCGGATGCGAGCGCCTGTGGGAGCTGAATTTCGGTTTCGCGCGAGCAGACGGCACCAGCGCCTTCAAACGAAGCGGTGTGCTGGGTCATTTTTTCGGCCAGTCCTCGTTTGCCACCTTCGCGCTGGCCACAAGGCGCAACATGGTCAGGGTGCCAAAAGACCTCCCGCTTGAGATCCTTGCCCCCCTTGGCTGCGGGGTCCAGACCGGGGCTGGAACTGTAATGAACTCGCTTTCCGTGCGGAGGGGGCAGCCGGTTGCCGTTTTTGGGACCGGGGCGGTAGGCCTTTCGGCGGTGATGGCGGCGCGCATTGCCGGAGCAAATCCCATTATCGGCGTGGACAAGAACCCTTCAAGGCTCAGGCTGGCCCTTGAGCTTGGTGCGACACACGCTATAGACAGCCGGAGGGGAGACATCGTCTCCAGGTTCAGGGACATCGCGGGCGGAGGGGTCGATTACGCGCTTGAGACAACCGGGGCCCCGGGCATTTACAGGACCGCCGCGGAGGTTTTGAGGCCTGGCGGCACTCTGGCGCTTATCGCCGCCCCTGGGGAAGGCGTGAGGGAGCTGCCAGGGGGGCGAAAGATCCTGGACATCATACAGGGCGATTCCGTGCCGCAGAGGTTCATCCCCAGGCTTATAAGGCTGTACCGGAAAGGGATGTTTCCGTTTGACAGGCTCATAAGGACCTATGAATTCCGGGACATCAACCGGGCCGTCCGCGACGCAAAAAGCGGCAGGACAATAAAGCCCGTGCTCAGGATATCTCCCCAGCGGCTTTTTTCTTTTTGACCATCAGACCTTCGCCTCCTGCTGCCTGAGTGGAGGGGCCATGAACTCCGGCCCCACCGGTGCGGGTATGTTTCTGCGGATGATATCATCTATGGCCCTTTTTGCGTCCTCATCGATGCTCCAGCCCATAGTGCCTTCCACAGGCTCCAGCTGCCCGGGGTTGCGCACGCCCCAGAGGGCGACATCGACCCCCTGGTCAAGCACCCACCGGACCGCCAGCTCCAGCACCGTTTTCTGGTACCGCGTCCTGGCAAAATGGGCAAGCTCGTCCACCGCCTTGAGGTATCTGCCGAAAAGCGGCTGCTGGAATTTCGGGTCTATTCTCCTCAAGTCGCCGTCTGAAAAGACGCTGTCCGGCCTCATACTGCCTGAAAGAAGGCCGCGGCAAAGCGCCCCGTAGGCCATCACCGGGATGCCGTTTTCCCTGCAATAAGGAAGGACGTCTTTTTCGATGCCGCGCTCAAACAGGTTGTAGGGTGGCTGGCAGACGTGCAGAGGCGCCACCTGCCGGAACCTCTCCATCTGCTCCACGCTGAAGTTGCTTACTCCGATGGCCCTGACCTTTCCCTGGCTGAAAAGGATGTCCATCGCCCCGGCGGTTTCCTCCACGGGGACTAGCGGGTCCGGCCAGTGCACATGGTAGATGTCCACATAGCCGGTCCTGAGCCTCCGGAGGGAATCCTCTATCTCCTGCCTGATCCTTTCAGGGGAGGAATTTCTGAAGACGCGGCCCTCCTTCCACTCGATGCCCGCCTTCGTGGATATGTAGACGCTCTGCCGGTCGAAGGCGGAGATGGCCTTGCCGACCGTTTCCTCCGAAAGGCCGAAACCGTAGGCGGGCGCGGTATCTATTATGTTCAGGCCCTTTTTCAGCCCGGCCTGGATGGCCGCTACAGCCTCACTCTCATCGGAGCCTCCCCACATCCATCCGCCTATCGCCCAGGTGCCGATGCAGACACGCGTGGCCTTTATTCCGGTGTCCCCAATGAGTGCGTATTCCATTATGGGTCCCTCCTTTGCAGCGCCCCTTACGGGGCATACCTGCCTTTTGGATAAAGTTTTTTGAACGCTCCGGGCAGCTCGAAGTTCGCGCTGTCCTTAACGCCGTTCTTGTTCACGGTTATGCCAAGCTGCCAGCGCCCGGGCCGGGAAAGATGGTCCAGGCCGGAGACGATGTAAAGCCCGTTTTTTTTGTCCACTATCGCGGCGGGACGGATGGACCGGCCGGTATCCACGTTCCTGTACGTTATGGACAGCGCCGCCCCTTTTACGTCCTCGTCCTTATCGCTGTGGATTATGATGCCGATGGTGTCCTTGCCTATTGGATACTCCTTGTCATTTAGCAGCACTTCAACGCTGTAGAGGGCATATTTTGTGATCTTGAACAGGCTGCCGTTAAAATGCTTCGTAAACAGTTTCTGCCGGACGGGGCCGCCGGTGTATTGCCCTTTTGCAGGGGCGGGCGCCGCAAGGCAGGCCGTTATCACGAAGAGGGCCAATGCGGCCATCCAGGTCTTTCTTTTATTTTTTGGCTCCATAAGTGCCGCTTTCCTTTCAGGCTTCAGCCTCATCGCCCCAAAGCTCCCTCAGGCGCCGGTCGCGGCCGCACTGTGCGCGGTACGCACCGTAGAGATTGGGGTTTTTCCTGTAATACTTCCGGTGATATTCTTCGGCGGGGTAAAACTCTCCGGCCGGGACTATCCCGGTGGCAACCGGCCCTTTCAGCCTCCCTGACTCCTGCAGGCGCCTGAGGGACTCCACCGCCAGGCGGCGCTGCTCATCGCCGGAATAAAAAACCGCCGTCCTGTACTGGTTCCCCACGTCGCAGAACTGGCGGTCCCTGACCGTGGGGTCTATGTTCCGCCAAAAGACGTCAAGGAGCTTTTCGTAATCCACAACTCCCGGGTCGTAGACAACGAGGACCGCCTCGGCATGCCCGGTCTGCCCGGATGAAACCTCGTCGTAGGTGGGGTCTTTTTTGTGTCCTCCAGTATAGCCTGGCGTAACGGAGACCACCCCGCGGACCTGGTCAAAGGCGTGCTCCATGCACCAGAAACACCCGCCGGCAAAAACCGCCCGCCGGAGCCTGCCGCTTTTTTCCTCTGGCATAGGGAGGGCCTCCTTCCACATGTGCATTCAGCTTCTTTTGTTTTTTTTTCTTTTCCGCGCAGCGGGCAGCGCCTAATCAAATTGCATCAGATTAGCGCCCCCGTGTCAATGCCTGTGCTATAATCTTCTGTTTTGTCCGGGACCCCGGAAAGGGAAAAAAGAAAAATGAAAGGCTTCCCGGCGGGCCCGCATTCGCGGCGGACATAACGGGGAAAAATAAAAAAATAAAAAATGCTTCTGCATCATCGTTTTGTAAAAACAGCCAAAAAACATCCCTCGAAAACCGCCATCGTGGACTGCACAAGCGGCAGGTCCGTCACCTACGGCTACAACGGCAACAACCAGGTCACCTCCATAACCGGCTTTGTCACCTCCGTATCCTACAACAG
>JAKAMR010000094.1 GCA_021812785.1 Nitrospirota bacterium
TACAATTTCGTGATAATAGACTCGGCACCCGTCCTTGGAATGGCGGATTCGGTCTGCCTGGGCAGTTTCGTGGACGGGGTAATAGCGGTGGCCCAGAGCGGCCGGACGACAAGGGACTCGCTCAAGGAGGCAAAAAAAGTGCTGGAATACGTGAATGCAAAGGTGCTTGGCCTGGTCATAAACGGCGTCAGGGGAAATGGCATGAAGTACGGATATTATTCCTACTATTCGCCATATTCGCGCGATGACGGGCAGGCATGAGGCGTAGCAGGGCCTTTCTGGCATTTGTCCATCTTGCCGGCCTTTTCATTATTTACAGGCTTGGCGCGGACGCCATGGCGGACATGGCGTGCAGGTCAGGTAACAGCCTTGCCCTCAAGATAGCCTCTTTTACTTCTCCCGGCGATGCCAGGGTGTGCTACAACCTTGCCCTCAAAGGACAATACAGCCTTAAAAGACCGGAGCCGGACAGGGCGATAGGCCTTTACAGACTTGCGGTCCTCCGAGACCCCCTTTATGCCCGGGCATGGTACCAGATGGCCCTGGCCTGCCGACTTTCGGGCAGGCATCGGGATGCCGGGGCAGCCATTTCCAGATACGAAGAGTTGAGGGGGACATACGGGCAGGACCTGTGGGACATAGGCATATTCAGGCTGGAGGACGGAGAGGAAGACAGGGCGGCTGCGGACTTCAAGCGGTGCATCGAGCTAAGGCCTGGTGCCGTGGCCGGCGTATCGGGCCTCTTTCTTCTTTTGAACACCCCTCAAGGCTATATGGCGGAAAAGGTCCTGCCGCGCACCTCCGTGGCCTATAACGGTTATATTGATTATTTGCTTGGAAGCGACATGGCGGACTCCGCCCTTTCTTTCTTGAGGTTTTCTCACGGGCTTGTTGGCCTGGACCGCAAGGCCGCCCTCTGCAGGCTGCTTTTGGCCCAGGGGCGCATTGATGAGGCCCTGGATTTCTGGCGCCATTTGCCGGGCGGGGGCGATTGCGGCTCCGGGCCTGCCATGGCAAACGGAGGGTTCGAGCGTCCCCTCGGGAAAAGGGCTGATGCGTGCTTTGGCTGGGTGGCGCAGGACGGGCCCGGTTTTACCCTTTCATATGACGGAAGCAGGCGGACGGAGGGGAAAAGGAGTCTGCATGTCCGGTTTAACGGGCACAGAGGGCAGGGGTTTCTGTTATGGCAATACATCATTGTGGCCCCGGCTCGCTCTTATGAACTGAAGGCGGACATAAGGACAAAAAACGTTGTAACGGCAAGCGGTATCCGTCTTGAGGTCTGGAGCCAGGCCTGCCGTGGATATTATGCGCGTTCGCCCCAACTGAGGGGCACTGGAAGGTGGCGTGAGCTTTCGGTAGCCTTCCAGGCCCCAAGGGGCTGCAGGCTGCTCAAGGCTGGAATTGCAAGGGACGGGCCCCTGAAGCTGGACCGGACGGACCGTAGCGATCTGTGGATAGACAACGTGAGGGTCTCCGCCTGCGGGCGTTTTTTGCCCTGTGCCAGGGAAAAGGCCGGAATGAAAAAAGCAAAAAAACCCTGATGACCGACGCCCTTTTTCTGGCCTGCACGATAATGTTTTCAGTGCTGCTTTTTGGCTCCGTCGAGCCCTGGGCTTCCGGACTGGCCGGAGCGGCCGTGACGATATACTTCAATGTAAGGGCCCGCGACCCGGGGTTCTGGCGCTATGCCTGCGGGCAGCAGATGCCTGGCTCGCAGAACGGGAAGGGCGAGCCGCTTGCAAGGATATTTCTCATTTCCTGGCGTGGCTGGATGGGCATCTGGGCCGCCGGTTTTTTTGTTTTGGGGCTTTTGTGCCTGGTGCCGCTTCCAGTTTCCGTAGTCGCCTTTTTTTCGAAAAGGGAATATGGGTTTTTAAAAAGCCTGTCGCTTGGCCCCAGGGCATGGCACAGCCTTAGCATGGATGGCCATGAGGGCACGGGGGCGCTCATCTGGCTTGGGGTCTGCGCGATGGTTTTCATTATCGCGGAGCGGGCGGGCAGGGACAGGAGGGCGCTTAAGCGCGCCCTTTCAGCCCTTTCGTTTTTCGGTTTTGGCCTTGTCGTCTTCGCGGTCATTCAGAAATCTGCGTGGGACGGCAGGATCTACTGGCTCCGGGCGGTGAGGGACACGGGGCATCCCTTCGGGCCGTTTGTCAACCGGAACCATTTCGCCGGGTTCATGGGAATGCTGATACCCCCCGGGCTTGCGCTTGCGCTTGAGGCCAGGAGGCCCGGGAAGACCCTGCTTTATGCCGTGGTGACAGCGGTGATGGCCGCCGGTCTTTTCTATTCTCTTTCGAGGGGCGGGGTAGCTAGCTTTTTTGCCTCGATGCTTGTTTTTGTTTTTCTGCCGGCAGACGGAGCGCGCAAGCGTCGGCCTGGCAAGAGAATTGTTTATTACGCCTGCATTTTCGCGGTCCCAATGCTGTTTTATGTCCTTTATGCTGGGGTCTCGCCGCTTGTTGCCAGGTTCGAGGCTGGCGGGCTCACCTTTGGCACAAGGCTCAAGGTATGGAAGGCGGCGATGCGGGCGGCTTGGGACTTCAAATGGTTCGGCTCCGGCCTTGGCACCTTCAAGGAGATATTCCCGCTGTACAATCCGGACCTGCAGAAGACCTTCGATTTCGCCCACAACGATTACATCAACCTGGCTGTGGAAACGGGCATCTCCGGGCTCTTGCTTGCGGCTCTTTTTTTTGCGTCGTTTGCCAGGGGCGTATATAATTATTACGTGCGGCGCAGGCCGTCCTTTCTTACGGCCGGGCTTCTGTCGTCAGTGGCTTATATGCTTGTCCACAGCTTTGTGGACTTTAATCTGCACATTCCATCAAACAGCATCACTTTTGCCGCTTTCGCCGGGTTTGCCGCATCGCGGCTGGGGGGCGGAGGCAAAGGGCGGGTGATGCCGCCAGTGGGATAGGGGCGGCAGGATGCGGGGCGGGAGAACGTGGGAGAAGGTTTCGTTGACATACATTGCCACATTCTGCCCGGGCTTGACGACGGGGCCCGGGACACGTCCCAGACCCTTGAGATGCTCAGGATAGCCAGGCATGACGGCATAGAGGCCATAGTGGCCACCCCGCATATAAAAAGCGGGGTCTTCGAGAACTCAAGGCAAACCATAGTGCAGGCCATTGCGGGCCTGAACGGCGGAGCGGAAGAAAATGGGGTCGCGTTATATCCAGGGGCGGACATATACATCTCCCGGAGCCTGATAGATGATGTGCGCATGGGCGGTTTGCCCCTCATTAACGACAAGAATTATCTTCTTCTGGAGCTTCCGGATTATGTGCTGCCGCCGCTGGCCGAGATCGGAAAAATGATATCCGGACTAAGGATGGACGGGATCACGCCGGTGATAACCCACCCGGAAAGGAACCTTGCCATACTCCAGGACATCTCCATCCTCCGGAAGCTCATAAATGCCGGAGCGGTGTGCCAGATCACCGCTGGCAGCATAACCGGCAAGTTTGGGGCCGCAGTCCGGAAGGCCAGTTTCAGAATGATGAAAAAGGGCATGGTCCATGCCGTCGCCTCGGACGCCCACGATACCAGGCGGCGCCCTCCGGTACTTTCAGATGCGCACGCGGAGGTTGTGTCAAAGTTTGGAAGCTCACTCGCAAGAGACCTCTTCATCCTGAACCCCCGAAGCATATTGAACGGCGTGCCTTTGGCCGGTCTCTCCGGCTTTTAAGCCGGTCTGAGCGTTTTTTTCATCCCGGTTATCTGAAATTTCAATCGCAGTTATAAAAAATACTGAAATTCCCTCTTGACATCACTCAACCGCCTATTTATACTGGAATACAACTTTAGGTTGTTTGAGGAAAATCTTTTTTGGCAGTGTTGAGTACTGTAAAAAATCCCCATACTGCGGCCAAAAACAAAAACTGTGGCCGGGGCGGTAGCATGCCTGAAAAAGGAGGCCGGTCTTAGGTGAAAGGCGCGTGGCTCATTACCGGCGGATGCGGGTTCATAGGTTCAAATCTCGTGGCTTATCTGCTTAAAAATCACAGGGGAATAAGGATCAGGGTGCTGGACAACCTCAAACCCGGTTCAGTAAGCGAAATGGTCTCCACAATCCGCTTTAACTGCGCAATGGGAGACCCTCTGAAAAATATATCTGTCTCCATAGGGGACATCAGGGACTATGGCGCCTGTGTGGAAAGCGTTGAAGGGGTGGACACCGTGGTGCACCTTGCTGCAAACACAGGCGTTTCCAAGTCTGTGGAGGACCCCAGGGCGGACATGGAGGCAAACGTAACAGGCACCCTGAACATGCTTGAGGCCTCAAGGCATGCGGGCGTTAAAAAATTCATCTTTGCCTCTTCGGGCGCTCCGGCAGGGGAAGTGCTGCCGCCCATACATGAGAACAAGGTCCCCAGGCCGGTCTCTCCGTACGGGGCCAGCAAGCTTGCCGGCGAGGCCTATTGCCAGGCCTACTGGCGTTCGTACGGCCTGCCCACCATATCGCTGCGTTTCGGGAACGTGTACGGCCCCGGCTGCCGGCACAAAGACAGCGTTGTCGCAAGGTTCATGAAGAGGGCCCTGGAAGGCGAGCCGCTTGAGATATTCGGGGACGGCAGCCAGACGCGGGACTTTATCTACATAGAGGATATCCTGAGGGCCGTAACGCTTGCCGGGCAGTCCTGCCTGGGGGGCGAGGTCTTCCAGATAGCGACCCACCGGGAGACCACGATAAACGAGATGGCCGCAAGAATAAAGGCCCTGGTTGAAAAAAAGACGGGCAGAAAGGTTGGCATATTTTTTGGCAAGCCAAGACAGGGGGACGTGAAAAGGAATTTTTCTGATATCTCCAAGGCCAGACGGATGCTTGGGTTTGAGCCGCTTTGCGGCACCGGCGCAGGGCTTGAAAAGACACTCGAATATTTCCTGAGGGAGGGGGCCCTCTGTAAAGACCGGGCTCAGGACGGCTTGGAACCGGGGGAAAAAAGGGATGCCTTTCCGGGGGTGAAAGCGCTTTGAAGGAATTCTACGCAGGGAAAAAGATCCTCGTAACAGGGGCGGCGGGCACGGTAGGCAGCGAGATAGTGAGCCAGCTTTATGCCTTCGGGCCGTCTGAGCTGAGACTGATGGACAACAATGAGTCCGCGCTTTTTTTCCTTATGGAGCGGTTCAAAGGCAGAAACACCTTCTGTTTTCTGGGGGACGTCCGGGACCCCGGGAAACTGAAGAAACTCTCCGAGGGGCTGGACATGATAATCCACTGCGCGGCTTTCAAGCACGTCATCCTTTCCGAGTACAACCCTTTCGACGTGGCCCAGACGAACATCTTCGGCGTTGAGAACATCATCAGGTCGGCGAAGGCGGCGGGTGTCAGCCGCGTCCTTTTCACAAGCAGTGACAAGGCGGTGAACCCGACAAACGTAATGGGCACGTCCAAGCTGATGGGAGAGCGCCTGATCACCGCCGCCAACGCGCTTAAAAACGGCAACGGCACCATATTCAGCAGCTCCCGTTTTGGAAATGTCATAGGCTCCAGGGGCTCGGTGGTACCCCTGTTCATCAGCCAGATAAGAAAGGGCGGCCCGGTTACCCTTACGGACAAACGGATGACCCGTTTCATCATGAGCATAAGTGAGTCGGCAAGCCTTGTGCTCAAGGCGCTAACCCTGGCAAGGGGCGGTGAGGTATTTGTCACCAAGATGCCCGTGGCAAGGATATCTGATCTGGCGGAGGTGCTGATCGAGACGATGGCCCCGGTGTTCGGGCGGAAGCCTTCGGACATCATGACTGTCGAGATCGGGGCAAAACCCGGAGAAAAGCTCTACGAGGAGCTGATGAGCGACGAGGAAGTGTCCCGTTCCATGGAGCTTGAAGACATGTTTGTCATAACCCCGGCCTTCAAATCCATATACCAGTCTATCGATTACTCATACTCCGGCGTTGTCTCCACAAGCCTTGAAAAATCCTATGTGTCCGCCAGGGAGACGCCCATCGGGAAGGGCGAGCTCAGGGAATACCTGCTTAAAAACGGACTGCTTGAGAGCGCATGGGCGGGGCGGAAGAGCATGGCTGAACCGGCGGAGGGTGTGGCATGAGGGTCCTGGTCCTGGGGGCGGACGGCTATCTCGGGTGGGCCACGTGCATGCATTTTTCCGCCAGGGGGCACGAGGTCACCGCTGTGGACAACTATTTCAGGCGCAACGCGTCAAAAAAACTGGGCTGTCCGCCGCTCATCCCGACCCCTGGGCTCCTCCGGAGGGCAAAAATATGGAAGGAAACGGGCGGCAATGCCATACGGGTGCTCACCGGAGACATTACAGATTATGAATTTCTCCTTTCGGTGTTCGGCAGATGCCGCCCGGAGGTGGTGATACATTATGCGGAGCAGCCTTCCGCCGCCTATTCCATGATGCACAGGAACGCCGCGGCCTTCACCTTGCAGAACAATCTTGTGGGCACGCTTAACCTGGCCTATGCGGTCAAGGAGACGGGCGCGGCCTGCCATATTGTAAAGCTGGGGACTATGGGCGAGTACGGGACGCCCGGCATAGACATAGAAGAGGGGTGGCTTGAGATAGAGCACAAGGGGAGAAAGGACAAGTTCCTTTTCCCCAGGCAGGCCGGCTCCATCTATCACACCTCGAAGATACAGGACACCGACCTTCTATGGTTTTTTGCCAGGACCTGGGGGCTGTCCGTTACAGACCTGATGCAGGGCCCGGTTTACGGCATATCTACGGAAGAGGACGGCATGTTCCCTGATCTCATGCCCAATTTCAACTACGATGAGGTCTTTGGCACGGTTTTGAACCGGTTTGTCGTCCAGGCCGTAGCCGGGCACCCTCTGACGGTTTATGGGAAAGGCGGGCAGGTAAGGGGGTACATCAATATCAAAGACACCTTGCAGTGTGTATATCTTTCTTCCATGTGCCCGCCTGGCCCCGGGGAGCTAAGGATATTCAACCAGATGACCGAGACCTTTTCGGTAAACGAGCTGGCCCTTATGGTGGAAGAAACGGGGAACAAGCTTGGGTACGGGGTCAAAACAGAGCATGTGGAAAACCCGCGTGTGGAGCAGGAGGAGCATTATTATAACCCCAAGTTTACCGGGTTAACGGATCTGGGCCTGAAACCCCATTATCTGACCGGGGAGGTCCTCGATGATATGTTCCGCCTGGTTGCGAACTACAAGGAAAGGATAAACAGAAACACGATCTTCAGGGGGATCAGATGGAGATAAAAAATAAATGAAATTATTTTCCCACCTGCTTCCCTATCTGCTTCTGGTCAGTTTCTCGGCAGGACCGATGAACGGTTTTGGCCTCTCCAAATTGGAGGCCGTAAACAGGACCCCATATGACGGGGTGGCGATCCGGCTGACAGGCCAGTACGACACTGCGCGGCACAGCATGGAGGACTTTGACGGCCCGGTAAAGCTTTTCAGGCGGAGGTCGCGCAAACAGGTATGGCCGTGGCTTTTTTTTAACAGGTTTCTTGGAAGCAGGGCGGGCGACAAAAACCATTCGCCACTTTCAGGCGCGCCCGCTTTCAGACGGATAAAAGGCATGGACATATACAATGAAGACGGTGCGCTAGGTGACTTTTTTGAAAGGATGGGAATGGCCCTGTCCATAGCAAGATCGCTTGGGTCTCCGGGCATCGTAATTGATCCAGAGTTTTACAATGATTACGAATTTGAGGATATCCGTGTGCTTGCCGGGCGTATTGGCAGACCCGAAGCGGAAGTGGAGCGGGGGCTTGAGGCCATCGGGGCACGGATGTGCGATATCGCAAATCAGAAATACCCGGGGTGCACGATATGGTTTCTTGCGACCGGGCTCACAAGGACAAGGCGCGTCCCCACGGGCGGCAGGCAGTACATGAGGTCTTTCACCTACATAGTGCAAGGCCTTCTTGAGCGCGCAAAAAGCACCCGCTCCGGGATAATTTTGGTAAGCGGCGGGGAGATAACGGTTGGCTACTGCCCGCAAAACATTCAGGACCTGCGGGAGCACATAAGGCGCAGGCAAATGGATTATGCCCCCCTGCTAAAGGCATACCCCAACCTGCGGCTTGGGGGGACGGCCGCTCCATGGATGAGCAGGCGGGAGAAGACCGGCTGGATGAGGCTGCGCAAGTGCGGGACTTCGAAGATAGCAGGCATCGAGGATTTTGAACCGCTGGTAAAGGAACTGATGGCTTCCTACCGGTATGTATGGGTCTACAGCGCCTGGGCGGGAGGCTACGACCCTTTCGAGGATGTGGCCAGCGCGTTTCCTGCGGGAGCAAGAGGGCGGATTGGAAATTAAAGGGCGGGAAGCTGCGCCTCGGGAAACGCGGATGGCCGGGGACCGGGCCATACGCGGGCGCCTGCTTGCAAAAAATACCATCTACAACCTGCTGGGCCAGGTCATTCCCATGATTGCGGCCTTTCTGGCCATCCCCGTGATTATAAGGGCGCTTGGCGCGCCCCGCTTCGGTGTCCTCTCCCTGGCCTGGATGGTGGTCGGGTACTTCGGTCTTTTCGATATGGGGGTGGGGCGGGCAACGACCAAGTTTGTTGCTGAAAACCTTGCCGCAGGACAAACCGCAACGGTTTCAAAACTGATCTGGACCTCAATGGGCATGCTTG
>JAKAMR010000095.1 GCA_021812785.1 Nitrospirota bacterium
TCAATGAAGATGGCCATCTTTAAGGCGTCTTCCGGTTGCAGACCGGCATTTTCAAGGATCTCCCTTTTTACCTTCCTGACATACTCCAGGGCATCCTGGGCCGACTGCATCGAGGAAGGTAGCGCGGCCGAGCCTTTCAGGCTGCTGGCTACAACAAACTGCCTGGCATGTCCCCTCTCCTCGGTTGCAAGCCCCCTCCAGAATTCCTCCTGTTCCGGAAACCTTGCAGCAAAAAGGTCGTAGATCTCGCTTACCGTATTTTCGACCGCTATGCATATCTTTAGAAGTTCTATCTTCGGGTTCATCTTAAAAAGTATAGAGAAACGGGACCTGTACTGTCAAAAAAACGGCAAGGGCTTTTTCTGGTAGAATTCTCAATTATGCCACATGGCTGGTTTTGCCATCAGAAAGGTTTTTTTACATTTGATGAGGCCTGAGGGCGCGGCAGGCCGGCGCACCTGGCCCAGGTTCACGGCGATGGTGGCCACAAGCGCTTTGGGCTCCTTCAACGAGAACTTTTTCAAGGAAGCCGCGATGCTGGTGGCCATCGAGGCAGGCAAGGGATATCTTCAGGGATATGGCACCATGGTGTTCACCCTGCCCTTCATCCTTTTTGCCGCACCCGCGGGCTGGCTGGCCGACCGGTTCCCGAAGGGACGCGTAATAATTGGCGTCAAACTCTTCGAGGTCTTCGCCATGTCGCTTGGGGCATGGGGCCTCTATACCGGCAATTGGACGCTCATGTTCATAATGGCAAGCCTTATGGCCACGCAAAGCGTAATCTCCAGTCCCGCGATGAACGGCACCATCCCGGAGCTTTTCCCCCCGGAACGCGTAACAAAGGCAAATGCCATAATGACAGTGCTGGTGCTCTCCGCCATACTGGCCGGCGTGGCCGGAGCCGGATTCGCGCTCGGCTGGAAAGGCGGCCTGTGGAGCGGAGCGCCGCACGGAAGACAGCTGGTGATGTTCATAGCCATAGGTACAACGGTCGCAGGCTTTCTCTCAAGCCTGGGCGTACCCGCTTTCCCACCCGCCTACGAAGGGAAGGCGTTCCCTTGGCAGGGCCCGGTTGACACGCTGAAGGCGCTATACACACTGACATTTGACAGGCTCCTGGCCATAACGGTTGCGGTCAACGTTCTGGCCTACACGCTTGGCTCGCTCCAGCTGCAGGTCACAAACCAGATGGGCCTTTGGCAATTGCACGCCGGAGAGACGGTGACAGGGCTCATGATAGTTGCCGAGCTTGCGGGGTTTGGGGCAGGAGGGTTCGCAAGCAGCCAACTGGCAACGGGCCCGCGCTGGCACCGCGTGCTTTGGTTTGCCACTGGGTTCATGGCGGTTTCCATGGGGCTTGTTGCTGCCGTCCCGCTGCTGCCTGCCACATGGCGGATGCGTGCGCTGTTCGCCCTTTTCTTTGCGGCCGGGGCCGGCGGAGGCATGCTCCTTGTGGCGTGCAAAAGCTTCATCCAGGTACGCGCCGCGGGCGCAACCAGGGGGACGGTGCTTGCGGCCGTAAATTTCGCCATCTACTCTGGAATACTTCTTTCAGGTCCGGCGGCAAACTTTTTAAACGCCCATATCCTGCCCACTACCAGTTACGGATTGCTGGGGGCTGTTTCCATGCTGTCTTCGATAGCTGTCTTCCTTCTTCTTGGGAAAAGATAAGACCGGCACTACCAGACCTTTATCCTCCAGTCACCGTTCTCCTTCACCATGTTTTCAGTTACCATTATGTCAACCGGCTTGGCCTTTACGGGCCCTGACGGGGCAAAGGCCAAAAGCACCTGCGCCCTGGCAGTGTTCCCCGACTGCGCGACCGAAATTATCCTGTATCCCTTCAGTATTGAGGGGTCCTGCTTCCGGTGCCTTATATATGCCGCCCTGTTTATCTTTGCCTTGTAGGCGGTGTAATAGCAGTCATAGGAGGCGCCATAGTCCTGCCTGACGGCCGAGCTGAAGTATCTGTCCAGAAGCGCCCTTGGACTTGCGGCACTTCCGCTCTGGCAGCCGCCAAGCGGCATGAGCGCAGCCGTTAAAAGCGCCAAAGACAATATCGCGCATATTTTTTTCACGGCGAAAAACCTCCGCATAAAATAAAGTTCATTTCAAATTGCCGTCCCGTAAATGTGCCGGCACGGTGAGGGGGATAAGCCCCCCCACTCGTGCAGGCCTTCATAAAACGGGTCAGTTGTCGCCCGTGTAAGAATTGGTGGACGTGCTGCCGTCGCCTCCGCCGGATGTGCTTGTGGTTGTGCTTCCCGCATTGTGGATGGAAGAGCCGTTCTCACTGTTATGGCACACCGTGCAGCTCCATATCCAGTATGTATCACCCTGCACCTGTTCAGGTATCACCGCGTCGGCGGGATTGGACGAAGTGTACTCGGCGTGTGTGCTGTTGTGGCACGCCTCGCAGTACAGCTTGCCGTTCATGTCGTCCTCGCTTGAGTTCTGGAGGACCGAGTTCCTGTAAAGCGTGTTTGCGTTTTCCGCATGTGCCGCGCCGTGGCATGTGCCGCACTGAGGCTCCTGAAGCCATGGCTGCCGTCCGTTTTCGATCGTCTGGGCCACGTTGGCCATGTCACCGTGGCAGTCCTGGCACGCTTTGCCTGCCCTGTACATCTGGCCCCGCAGGCACTGCGTCTTTGGCCCGGGATGGCAGTTGTAGCAGTCCGGCGTTTCAAGAATCACACCGGGCAAGGCATATGTGGAAGTCATTTTGTCCGCATGGAACTTGTGTATCGCCAGGGAAAGGCTCTCAACGCCAGGCTGTCCGGCCGCTCCAAGGGCGTTGTCCGAATGGCATTCCGAGCAGGCATGCACTATGCCGCTTGCCTGCTGGGACGCAAGCGTGGTGCCGTTCAGCGCATCGTGGTCCTGCAGGATGTTCAGGAACGGGCTTCCGTTGGAGGAAGCATGGCAGTTGCTGCACATGAGCTCTGTGGAGACGGGGGCCACAACGTTGGTAGTCTGAAGCACGTTCCCGCTTGAGTCCTTTACGGTTATAACAGCGGTCCCGTAAGGGTCCCATGTGCCGTCATCGTCATACGGGCTAAGCGGTATCCCCGTTGCGACATACCCGAGGTTGTTTGAATCCACAACCATATTGCCTGAAAGCTTTGTGCCCGTTATGCCGGTGTTGACCGGCAGATTGGGCCACCCATACTGGCCCGCATACTGCCAGAAATTCGTGTGAAGGGCGGTATCGGTCTTTTTGGGAAAAGTGTAGCTCACCGTTATCCCGCTTGTAACAACGCTTGCACCTTCGCCCCCGCGTTTTATCACCTGGGCATGAAGTGTGTTGTATGGCGGCAGGATCATGCAGTACGAATAGTCGTCCTGGTCGCAGTGCATGCCAAGGTCGTTCCAGGCCAGAATTACATAGCTCATCTTCGCGGCTGGAATGGTCTGATTCCCGTACGCTTTAGTCAGCTTCCAGTTGACCGTGGTTGCGGAACCGGAAGTCACGGCGGCCGTCTGCCATGTGCGCAGATAGCCGGAGCCGGAGGCATTCAAAGTATAGCTTCCGGAGGATTCATTAAGGGTGTAATTTCCGCTGGAGTCCGTCTTTGTACTGTTGGTCCCGCCGTCGCTGACGGTAACACCTGAAAGCGGCGAGCCGCTTGATATGTCGGTCACGGTCCCCTTGATGCTCCCGGAACCAGATTTGCTTCCCGATTTGGTCCCGTCCTTTACCACGCCTGCGGTGCTGCCTGTGCCGGAGCTGCCTGTGCCGCTTCCGGAGCCGCCGCAGGCGGCAAGCCCGGCAATGGCAACGGCGGCCAATGCCCATCCGAAAAACCTGAAGCCTCTCATAAAAAACTCCCTTCCCGTTTTTCGAGCGTTAATACTCCAAGCTGGATCTCAGGATGGTTTTGTCTCCCCTTTCCGCCCCCAGTCCAGTTGATTTTTTTGGCGGGATGCGCCAAAAAGCCAGATGCCCTCTATGTCAATGAGTTTCTAAATTAAACAACGTCCCGGCCGGAAAGAATGTAACAGATGTCACCCGCGTAAAAATTTTTTTAAAAACCGTGAGGGATTTCACGAAAATGGAAAGGGCAACTGGATTTCCTCAAAAAATTTTCCCAAAAAAAGTTCTATCAGCGGCAGATGTCCTTCGTCTGCGGGTTTTTTGCTATCATATCTGCATGCATGAGGATTTTCAAAAGATGGTGGCGGACCACATGGACGCCGGTTTTCTTGAAAACATAATAGACATGATAAAAAAAGACAGGGGGCTGCTCTCGCTTATCCCTGTCCTTATAGGCGATGACAGGCAAAGGGTAAGGATAGGCGCGGTTGCGCTTGTCGAGACGTTCCTTGCCGGAAACAGGGCTGAGATCGAAGCCCTCATCCCTTCCATTTCAGCTGCGCTGGAAAACCAAAACCCCTCGGTGCGCGCGGATGCCGTCTACCTGATGTCGCTCATAGGAAGCAAGGCACTCCCGTGTTTAAGGCTGGCCGCCCTCGATGAGCATCCGGCAGTGCGGGAAGCGGCGGCGGAGAGCATCGGCGAGCTTGAAGGCAGAGCCAATTAATTAGATTCTGTTGCGGAAGCGCTTTTCAAGGGTTATGCCGTTGTCTTAAGGCTGTCATTCCCGGGGTAGTAATCGGGAATCCAGGGACTTTTGTTTTTAAAATCAAAGGCAAAGCCGCTGGATTCCCGATTAAGACATGCGGGAATGACAAACCGCGAGGCTTTGTTAACGCAAAGTTTAGTAAGTCTGGTCAGGGCGCGGCTTACGGGTTCCAGATGTACATGAATCTGACCCCGGGTTTGGGCCATATGGAGCCTGTGTAGAGCGAAAGCAGGCCCCCGTCCGCGGCTCCGAGGCCTGCGGCCGAGTAAACGGTGGGCTTGTATTGCGATGGGCGCGCGTATGTCACCACCCGCGCCTCCTTTATCCCAAGACGCTTTTTCATGCCGGCTATGGCGTCATCCAGGTATGCCTCCCGGTCTATGAGCCCTGCCTTCAGCGCCTGGTCCGCGGTGAAGATGCGCCCGTCGGCAAGCGCCAGGAGCTGCTGCCTTGTAAGGCCGGTGTTTTTCTTCCTGTTTTTGCCTACGACCTCTATGAACCGGCTAAAAAGGTTGTTTATGATACCCTGGAGCATCGCCTTTTCCTTGGGGGTGCTCGGGCGGAAAGGCGACCAGAAATCCTTTTCCGCTCCGGATTTGTAGGTTTCCTCCCGGACGCCCACCTTTGACATGAGCCCCTCGATATCGAACTTCATCGCTATGACGCCTATGCTTCCGGTAAGCGCCGTGGGGCTTGCGATTATCCGGTCGGCCGACTGGGCCACGTAATAGCCCCCCGACGCCCCGATATCCATTATATATGCGTACACCGGCACCTTCTTCTTTTTCTTGAAGGCCATTATCTCATGATAGATGACGTCGCTTGCCGTGACCCCGCCGCCCGGGGAATTGATCCTTATTATGAGGCCTGCGATGTTTTTGTCAGCCTGGGCCTTCACCAGCGCCTCCTTGAAGTAGGCGACCGGGGAAGGCTGGGGCATGGTCCCTATGCCCCCCCTTTTGCCGCTGAAGGAGATGACCCCGTCCAGGTCCAGAAGCAGTATCTTGGGGCGCCCCCGCCCCTCGACCAGTGTTTCCTCTAGGGGCTTTGTTTCCGGGGAGATGGAGATGCTTACGCACGATGCGAGCATGAGCAGGACCGGTATGAGAAGCAGGAAAGAAAAAGGAATTTTTTCTTTTGCTTTTTTTGAGGCCTTTTTTTTCATGGCGGGGCTCCTGGCGCTGGATTTTACTGTTTTTTTAAGCTATTCAGATTATATCAAAAAATTGGCGGCGGGCCTGTCCCCAAGGGCAGCGAGCGAACCGCGGAAAATCAGTTCTTCCTTACATTCGGTTCCCGTGAGGAATAAAATCTTCTCTCTTTTTCTAAAAGGCCCCGTATTTCGGGTTATAATTACTCCAAGAAAATGCGCTATGTGGTTTTAGGGACAGCAGGGCACATAGACCACGGCAAAAGCACGCTTGTGAAGGCGCTTACCGGCACGGACCCCGACAGGCTGAAGGAAGAGAAGGAAAGGGGCATAACCATAGACCTTGGTTTTGCCAACCTGGACTATCCCGGGGCCGGCCTGACGGTGGGCATTGTCGATGTTCCCGGGCATGAAAGGCTCATCAGGAACATGCTGGCCGGGGCCGGGGGGATAGACATCGTGCTGCTAGTGATCGCGGCGGACGAGGGGATAATGCCCCAAAGCCGGGAGCACCTGCAGATCTGCGAGCTCCTCAAGATAAGCAGGGGGCTGGTGGCGCTTACGAAGGCGGATCTGGTTGAAAAGGACTGGCTTGAGCTTGTGGCCGGAGAGGCCAGGGATTTCGTAAAGGGGAGCTTTCTTGAAGGGGCCCCGGTAATACCGGTTTCCGCCAGGTCCGGGCTGAACATAGACCTTTTAAAGGAAAAGATAAAAGAGATAGCCCTTGAAGTGAAGGAGAAGCAGACCGGGGGGCTTTTCAGGCTTCCGGTTGACCGGGTTTTTACGCTGAAGGGGTTTGGCACGGTAGTCACCGGCACAGCCCTTTCAGGCACGGTGCGCGCCGAGGAGCAGGTCCAGATACTGCCCAAGGGGATCGAGACCAGGATAAGGGGCATTCAAAGCCACGGCAAGCCCGTAAAAGAGGCGTTTGCGGGGCAGAGGGTGGCCCTCAACCTTCAAGGGGTTGAAAAGGACGAGCTTGAGCGGGGGGATGTGGTGGTAAGCCCGGGCAGGTTCCAGCCTGTCACCGCCATGGATGTGAAAATAGAGCTTTTGCCCGGCGCGCCTGTCATAAAAAGCGGCGCCAGGGTGCATTTCCATCTGGGCACCTCGGAGAAGGTGGCCAGGGTTGTCCTCTACGACAGGCAGGAGCTTAAGGGCGGGGAGTCCTCTTACGCCCAGGTGAGGCTCACCGGCCCGGTTGTGGCCCAGGGAATGGACAGGTTCGTTATCCGCCGCCTCTCGCCGCTTGAGACAATGGGCGGAGGCTCGGTCCTTGACCCCAGGCCCGTCCGCAGAAAAAAAGGCATGGGGCTTGAAGACCTGGAGATATACGAAAAGGGCTCACTGAAGGAAAAGCTCTCCAGGAAGATCCTGAGCTCCGCGCTCAAGTCCATAAGCAGGGCGGAGCTTGAGGGGTGGATACGGGCGGAGGTAAAGGAGGTAGGCAGGGCGCTTGATGAGCTTCAGAAAGAAAAGGCGATACTGCCTGCCGGCGAGGGCGCCTTCGTTCATGCAAACACCTTTCTGGCCTTCAGACAGGCAGCCATGGACATTGCCGGTCAGTTCCACAGGAAAAACCCGCTCCGGCCTGGCATACCTAGAGAGGAGCTGAGGGCGGAGCTCAAGGCGGACCAGAAGGTCTTCTCCGGGCTGCTGCCCCTGGTGCGCGAGCTTGTCTCCGAGAAGGATTCCGTGAGGCTGGCCTCTTTCCAGGCCGCCCTGAGTGGCAAGGACGAGCAGCTCAGGGGGAAGATAATCAGGGAACTTGAGGCCGCCGGGTTTCAGCCTCCGGAGAAAAGCGAGCTGGCAAAAAAGCTGGCCCTGGACGAAAAAAGGCTTACGGACGTGCTCCGGCTCATGGACAAGGAAGGCGCAATCGTAAGAATAAACGAGACCCTTTATCTGCCCGTCTCCGTTTTCCAGAAGATGATCGCCCTGCTTAAGGGGTTTTTCGCCAAAAAACCGGAGATGGCTGTCTCCGAGTTCAGGGACGTCCTTGGCACCACAAGGAAATACGCCCTGCCCTATCTTGAATATCTGGATTCCCATAAATTTACCATGCGCGTCGGGGACACGCGAAAACCGCTGAAAGGGCTTCAGTAGCGTTCCGTATCTTTTTATAAGCAGCCCTTGAGCAATTTTTCTCCGTGCCAGAATGACTCTCATGCCCGTGAGCCAGGCGCTTCCCTGATCGCGCATCATTCCAAAAGTCAAGCCCTGAAGCTTGCGGACTGTGGAAAAATATTTCATTCTCCTGTTAAAATCTACAGTTAATTTTTTAGGGGAGGAATTTTCGTCTAATGGATCTGAAGGGACAAGTGGCTTTTGTTACCGGCGGGGCCAGGGGGATAGGGCGGGCCATCGCCGAAGAGCTTGCGGCAAGGGGCGCAAAAGTGGCACTGGGGGACCTGAACCCGCAGGAGGCCGCCGCCACCGCCGATGCCATGAAGGCTACGGGGGCTGATGCCTGCTCCTACGGGCTTGATGTCTCAAAGGAGCAGGACGTCGAGAAGACCTTCGAGGCGGTCAAAAACGATCTGGGCAGGCTCGACATCCTTATAAATAATGCGGGCATCACCAGGGACGGGCTCCTCATGAGGATGAAGCCCGAGGACTGGGACCTGGTCATCAACGTGAACCTGCGCAGCATGTTTTTATGCAGCAGGGAGGCGGTAAAGATAATGTCCCGCCAGAGGTACGGAAGGATCGTGAGCATCTCCT
>JAKAMR010000096.1 GCA_021812785.1 Nitrospirota bacterium
TCACGATACAGAAAGCCCATCCCGCACCCGCCGATACCGTTGCCCATGCGCTCTACCCCGTCGGGCAGCACCTGAAGACGCCGCTTCTTCTTGACCTGCTTCGCGAGACCGGCACGGGGTCGGTCCTGGTCTTTACGCGCACCAAGCACCGGGCCAAACGGGTTGCGGCCCAACTCCTCAGGGCCGGCTACCGGAGCGCGTCGCTTCAGGGAAACCTTTCCCAGAACCGGAGGCAGGCGGCGCTCAACGGGTTCAAGACAGGCACCTATCAGATCCTAGTAGCCACCGACATAGCAGCCCGCGGCATCGACGTATCAAGCATTTCTCATGTCATCAACTATGACATGCCAGACACCACGGACGCCTACACGCACAGGATCGGCCGCACCGGCCGTGCTTCAAGGACCGGCGACGCCTTTACCTTCGTGACGCGGGAAGATGAGATCATGGTGCGGAGCATAGAGCGCGTGCTCGGAGAAAAGGTTGAAAGGCGTTTACTGGAAGGCTTCGATTATGAAAAACCTGCGTCGCACCCAGACACCGAGCCTGCCAGTCAATCCATGCCTCCCCATCGGAGCCAAAAAAGAGACTCGGCCCCAAAAGTCTGGAGCTTCGGAAAAAAGAGGCGTTAAGGTACAGGTACAGGCCGCGGCGGAAAACCCGGCCTGCCCAAAATTCCAATTCCCCGGCAGCCGCAATAGCCCAGCCCGAATTTTATTGAAGCTGGCAAAACATGCGACCCTCGCCTGACCGGAGATAGTGCTGGTAAACGCAATAGCCTCTTATTTTTTTATCGCCTCTTCATATTCCCGGGGCGAAGTGACCGGCAGATGCTTTACGGATACTGCCAGCGACCATAATTCCTTGTCAGTGAGGGTTTTTTCAAATGAAGGCATCCCGGTTGTCTTTATCCCGTTGCGGATCACCCAGAAGATGTGTCTCACTGACAGGTCTTTGACTGATTTCATCAGGTCAGGTGGATGGGGATACATACCTTTCGCAAAGCCGGCTTGCTGCACGCCCGGAGCGCCGTGACACGGCTCGCAAGTTTCGTGAAACCTGCTGAATCCGGTGTAGGCGGGTACGTCCTTCACGTAGGCAGGGATCGCAACCTTGTCCGCCCTGGGGCGAATGCTGTTTCTCCGGACGGTTTTCAAGACCCAGACTATTGCCGGGGCGTCTGGTTTGCCTGCGGCCACATTGTATATTCCGGAGAAAATGAAGCCCAAAAAAAGAATCATCAGGACCAGCAGTGTTGAAAATACCGTGAGGAAAATCTTCATGGTGCCCTCCAGAGTAAAGGCATTGTAATCTAATAAGGCTGAGCTCCCTCCACCCCGGCCTTATTTCTTAATGGCTCTTACATTGTAGGGTAAACAGGGCTTTTTTCTCAGTGTGCCACATCACATGAAGAACTAAAAGACATGCAATCGCAGCCGCTTTCACAGCTGTTTACCCCTTCTCTGGAGCATCTTATAAGTGCCCAGGAGGACTGTAGCAGGGACAAACGCCCTCATTAACCGGTTTATAACATTTGAACCGATAAAGACTCTCATTTTAAAAAAAAGAAGGAGAGTCCTCTAACGGAACCAGAGGACTCTCCGGAGGGGGTTGGAAACTTTTAAAAACAAAGATTTCCTTTAGCCCGGCTTGTAAGCTCTATCAAGCTCATCGCGCCTTCTATTTCCACGCCTTCAAGCATATCCTCCTTATTCAGTTTCCTGTTGGCCATGCTCTGGGAACAGCATTGTATCCTTACTCCCATATCGATTGCCTCTTTTAGTCTCTGGCTGATGCTGGGCAACGCAGAATTCGGAGACTCATGCTTTTCAATTGCGCCTTTTACCAGCACATCGACAGCACCTTGGACACAGAAAAGCACGGTACTGTATTCGGCAGCCGCGGCAAGGGTCGAAAACATCAGCGCAGAACGGACGCGTTCCGGGGAATCGAAGCCGGAAGCGCAGAGAACTATGAAGAGTTCCTCCGGCGGTGCTTTAACTTTATCAGGCGCCTTCAATATCTTTGGCACGTCAGATATCCAGCTTTGATTCCAGTTTTACCGGCCTGGAGAGGGTGATGCCCACGGGAGAGGTCTTCATTACGTGGTCATGGAGCTCCTGCAGGGTCTTCTTATCTGCGGGGGAATCTATCCTTATATTCGCCCGAACCGTTTTGTATCCTGGCAGCTTGTCCATGTGCAGGCTCTCCGGCGGCTCGAGCCCGAGGAATCCAGGAAGGTCTATCTCTCCTTCCAGGTCGATATGTATCCCGTCAAGCTTTATCCCTCTTACCGCTGCATTCATCGCAAAACCTATTGTAAGGCATGCGCCATAGGCCTGAAGCACCATCTCCACCGGGTTTGCGGCCATATTGGTCCCGCAGAGCATCTCCGGCTCATCCACCTTGAGGGTGAACTCCCTGGAGCATGTCTGCACCTGGAAGCCTCCCTTCCAGTCGGTTGATGCCTTCCAGACCGTCTTGCCCATTTCCCATTTCTGTTTCACCGTCTCTACAACCTTGACCAGTTCATCAGTGTTCAGCCCGTTTATTACCGGCATTGCTCTACCTCCCCTATTGGGTTTTTGATTCTTATTGCATACTGGCAAAATCCTTGCCAGACACTTTTTCCCTTAAAAAGGCTGTTTTTAGTTTTTTTTAAAAAAGGGTTGATTGCAAAATGCAATCAATTTTCGGCTTACATCAGTAGATTTTAGGGAAATTTGCTTATAAAACAGCTTAAATTTATGCAAGCAAATAATTGCAAAATGCAATCATTTTTTGCCGTCTGAATATAGTTTAAGCTTTCTCCAAAGGGTTGTAGTATCGAGGTTCAATAAAACGGCCGCCTTTTTTCTGCTGCCACCGGCGATATCGAGCACTTTAAGGATATGTTCCTTTTCAACCTTGTCCATGGACAAATCCTGACCCGAGGCGCTCGCGGCAGCTATCTCCGCAGGCAGATCGCCCAGCCTGAGTTCTTCAGCCTCGGCCATCACCATTGCCCGCTCTATCGCGTTCTCAAGCTCTCTCACGTTTCCCGGCCATTCGTAATTCATTGCCGCATATAGCGCTTCCTTTGACGCCCTTTTAACGGATTTACAGAATTTTTTATTGAACTTGGAGATGAAATACTTGATAAGGGGCGGGACGTCCTCTCGCCTGCCCCTCAAAGCAGGCAGATCCAACCTGATGACGTTGAGCCTATAATACAGATCCTCTCTGAACCGCCCGGCCCGGACTTCCTCCTGAAGCTCGCGGTTGGTCGCCGCGATTATCCGCACATCCACCGTAACTGGTTTCGTATCTCCCACTTTGTAAAATGTCCTGTCCTGCATGAACCTTAGCAGTTTTACCTGCAGGGCCTTGCTCATTGCCTCCAGCTCGTCCAGGAACAAAGTGCCGCCCTCAGCCGCTTCAATCAGCCCTTTTTTGTTAGTGTTGGCTCCGGTAAAGGCCCCTTTCACGTAACCGAACATCTCGGATTCAAGGAGATTCTCGGGCAAAGCCGAGCAGTTTATGGCGAGAAACGGGTTTCCCTTCCGTAAGCTGTTGAAATGCACAGCCCGTGCGATAAGCTCTTTTCCAGTGCCGCTTTCTCCGGATATAAGTATGCTTGAAGGCACATTTATGATCTTCCTGACAAGGGCCAAAACCTCCAGCATCTTGCGACTGGAGGCTACGATACCTTCGAAGTCCTTGTGCTTGAGAGTATCTGCCTCCTTCCTGGCCGTTTCAAAAAGCAATGAGTTTTCTATCGAAAGCCCTATAGGCAGCGTGGCCGCGCGGAGCACATCCAGAAGGTCTTCATCCAGATCATAAGGCAAATGGCTTATCACGCAGAGCACGCCCACAACCTTGTCTTTCGCTTTTATGGGCAACCCGGCATAAAAATCCATCCCTTCTTTCCGGGCGCTCTCCCTGGTGAAACGGGGGTCCGCGGAGGCGTCCTTCAGGATAACAACTTCGCGGTCGAACTGCGCGATGTTGCCGCACATGCATTCGCCCAATTTCACCTTGTTTTTGGTCAGGTCCGTCACAAGCTCGTCAGAAAGGTTCCGGTACGTTACCGGTATCATATCCAGGGTTTCGTAATCGATAGTATAGATAACTCCGCTTTTGGCACGCATAAAGGCAAGCACCTTTTCTAGGACGTCATCGAGTATCTCTTTTAATTCAAGGGACTTGCCCACAGTAAGGGCGATGTCATAAAGGATGGAAAGCTTGCGGTTTTGTCTTTCCAACTGATCTTTTTGAGTATTCATTCCAATACCTTCTTCATTTTAACATTTGAGCAAATTGAAAAGCAGGGGAGAAAGACACTGGCATTTCTATTGCTAATGGAAGCAGGAGTAGTTCTGACAATAATCGAGGAGAGAAAATGGATAAAGTAAAAATTCTTGATGTGAAAGGTCTGGTGTGTCCGGCCCCGGCCATAAAAACCAAACTGGCCATTAACGAAATGGAAACCGGCGAGATATTGAACATTCTTGCTACGGACCCCGCTTCAAAAAATGATATTCCAGCCCTAATTGGCAGGCTTGGAAGCACGGTCCTCAGCATTACGGAACTGAAAGGGGTTATCTCCTTCCAGATCAGGAAATAGGAGCAGCATAAGTTATTTTGACTGGGGATCGATCTTCTCCCCGCTGACCGGACAAATCTTGTCCCGGCGTTTTTGGCCTTTTCGGAAGAAACGCTAGTCCCGGATGCTCCTTTTTTTAAATCCTTGCCCTGCGGAGCCTGAGGGCGTTGCCGATGACCGAGACCGAGCTGAAGCTCATTGCCGCGGCGGCGATTACGGGGCTTAAAAGTATCCCGGAAAAAGGATAAAGTACGCCTGCCGCGACAGGCACGCCCACGGAATTATAGACGAACGCGAAAAAAAGGTTTTGCTTTATGTTCTTCATCGTAGCCCGGCTAAGACGGATGGCGCGCACTATTCCCCGCAGGTCGCCTTTTACAAGGGTTACCCCGGCGCTCTCCATTGCCACGTCGGTGCCCGTGCCCATGGCGATGCCCACGTGCGCCTGGGCCAAAGCTGGGGCGTCGTTAATGCCGTCACCGGCCATGGCCACCATCCGGCCCTCGCCCTGAAGGCGTTTGACCACCTCCGCCTTCTGGTCCGGCAGGACGTCTGAGATGACCTCGTCTATGGCCAGCTTTGAGGCCACCGCCTGGGCGGTAATGCGGTTGTCCCCGGTCAGCATCACCACGCGTATGCTTTCCCCATGGAGTTCGTCTATCGCGCCCTTTGTGGTTTCTTTAATGGGGTCGGCCACCCCTATGAGGGCGGCTGCCTTGCCGCCGACAGCCAGGAACATCACGGTTTCGGCACCCTTTCTCATCTCTTCGGCCTTTGCCGAAAGCGCCCCGAAATCGGTCCCTGAAGACGTCATCATCGCCAGGTTGCCAAGCATCACGTTTTTCCCATCCACCTGGCCTGAGACCCCTTTACCGGCTATTGAATTGAAAGACGAGACGCTGCCTGCAACAACGCCCCTTTCCGCAGCTCCATTTACGATTGCCGCCGCAAGCGGGTGCTCGCTGCCCTTCTCTATTGAGGCGGCACAGTAAAGCACCGCCGTTTCGTCAAAGCCAGGAGCAGGGAAGACTTCGATCAGTTTCGGTTTCCCTTCGGTAAGCGTTCCGGTTTTGTCCACCACCAGTGTGTCAACTTTCTTCATAACCTCTATCGCTTCAGCGTTTTTGAAGAGGACGCCGCCGGTCGCCCCTTTCCCCGTCGCCACCATGATAGACACGGGGGTCGCCAGCCCCAGGGCGCACGGGCAGGCGATTATAAGCACGGCGACTGCGTTTATCAGTGCCAGGACCATCCTGGGCTGCGGACCGAACATTGCCCAGATGATAAAGGTCAGGATTGATATCCCCACCACCGCCTGAACAAAATACGCCGCGACAACATCGGCAAGCTTTTGTATGGGCGCGCGGCTCCTCTGGGCGTCTGATACCATTCGTACGATCTGGGAAAGGAGGGTCTCGGCACCCACTTTTTCAGCCCGCATAAGAAGTGTGCCGGAGCCGTTTATGGTTGCGCCTATCACCCTGTCGCCTTTTTTCTTTTCCACCGGGATAGGTTCGCCTGTTATCATGGACTCGTCTATGGAGCTGGCCCCCTCCTCGACGGTCCCATCCACAGGGACCTTTTCTCCCGGACGAATGCGAAGAAGGTCCCCCGGCTGCACCGTGTCCAGGGGGACATCCTCTTCGGTCCCGTCCGGCAGCACTTTGCGGGCCGTTTTGGGAGCAAGCCCAAGCAGTTCCCTTATGGCTGCGCCTGTCTTCGTGCGTGCCCTGAGTTCAAGCACCTGCCCCAGGAGGACGAGCGTTGTGATAACTGCCGCGGCCTCGAAATATGTCCCGACCCGGCCGCCCCCGGTGCGGAAAGAGGCCGGAAATATATCTGGGAAAAGCACTGCGACCACGCTGTAGACATAGGAGACAGAAACGCCAAGCCCTATCAGCGTGAACATGTTGGGGCTCCTGTTTATTACCGATTTCCAGCCCCGTACGAAAAAGGGCCAGCCCCCCCAAAGAACAACAGGAGACGCGATGGCAAACTCCGTCCAGTCAAGCACGGCCGGGTTTATCTTGATGGATAAAGGCAAATACTCCTGCATCGCAATTATAACAAGCGGCACCGTAAGGACCACGCTCAGCCAGAACCGCCGCGTCATGGAACGCAGTTCCGGGTTTTCCTCTTCCGCGGGAGCGGGGGTGCGGGGCTCCAGGGCCATGCCGCAGATAGGGCAGGTGCCAGGGGCGTCCCGGACGATTTCCGGGTGCATCGGGCAAGTCCATTCAGTTTTTGAAGTAACGGGCGGAGGGGTTTCCGGTTCGAGCGCCATTCCGCACCTGGGGCAGGGGCCCGGTTTCGGCTCTCTCACTTCCGGGTGCATAGGGCAGGTATAAACGGCGGTTTCTTCGGCTTTCTTTTGGGATCCTGTCATGATTTTTACTCCTGCGCTCCTTCCATTTTTTGTAAAGGACTCAGGCAGATCATACTTTAGTTTTTAACTTTACCGGCAGGATGTAAATGGACCATCAAAAAATGCCCGTTTATACTCCCGTTTTTAAGTCCAAAAGGCGACGCAGGCCGTCCAGACGTGAAAATAAGGGCCCCGCTTCAAGCCAACGCCGGCCGCCCCTTTGTATAAGTAAATGGCCCATGCCAAGTCAGGCTCGAACATACAGGTGGTGGGCGGCCAGTAGGCCTCTTTCACTTCATAAAGGGATGCGGCCCTGGGAGGGCCGGATTATGCCCGCTTGAATCAACCAGCGATTCAAGCTCGTTGATATTTGGCAGACTCCACCGCGCGTCCACTTGAAGGGCTGAAACAGCTTTAAGTGCTTCGTTCCAGGTCACTTGCCAGCCGGTCAAATCAGTCTTCATCATCCATCCAGGCCCGGTGAGACGGTCAAAATGACGATATCACCGTTTATTTCAAAACGGAGCTGGATTACAGGCGGGAGGGACAGAACGCGGACCGTATCAGGCGCAATTTAGGCGATGATCCGGCAATTCATGTGCCCGCCGTCTATTGGAAATACACCACCGGAAAGGTACCTGACCATGGAGGAGGTTTCCTGCGCATTTACTTCCTTCAGCCCTGGCAACCCGCGTCTTGTTTCTTTTGACATTCTTCCCGTTTGGCTATATATTTTGATTGAACCGTTCTTGTTTCCCAATAAGGTTTTGTTTTTACGTATTTCGGGATAAGTATGGCAAAAGCAGACTTGCTGTATTTAAAGCTCAGCAGATGACAACCAAACAATTCAAGAAAACCTATGAAGCCGGCAAGGATGGCATGATCAATATTTATCCATCTCTCTTTATACCGAAGGAAAAGGGCAAGCTCCGGCGTTTCATAAAAAAAGTCCTTTTTTTAAGGACAGGTGTTTTAAATTCCTGAAAAGATATAACTATCCGACAGTTTTTTATCCCCGTTTAACTGCGGGAATACAGGCAACAGATGCAGCGCTATTTTCCTTTTCCGACTCCTTTTTTGAAAGAACGCTCTTTCTGATTTAGTGATCTTTTCTATCTCCGCCGGGACGCTGCCCTTTGAAGGAAAGGAGGTGTCTTTTCATGGACACTTTGGCCCTGAGCAGATGGCAGTTTGCGATCACCGCCATGTTCCATTTCATCTTTGTCCCCCTCACCCTTGGCCTCTCCATACTTGTAGCCTGGATGGAGTCCCGCTACGTGGCTACCGGGGAAGAAACCTTTCTGAAGATGGCGAAATTCTGGGGAAAGCTCTTCCTCATCAATTTTGCCCTTGGGGTGGTGACAGGCATTACCATGGAATTCCAATTCGGCATGAATTGGTCCGCTTACTCCAGATATGTCGGAGACATCTTCGGCGCGCCCCTAGCCATTGAGGCCACACTGGCTTTTTTTCTGGAGTCCACGTTCATAGGC
>JAKAMR010000097.1 GCA_021812785.1 Nitrospirota bacterium
CTCTCCACCTGACAGGACATACTGGATGTCGATAAATTTCTTGTGGCTTTCAATTTTCTTGCCGGCAGCCTGCTGGGTGTCGTAGCTTTGAACTATCGCATATATTTCCTGTCCCCTGATTTCATAGCAACCGTCTGCCCCGGCTTCGCTGAAATTCCTTATAAAACCCATCCCGGCATAGAGTGGCGATTCCTTTGTGAAATATAAATTCCAATTGTCTATCGTATCAACAATCACATTCGACCCCGTATCAGTTCCCGCCTGTCTTTCTGATATTATACTATTTTGGCATTGCTGTATTCCTGCGCTGGGTGTGGAGTCGAAGGGAAACAAAATCTGTATTTACGGGGCTTTCGAACGGAAAAAATCTTCCATCAAACTCGCTCCGCGTATTTTCGCATTTGCCTAATTCTGCAATAGTTTCTTTTTATGCCTTCACATGATATGAAAATAAAAATCCGTGAGGCATTCGACGTTGACAGGGGCTGGCTTTTTTACTAGCCTTTAGTTCAGGGATGTACATACAAGAATCGGGATAGAGCATCTGGTTCCTGCACTTTTTTCAATTTATCTCAATCGGCGAACCCGGAACCCGCTCTGTCCTGATTTTTTGTTTTGGAACCGTTTTTTGAGAGGTATAACTGATGAAAAATTCACTGCCTGCGATACTGTCACCAGCGGAATGCGCCAATAAAATCTTCGAGATCAGCGGAGCCAGATTCGAACCCGAAATCGCGGCTGACTTGTGGCAAAAAATACTGAAGCACAAGTGGCTGATGTCTGAAAAACTCGGCCGGGACACCGGCTTGAGGACCGCGTGCATCGACTTTCTTGAAAACCAGGATCAGGCTCTCCGGGAATATATGGATTACAGACGAAAAGACATATTGTCTGACATGGGAGCGCAAAGGATCAGCGGGGCGATATGGAGCACCATTTCCGAATCCGAGCCCCCGAAACAGCTCGTCCAAAGAAGAATAATCCTTCCCCTGAAAGAGGAGGGCCTTTCCAGGAAACATGGCGTGACCCCGCCAAAGACCATCATTTTTTTCGGGCCTCCCGGCACCGGAAAAACCCATTTCGCAAAAGCCCTCGCCGGCACGCTGTCCTGGTGGTATATAGAGATTCTGCCCAGCATGCTCATGGCGGAGGGAGTGGACAGGATAGGCACCAATCTGCACGCCGTGATGGAAAAGGCGCGCACGCTGGACGAGGCCGTGGTTTTCATAGACGAATTCGAGGAGCTGGCCACCAGCAGGCACCAGGCAAACAGGATCGACAAGTCCATTACCAATGAATTTTTAAAACAGGTCCCCTTATTGAAAAATCATTGCAACAAGGTATTGCTGATATGTGCCACCAACCATATACGCCTACTGGACGACGCGCTGCTTCGTCCCGGAAGGTTCGACTGCATCATCCCCGTCGGCGGCCTGGATGAGGACGGCAGAAGGATCATTCTGGAGCAGCTGATGTCAAAGCTCAATATAAATGCTGCAAACATGGATCTGGGCCTAATTGTAAAAATGACCGCCCGGTTCACTCCCGCCGATATTGAATATCTCATGCAGCAGGTGGCGCAGTTCGCTTTTGAGCAGGAACTCCGAAACAGGCAGAACTATGAAGTTACTACAAGTACATTTATCGAGATCCTGCCAAAAATCCGCCCGTCTCTGACTGACGAGATCATCGAAGAGTTTCAGAAGGACATTATCACTTATTCACGTGTCTGAAAAATGTACGGAAGAAAATAAGATACCGTGGGCTGTACTCGCTGGAAATCCCGGCAGTCTACCCGCAGGAATCTGAATCGCCAAAAAATAAACAGGCTCTTCGGGAATTTCTGTGGAACAGAACACCAGGTTTTTTCCGGGAGCATAGGGTTTTTGCTATCTGCCCGGTCCTTGAGAAGGGAGAAAGCGGACGGATGCCAAATTGCCGCATCTTGACCGTCGCTTGCCTATTCGCCCCCTGAAAACGCCTTACCGGAAACGTCTGCATACCCGGGGAAAAACCGCCTGGACGGACGAAAGGGCCGGGCAGATGCAGCCATGACAAAGAAGTGCAGCCACACAAAATATATACTTGGCGATCAACTGAGGGCCGCCTTGATCTGTGGTCTTTTAAGTCCTGTCCCGATGATAACCAGACGGCTCCTTTCGACCGTCCTCTCCAGCTTTGTTTCATTGACCTTCCCGTAAGAAAGATCAAATTTAAAAGCGCCTTCCTCCGTGTTCAGGAGCCCCTTGGCCCTGACCACATCCCCATAAAACCCTCTCTTGATTTCATCCATAAAAGCCGAGATGCGGCCATGGCTTATATGGCCGCCCAGTTCAAGCGAAACAGATTCAAAATCAAGGTGCCGGGAGTGCCCGAGAAATGAAAGCATATTGTTTTTCCTGTTCAGTCCGGACCGCATATCCGCAAAATGGCCAGCCGGGACCGCTCCTTTAACGGCCCGAAGGACCGGCGCGCCCGGATTCATCAGACCAAGGACCTGCTCGGTTTTCGCAATTTCCTGAGCGGACGCCAGATCGGTTTTATTCATAACAAGAATATCCGCCAGGCTGACCTGTTCCCTAAAAAAAGGTCCGTAAAAATCTGCCTCGTATATTTCCGGAAACTCAGTGGCGTCTATAATTCCTATGACCGTCACGTCCTTTATCGAAAGCGCATCCAGGGAATTAAGCACGCCCGATGGTGAGGCGATCCCGCTTGGCTCGATTATCAATTCCTCGGGGGAAAACCTTCCGATCACTTTTTTTATGGTGGTAATAAGGTCGGATGCAAGTGTGCAGCAGATACATCCGCTTGGGAGCTCCACGGCCTGAAACCCTCCGGCTGAAAGCACCTCCCCGTCGATGCCGGCTTGCCCGAAATCGTTCACAATGACGACTGTTTTGGCGGAAGGCGCCTTGAGTCTGTTAAGTATGAATGTCGTTTTGCCCGCTCCAAGCAATCCGCAGACAACCACTACCCGCATATTCAAATTTTAATCGGCAGAAGGCGGAGTTTTCAACAGTACCGTCAGAGCGCTCTTTTTGATCCCGGCAAAAAAAATCCATTTTCCCTTTCGGCCCTGAAAAGGATTGTATCAGTGCCCGGGCAACCGCTTTTTATATGTGTTTTTCCGGCAGGAAGTTTTTCAGGCGGAAGATTTCACTTTACCTTTTTTGCGACTATGCTCCAATAACCGCCTTTTTCTTCTACCCTTATCAGTTCCTGTCCAGCCTTAGACAGCCATTGCGGAGCGCTCACGCTCGTATCTTTTTCCGAGGAGAGAAGCTCGATAACGGTCCCGATTTCTTCGTTTTTGATAGCCGAGATAAGTTCCATAAGGGGTCCGGGGCATCCCAGGGAGCAACGGGCATCGATTGTCTTATCGATTTTCACATCCGCCAATTTAATACCTCAGGCAATTTATCATCAACAAAAAAATGCTAGCAATATCTGCCGGGCAAGTCAAACTCATCACGCATACAAATGTTTGCCTTATGGCAAGGCATATCATGCATGGTGCTTCATCAGATGTATAAGGGTTATGCCTATGAAATCCTGCAGAAAATGCATCGTGATCGTCGCGGCCAGGCTTTTGCGCCACAGATAGACGAGGGCATAGACCAGGCCCACAACGAAAACGGCCAGGACCTGCGCCAGGCCCTCATAGCCATGCCCCGAGGTAAAGATCAGGGCGGATAGGATCACGGCAGCGGCCGGGCTGGACGTGACCGCCCCCAGGCGCAGCATCAGGTAACCCCTGAAGATGGCCTCCTCTGCAAAAGCCGCCACGGCGACCATGAGAACAGCTATCCCGAATTGGGCCGTCCCCTCTATTTTCAAGGGAAGCGGGTTTGGAGGGGCGGACAGGCCAGCCCTGTGCAGATAGCCCACCATGGCGGAGGTGAAGAGGAAAAGAGGTATGAACAAAAGGGCCCCTATGCTGACTTCCTTCCCCAGGTCTCTGGCTGTGAGCCCCAGCGCGGCCGAATGCTCGTTGTTGCGCCAGACAAAATACAGCACCAGGAACAAAAGGGCAAGGTCCCGCAGGATTATGGAGCCTGACAGAAAAAGAAAACTGACACCGGCAATGCGGCTGGCAATGAAAAAAGAAAGCACAAGCGACGGCAGGATGAGAAACAGAAAGACCAGCAGCTCCAAAAGCTGCACCTTACGCGTTAGCGGCCGGTTTTCCATGGCGATTCAGGCCTCCCCCCCTTTTAAAAATTGGCTCTTCTGGGTTTCTTGTGTGTTGATGGCAGTGATTTCCAGCCCGTGCAAATTGGCCTCCGCGTACCCTTAAGTGAGGGAGTAAAGCGGACTGATGGCAAATGCCTGCATCCCGATGGCTGCCCGCCGCTTCGCCCTGAAGACACCCTTACTAAACTTTGAGTTAACAAAGCCTCACGGTTTGTCATTCCCGCAAGCGTCAGCGCGCCTGGAATCCTCCATAGGGATCCCGGACAAGCCGGAATGACGGATAACGGCTGAATGAGGCTTTCCCAATTGCGGGCTTAATACCCGGACGTTCTATATACGCCAGGAACCGTTAATGGGGTCCCCGAAAAGCAGTGTCTTTTTTGGGGCCGGGCGACCGAACAAACGGGCCACGCAGATGCGGTCATGCATGACTAAAAGCGCACCTGCACAAGATCGGGAAGAGCCTAAAAATTACCATGCCGAAATCCTACTCCAAACCGCCCGCAGGCGCAAGCCGCGTCTGCCTTTTCAGGATACGACCAGGCGGTCTTCTTTCATGAGGCCCCACTGTTTTTCATATTCCATGATGTGGGCAACCATATTGACGAAAGACTCGTCGAAGCCGAACCGTTCCAGGAGATGGAAGCCCATTTCCAGGCTGGAGGTTATGCCTCCGGCGGTCAGTATCCGCCCGGTGTCCACTATGCGGTGCCGGTCTATTATGCATTTCGGGGCTATTTCCGCCAGCCGGTCAATGGGAACGATCTTCTCGCCCGGGTCTGCATTTTTGCGGTTCGTGCACTGAAGCCCGTCCAGAAGGCCCGCCTTGCCGTAAACCCAGGAGCCTGTGCAAACGCTAACCAGGAGCGTCTTTTCAGGAAGGTTTTTGATGAAATCAATGAGACGGCCGTTGTGCATTTCCGCACGCGAGCCTATTCCGCCCGGAATGAGGAACGCATCCATATCCGGCTTCTGGTCCAGACTGTACCTGGGCGACACGGTCAGGTTGCCGGTTGTCATAACTGGCGCAAGCGAGTCCGCTACCAGAAAGACATCCAGCTCCGGGTCCATCCTGCGCGCAACCGCAAATACGCCCGCAGGCCCGGCCCAGTCAATAACTTCAGCCCCGCTATAGATGTAAATTCCAAGCCTTTTCCTCATGCTCCTTCCTCCTTGCTTTGGATTTTTTATTTTTTTGCGGTCGATGCTTCCATGCCGGTTTTCTTTTTCCGCTGATACGGCTGCGTATCCGGCTGCGGCCAGGGGTTTCTTCTTCAAGAGGAAGCACGCAAGTACAGGTCAAAAAACAAAACAAAAAAAGAATTGAGCGGGCAGACCTTACCTGAGATAGATTATATCAGGCCGTTCCGCCCGTTTCTTTTTGAGCAATAATTTCTCTTCGCGCTAGCATGGCGGGATCTGCGGCCTGAAAGCGAATGGATGCAACGGGCCGGGCCCGCACAATGAAAGGGAGGCCGCTAAAGAGAGAGGCGGAACTTTTGCGCCGCCCGTATCATCCCCTGGACCCATTCGGGGGTGCCCAGGGCATGGGTATGGGTGTAGGTGGCAAAGACGTTCTTGTAGACCAGCCCGTCCATCCCGCCCTCGATGCCTGTCCCACGCTCCATCCTGAGGACAAGCCTTGCTGCAGGCAGCCCGCTTCTGCCGCCCTTTTTTGTGTTTTGCCCGGTCCTTGAGGGCCTTGAATAATGGAACTCATGCCCTTTAAGCACCGTCCCTACCGGATAAAAAGGATTTTTAGCCTGGACGCTGGCGATGCTGTAGCCGTGCGCCACCGGCCTCTTTTCAAGCGCCATGCCGAAGGGGAAAATTCCAGCCATCCGGTGCCTGGAGCCTTCCGTCTGGATATTTTCAGACAGGTACATGAGCCCGCCGCATTCCGCATACACCGGAAGCCCTGCTTCCACCCTTTCCTTAAGAGCGCGGATGAAACCCCGGTTTTCAGACAGCGGCAGGGAGTTTGTCTCGGGGAACCCGCCGCCTATGTAGAGGGCGTGTATCCCGGAGAAGATTTTTTTCCATGCCTTCCCCCCATTTTCCGAAAGGGGGCTGATCATCTCCAGCTTTGCGCCGGCCCGTTCGAGCGCCTCAAGGTTTTCGGGGTAATAGAATTGGAAGGCCCGGTCCAGTATCACGCCTATGACGGCCCCGGAGCCCCGTTTTTTCCCTTTATTTTCCTCTCCGGCGGCCCTGGCGCCCGGCATCCGCAACCTGCGGGCCTTGCGGGCGGCCGCTAGCACGCCTTCGACGTCAACGGACCTTTCTATCAGCTCGCACGCCCTTTCAAGGGCGGCTTCCGCCTCAGGGTGCTCCTGATGGGCCAGAAGGCCCATGTGCCTTTCGGAGATTACACGCCCCGCCTCCTTCAGCTTGGGCAGCGCTCCCAGGACGGGCACGCCGGTATAGCTTTCTATGGAGCGCCTGAGCATGGCCTCGTGCCTTGCGCCTGCCACCCTGTTCAGGACAACACCCGCGAGCTCAAGCCCGGGATCGAAATTCTTTACCCCAAGGACGATCGCCGCCGCAGTACGGGTCATCTTGGAGGCATCCATTATGAGGATAACGGGTGACTTAAGCATCTCCGCCAGCGTCGCCGTGCTCTGTGAGCCTTTCAGGTCCATGCCGTCGAATACGCCGCGGTTGCCCTCTATCAGGGCTATGTCGCAACCCGCTTTTTCCGAGCGGCTGATGAAAGACGGCAGGATGTTCCGGCGGCCTATAAGAAATGGGTCCAGGTTGTAGCATGGCGCGCCGGACGCGGCGCCCAGCCAGGCGGCGTCTATATAATCGGGGCCCTTCTTGAAGGCAAGCACCGGCAGTCCGCGCCTTTTGAAGGCGCGCACCAGGCCAAGACTGAGGGTAGTCTTGCCGGAGCCGCCGCTCAACCCGGCTATGACTAGCCTTGGAATAGAAGAAAAGCTCAAATCAGAAATCTGTCTTTTTTATCTTTTCTGAATTTTTAAAAGCCGTACAGCTTTTAACGCCCCGGCCCTTTGAATTTTTTTGAACGGGCCGGGGGAGAAAAAAAGAAAAAGCCCCCGGGCGTAGCCCGCGGGCTTTTTGGCTTTTTTTACTGTATCATGCCCTTTTCCCTGAGGTACTCTTCAGAGGGTATCTCAACGGAGCTGGAGCCGCCGCCATAGGAATACATGAGCTTGCCTACGTCTATCATCTCCCTCATGGCCTTCTTGACGTTATCCGCCGACTCGCCGGTCTCCGCGGAAACGCCTTTTATGATATCTTTTTCCTTCAGCTTCTTCTTGCCTTTCGCGGCCTGCACAAAAGCGAAAATCTTGTCTTTCAGCTCTTCCTTTTCCATGCTGCCCTCCGGCTGTTAATGTTTTTGTTTGTTTTGTTTTTAGTTTTTGCCTTTTTCCTTTTGCCTGCCTCACCGGCCCCTGATACTGAACCCATTGAGCCCTGAAAGCAAAAAAGCAAATAAAAAATGACCGAAAATCAAAAAAAACAAAAAAAGGGGCGGGCGCGCCCTTTTCCGTCACCGCGCCCGCTGCCTTTTTTTATTCTACCACTTAAATGCGGCCGAAGTCCTGAACGTATCCCTTGCGAACGTGAAGTCGTCGATATGCTGGAAAGTAAAGGGAATGCCCGTCTTCTTGAAGAAGGCCTCCCAGCCTATCCTGTCGATCCACTCGCCGACCCTCTCGTTCTTCTTCGCGTCCTTCGCGTAGGTGTCAACGATGTTCTTGACGGCCTCTACGACTTCAGGCCACCTGGGCGGGTTGTTCTTTATGTACGGGATGGCAAGCTTGGAGAACATGGGGCCTTTCCTCAGGCTGCCCACCTTGCCGCCGACGACTATCGCCACGCCGTCCTGCTCCGGGTTGTGGATGTTGATGGGCGGGCAGACGGTGAAGCAGTTGCCGCAGTACATGCACTTGTCCGGGTTGATCTTTATGCTCTTTTTTGCCGGATCCGGGCTGATGGCCCTGGTCGGGCAGGAGCTGACCGTGGTCGGTATCTCGCACATGTTCTTGACCAGGTCATGGTCTATTACGGGGACCTTCCTGTGGATGGCCACGACCGCTATGTCCGAACAGTGGACCGCGCCGCACATGTTAACGCAGCACGCAAGCGCAAGCCTGGTCTTTGCCGGGAGCTGCTTCTCGTTGAAGTACGGGAAGAGCTCGTCCATTATGGCCTTCACCAGACCGGAGG
>JAKAMR010000098.1 GCA_021812785.1 Nitrospirota bacterium
GGAGGTCCCTTATGGCGTCCAGGTGCGCGGCTATGTCCTCCGGGGTCTCCACTGAGCCAAACATCATAGTGGCGGTCGTCCTCATTCCGAGTCTGTGCGCCTCCCTCATGACCGACAGCCACTCGGACGAACGAATCTTTTTGGGGCTTATGGCTTCCCTCACCCTGTCGGACAGCACCTCAGCGCCACCTCCCGGAATGGAATCGAGCCCGGCGGACTTGAGGAGGCCAAGGGCTTCCCTTATTGTAAGGGATGAGCATTTTGCGAAATAGCATATCTCCGGCGGAGAATAGCCGTGGATGTTGATCGAGGGAAAGTTTTCCTTTATGTCCCTGAGCATATTCATGTGGAATTTTATTCCGAGCGATGGATTGAGCCCGCCTTGAAGGAGTATTTGCGTGCCCCCCAGGGCAAGCGTCTCTTTTATCTTTTCGAACAGCTCATCCCTGCCCAGGACATAGGAGCCGTCAGCGCCCTCACGTCTGTAAAAGGCGCAGAACCGGCATTCGTTGATGCAGACATTGGTGTAATTAATGTTCCTGTCTACAACAAACGTTACGGTTTCGCCTGCATGAAAGGCCCTTTTCTGCTTTTCAGCGAGACGGCCAAGCTCAAGCAGGCTGCCTTTCTTAAGCAGCCTTACAGCCTCTTTTTTGCTTATGCGCAAAGGGGACAAGGGGGAAAATGCCATTTTTCAGCCAATCCTCCTGTAGAAAGAGTCCCGGCGGACAGGCTCTTTGCCAGCCTTTCTTATCATGCTGGCCAACTCCGCCTCCGAAAGGCCATATTTTGTGCGCGCCCCAGCGGAATGGGCTATCTTTTCCTCTATGACGGTGCCTTCGAGGTCATCGGCTCCAAAAAGGAGGGCCACCTGTGAAAGCTTCTCTCCCAGCATCACCCAGTAGGCCTTGACATGGTCAAAGTTGTCCAAAAACATCCTGCTGACCGCTATGCACTTCAGGTCCTCTGTGCCGGAGGACGCACGGCCGCCGACTTCAGTGTCCGGCTGATAGGGCAGGGGGATGAACGCCTGGAACCCGCCGGTCTCGTCCTGAAGCCTCCTCAGGCTTTGAAGATGAGCCACGCGGTGCTCGTAATTTTCTATGTGGCCATAAAGCATCGTGGCGTTGGTCTTTATGCCTGCGCCATGGGCCTCCTTCATGACCTTAAGCCATTCCCTGCCGCTTAGTTTTTCAGGACAAAGGGCGTTCCTGACATCCGGGTGGAATATCTCCGCCCCTCCGCCGGGCATTACGTCAAGCCCGCTGTCTTTCAGTCTTTTAAACACCACCCGCAGGGGAAGGCCGCTTTTTTTTCGCATGTAGTCCGCCTCTACCGCGGTGAACCCCTTTATGCGCACGCCTGGGAAATTCTCTTTTATCGTCCCGATCATCTCCAGGTAGTGCTCGAAGGTCCAGTCCGGGTGCAGCCCGCCAACGATATGCACCTCATCAAAGTGATTTTTCAGTCTTATCTGTTTAAGTTTTTTTATGATTTCCCTGTTTGTAAGCTCGTAGGCGCCTTCCTCCCCGCGGGAGCGGCTGAAGGCGCAGAACCTGCACCTGTTGACGCAGATGTTGGTGGGGTTCACGTGGACGTTTCTTATGTAGTAGACCCTGTTTCTGTTTTTTCTTTTTGCGGCCGCATCTGCCAGTTCACCCAGAGTATGAATATCTCCGGAGTTGAACAATTTCAGGGCCTCTGCGGGCGTGATGCGCCCGCCGGAGGCAATCTTGTCGGCCATGGCTTGAAACATTTATAGATTATAAAACAAAAGAAGGTGAAGGGGGGCACAGTTTATCAAACAATGACCTGTCTTGTACTCTTGGAAACGGACAGCGGCAGGACATTTTTTGCAGGATAAATATCTCATTTCCCGAAAGCGCTCAGGTAGTCGGCAGCTTCGGCCCCTGTTTCAGGCACATGAAAGACCTGGGTTTCCGATACGATCTCCGTTATATACAGGCGTTCCTTTTTTTCGAGCTTTTTGATCTGGCTTATTCCCCAGAGGACTGAAGCAAGCAGGGCAGCCGCACCGCATATGATATCCAGATGGGCAAGATCAGCCACCGCCGAAAGCCAGTGGCCGGCAATGGAGCCCGCAAGGAAGCCTAACAGTGGAAGACCGAACATGAAGAAAAAGCCTTTTTTACGTGCCTTGCCTTCAATTGCGAACCTGACTCTGTCACCTTCTTTTGCACCGGCCCGGTTATCTGCCCAGAAGGGCTCGCCAGAACCGCCCGGCCTGCAAAGGCCCATGGCCGCCATCCCGCAGCCTTTGCAGGTCTTCACATCGCCTATGGTGACCAGGGCAAGCCCGTCTTTTGTCCTGACAACTGTTCCGGTTTCTGAGACGGAGGGTTTCATAAGATGATGATACGGCAGACACGGAAATGGGCGTTATGATGCAGATCATTCCTGCTGGATAAAACACTGCGGGTCTTCAGCCAGATAGCCTTCGGCTCCCCCGGCGCTGTAGTGCGCTATCGCGCGGCACCCCCGGCAAACGGCCCATCTCACACAGGAGCCGCATCTTCCGGAGTAGCGCTTTCTGTCCCTCAGCGCCTCAAGTATCGGGGAGCAAGCCCATATCTGCCGGATGTGGTCTGACCGGACGTTGCCAAGCGGAAGCGGAAGCCTCCTGCACGGGGTCATGGTGCCGTCGGCGAGGATGGTGAAGCCGGATATCCCGGCCGCGCACCCCCCGGCGGCGGTGCAGCCCGCGTCCGAGGCGCCTATATGCATTTGCGAGGCAATAGGGTCCCCGGTAACGATGTCCAGGCCCTCGACCCTGAGGGAAAACAGGTTATCATACAGCTCTTTTACCTGCTTTGAGGAAAGCATCTCCGGCATGAGGCCCGCACCCCGGCCCGAGGGCACAAGCCTTGAAAAGCCAAGCCTTTGGACCCCCGCCTCAGCCGCGATGGTGACCATTTCAGTAATGCTTGGGGCATTGATGTTGGAGAGAGTAGCGTTCAGGGTGACCGTCAGCCCGGCATCGAGAAGGGTTTTTACCCCGCGCATGGTCTTTGCGAAACTGCCGGCGCCCCTGATGGAATCATGTATTTCCTCAGGACCCTCCAGGCTCACCTGCACGCCTTTGACCCCGGCCTCTGCGAGCGATTTTGCCATCTGGCCACTTATAAGCGTGCCGTTTGTGAGGAGAAAGATATCGAATCCGCGCGCCCGGGTTTCATTTATAACATCAAGCAGGTCTTCCCTTAAGAGGGGCTCGCCACCCGTAAGATTGAAACTGGGCGAAAAATCCATCTGGTAGTTTTCCGCCCAGTCCTCCATGGCCTCTGATATCTCCGAGACCACCTCTTTGATCTCAGGCAAGGAAAGGTCAGCTCCGGAGGCCTGCCCCGTCTGGTAGCAGTGCCTGCATCTGAGATTGCACCTCTCCGTCAGGTGCCACTGGATGAAAAAATCGTATTTGGCTGCCGGACCGGCAGCCTCGAGCGTTAGCTCTTTCAACTGCTTCATTTGCGGCATATCTTCACAGGATTTTCCTTGAGCTGCTTCTTAAGTCCGCCCCAGAAGATCGCCTCCTTCTCCAGCGTCTTTTTATCGAGCATTTTTTTCATCCTCTTTCACCTCCTTTCCCGGGTTAGTCTTATAGAAATGCTATCAGGGAGAGACGGCAAGTCAAGTTTTTTGGTTTTTAATTGGAAAAATTGTTTTATTTAAACGGGGTGCTAGGATTTTTTGCTTTTTTGTTTTTCGGCGGGTCTGAACTTTACTCTTTGTATCCGGTGATAAGAGCGCCATAGCCCTCAACGGCCAGCTTTGTTGCGACCGGGTCCGCACCCCTTCTGTCCATGAACCGGCCTACACATACTCTGTAGAGGACTTTTCGGCTGTGCAGGAATATCCTGTAAATATGGACATTTTTATATGTTCTTTCCAGTGTTTCTTTAAGTCTTAAGGCATTTGAAAGATCACCGAAGGAGCCGACCTGAACCGTGTAGGGGCCATATGCGGGCATTGGGCCGTAACGAACTGATTTCAAATAGGAAGGGTCCCTTCCGAGTACTTTCATCCGTACCATCGCAGTGCCTTGGCCAACCAGGCCGATGTCCATTGCCGCGCGGTATGAAAGGTCAATGCACCTGCCGTCCTTGAACGGCCCCCTGTCGTTGACCGTTACCCTGGTTGAGCGGCCGTTTTCCATATCCACGACCTCCAGTATTGTGCCAAACGGGAGATAAGGGTGGGCCGCTGTCCTTTTATACATATCGTATATCCTGCCCGAGGAGGTGAGCCTGCCATTGAAATCGTGGCCGTACCAGGAAGCCCTGCAGGTAATCCCCTCCGGCCTTTGTATTTCCTGTTCCTTCTGCTGCACGGTGGCGCAGCCGGCTAAAAAAAGGATTACCAGGAAAGACGGCAGGAAAAAGGCGAGGGCGGCCCTACAGGATATAGCGGCTGAGGTCCTCATCCTTCACTATCTCGGAGAGTTTTTCATCCACGTAGGCCTTGTCAATGGCGAGGACGCTCTTTTGTTTTTCCGGCGCCTCGAAGGAGATGTCCTCAAGGAGCCGCTCAAGGACCGTATGAAGACGCCTGGCGCCGATGTTTTCGGTTTTTTCGTTCACGGAGGCGGCTATAGAGGCTATCTCCTCCACGGCGTCGTCCTTGAACTCTATATGCACGCTCTCCGTTGCCAGAAGCGCGGCGTACTGCTTTAGAAGGGCGTTGTGGGGCTCTTTCAATATTTTTATGAAATCGTCTTTTTCAAGCGGGTCGAGCTCCACGCGGATGGGAAACCGGCCCTGCAACTCCGGGATGAGGTCAGATGGCTTTGCGGTATGGAAGGCCCCCGCAGCTATGAAAAGAATATGTTCGGTCTTTACGGGGCCGTACTTGGTGCTTACGGTAGAGCCCTCGACAATTGGAAGGAGATCTCTCTGGACGCCCTCCCTGGAGACATCAGGGCCATAGCCGGAGCCTTTTACCGCGATCTTGTCTATCTCGTCGATAAAGACAATTCCGGACTGCTCGACCCTGTCGACCGCCTCGCGGCCCACCTTGTCCATATCTATAAGCTTGTTTGCCTCCTCATCGGTAAGCAGGACAAGGGCTTCCGGGACTTTTACCTTTCTTCTTTTCGTCTTTTCCGGCAGGAAGCTGCCCAGCATATCCTTAAGGTTTACTTCAAGCTCTTCCAGCCCCACATTTGAGACCACGCCGAAAGGCAGGGTCTTCTCCCGGACCTCGATCTCGACGTACCTGTCGTCCAGCTTGCCTTCCTTAAGCCTGGCGAGGAGTTTTTCTCTAGTCTCGCGGTGCTTTTCCCTTTCCTCATCGGTGACTGGCGCACCTCTCTGGCCTCTTGCCGGGGGGAGAAGCAAATCTATCAGCCTGTCTTCGGCGAGCTGGCGGGCGCGCTCCATCACTTTATTCAGGTGCTCCGTGCGCACCATGTTCAGGGAAGTCTCTGTGAGGTCCCTGATTATGGATTCCACATCGCGTCCGACATAGCCCACCTCGGTGAACTTTGACGCCTCCACCTTGATAAACGGTGCGTTCACAAGCCGGGCCAGGCGCCGTGCTATCTCCGTTTTGCCGACCCCGGTGGGGCCTATCATGATGATGTTCTTTGGCAGGACCTCGTCCTTCAGCTCGGGGGAAAGGTGCTGCCTGCGCCACCTGTTCCTGAGGGCTATGGCCACGGCACGCTTGGCCTTTTCCTGCCCGATAATATATTTGCCCAGCTCTTCTACTATCGCCCTTGGGGTAAGATTGTCCATTATAGTTTCTCTAAAAGTATCTGGTCGTTTGTATATATGCAGATTGAGGAGGCTATCTTCATGGCCTTGTCAACGATCTCTGTTGCGTTCAAGGCGGTATTGTCCAGAAGGGCGATTGCGGCCGATTTCGCATACATTCCCCCCGAGCCGATGGCCGCCAGGCCGCGTTCCGGCTCAATAACGTCTCCATTGCCCGACAGGATGAAAGTGTGCTCGGTGTCCGCAACTATGAGCAGGGCCTCAAGTCTGCGCAGTACGCGGTCGGTACGCCAATCCTTCGCTAGGTCAACGGCGGCCTTCACGATATTTCCCCTTAGCGCCTCGACTTTTTCCTCAAATTTTTCAAAGAGGGTGAACGCATCGGCGGTGGCGCCAGCAAAACCGGCCAGTATCCTGCCGTCGTAAAGCTTTCTTATTTTTTTTGCATTATGCTTGAGCACTGTGTCCCCGAGTGTTACCTGCCCGTCACAGCCGATGCAGACCTCGGACCCGCGCCTCACGCATATCACAGTTGTTCCTTTAAACAAATGGTTTTTATTCCTCCGGTTTCTGGCCAGCTAAAAAGGTCCGTCAGGGCAGCCCTTCAATGCGGCATCGTTAAATATATCATATCAGCCTTTGCGGTACAAGATTCAAGGAATCCACCAGAAAACACTACCCAGAGTTGTCTGAAACGCCTTGACAGCATATAGCACAGGTGGTAAATCTTTAATCAGGAACGGCCACCAACGCCAAATCTGAGAAATAACACCAAAGAAACCATGTACATCCTTCTGGCAATAATAATGATGTTTTCAATGGGCGGCAGCGCAAGAGCGCAAAACCATTCTGCTGACACCCCGGTGGCCCAGTGCCTGAGCTGTCATCCCTTGGCCTTGCCACCGCACCCGCTTGAGTCGGGCGTATCGGTGCCTCCCTCATGGCCTGTAGGCCCTGGTGGGCAGATGATCTGTCAGACCTGCCATGACTGCAACGGGATAACATGTTATCCGAGGGAACCGGCGCCTCAATTGTGCCGCGCCTGTCACAACAACTGCTCCCAGGGGATGGCGTGCCTGATCAATTCAGCCCATATCGGAAACGCAAGCGACATCGTTAGTATCACGGACCAGTGCCTTCAGTGCCATAACAGTCAGCCCCAGGCTTTGCGGACCTCGCAGGAGGACCATCCGGTAGATATAAACTACACTACGCAGGCCGGATATAAACAGGTAACTGACCCAAGGGTAGTGCTCTTAAACGGGAAGATCACCTGCATTACCTGCCACGACCCTTATCAGACCACCCCGGCCAGGCTGGTCATGCCGAACGATAAAAACCAATTGTGCCTTACGTGCCATGCAAAGTGAAATCCTTCAAGTAAAAGTATAAAAGCGCTCCATAGAAAATTCCGACTTCTTAAACAAACATATTAAGATAATAGGCGGAATTACGCATATTTAAAGAAGTAATTCTCTTGAGCCGGGTTTTTGGATGGCGTTTTGATGTCTTGAAATTTATTATTGTCCGGAACCCGCCACTAAATGTAAGTGGAAACACAAAAAAGTAAGTGAGAGAGGTGGCAGGCAAGACAAACTTATCAGCGTATTGGCTTTCTGCAGAAAATGCCTGGGATTCGCAATTCCTGCACGGCCATGATTCAATTAAAAATAGATGCAGAGGGGAATCCATTTTAAACATTAGTTACTGGAAAAATAGGATTTCCGCCTCAGCGAGAATAGTCTCAACGTATCTTGCACGGTATAAAATCATTTTTAAGCAGCCTGTTAGATATAAATGCGCCACTTGACTTGGCATCCCGGCAGATATGATAATTTAACATAATATATCTTATCGGACATTCCTTATCAACGAGAAATGTTAAGAATCTGTTACAAAACCGTGCCGGAGGCATGTTTCAGCATTGTGGCCTTTGCTTTTGTACGGGGATGGTCAGATTTTGAGCAAAGGGATTTTATTTTTGAATCAAGGGATTATGGCTTGATTAAAGGCTTTCCGATGGCTATGTCGTGCTTTCTGCCCAGAATGCTTATATCCATACCGCTTCCGGCCGGCAAATCGCTTTGATGGCCTGTGTTTTCAATGGGAATGAGGACCTTTACATAATTGTCCGTAATACCGGTATAGCCTGCCTGGCCGGCCTCGGGCAACTCAGGCCCTTCCTCAATTATTACATTAAATTCCTCATTTGCAAGAGAATCCATGAAGATCTCCTTTTTGCGCTGCGCCAATTCCCTTATCACCGAAGCCCTCTTTTTTTTGACTAGGCCGTCTACCTTGCCAGGAAGACAGGCGGCATCGGTCCCCGGCCGCTCCGAATACGGAAAGACGTGCATGTAAGCCAGCGGAAGCTCCTCCAGCAGCCGCATTGTGTTTCCGAATTCCTGTTCTCCCTCGCCAGGAAAACCTATGATCACGTCAGTTCCAATTGCAATAAATGGTATTTCTGAAACCAGTTTATTAACTTTATTTGCAAAAGCTTGCGATTTATAACGCCTTTTCATTAAAGAAAGAACTCTGTCATCACCGCTTTGAAGCGGTATA
>JAKAMR010000011.1 GCA_021812785.1 Nitrospirota bacterium
AATGATGTAGATTTCCCTTTCAGGAATATTCAGGCCCAGAAAATCAGGGCAGCTCCACTCCTTACCATTAGATGATATTGGATACTGTGGGCTTAAAAAAAGTCCCTGCGCTGCAAGATAGGCCATCACAATATTTTCAAAATCAGCCATCTAATCCTCCTTTAGATGCAAGCATCTTCAATCGGTTCAATCTTTAAGCTGTTTTCGATCAATCGCCATCATAAACACAATTAAATAGAATCGTCCCCCTTTCTTTCTCCATTCCCAATGACACTCATTGCGAGGCGAAGTTTTTCCCCGTGATGTTCAATCCATTTATGGTAACGGAGGCGCTGAGCGGGCTGAAGTCGTGTCCCGACGCCGATGGCGTCACCGTATAGTTTCCGCTCGGAATCCTGGTGAACACGTAGAAACCATCCGGGCCAGTGGTAGTCGTGCCGATAACACTTCCGCTTGATGTTGTCAATTTAATCGTGACTCCGCTCGAAACCACACCACTTACTATTCCTGATACGCTGTGGGCCACAGCGGAGATCGCAACTGAATTGGGCTCAATTCCAGCGGCTACGGTTGGCGTGGCCATAGGAGTGAGGCCGCCGTCTGCGCCTATCGTGTACTGCGATATGGTGCTGGGACTGCTATAGCTAACGCCATAGTTTGCGACATAGACATACCTGCCGGATGGATCGACTGTAACTGAAATAGGCATAGCCCCGGTGGCTACGGTTGGCGTGACCATAGGAGTGAGGCCGCCGTCTGTGCCTATCGTGTACTGCGATATGGTGTTATCGCTCTGGTTTGCAACATAGACGTACCTGCCAGTGGGATCGACCGTAATTGATTGTGAAACGTTCCCGGTGGCCACGGTTGGCGTACCCATGGGAGTAAGACTGCCGTCCGCGCTTATTGTGTACTGCGATATAGTGTTGTCGCTCAGGTTTGCGACATAGACGTACCTGCCTGAAGGATCGACTGTAATTGATTGGGGATTATTCCCGGTGACCACGGCGGGCGTGCCCATGGGAGTAAGGCCGCCGTCCACGCCTATCGTGTACTGCGATATAGTGTTACTGAAATAGTTTGCGACATAGGCGTACCTGCCGGAGGGATCGACTATAAGTGTATAAGGACCATTCCCGGCGTCTACGGTTGGCGTGCTCATGGGCGTTAGACCGCCGTCTGCGCCTATCGTGTACTGCGATACGTCGCCACTGTCCTTGTTTGCGACATAGACGTACCTGCCGGAGGGATCGACTGTAACTGTATAGGGACTATTCCCGGCGGCCACGGATGGCGTGCTCATGGGCATGAGCTCGCCATCCGCGCCTATCGCATACTGGGAAATGGCGTTGGCGCCTGTCACATAAACGTACCTGCCGGATGGATCGACTGTAACTGAACTGGGATAACCATTTGTGGTAACGGTGGGCGTGTCCATGGGAGTGAGACCACCGTCAGCGCCTCCCGTGTACTGCGATACATCGCGGCTTTCCTTGTTTGCCACATAGACGTATCCTGTCGTGCTAGATGTGGAACCCCCGCTCAAAACTGGGCTATTCAGGGCGGGGGCTGAAGAAGAACTAGCTATAACATAGGTGGTTGTGGGACTGCTGCCGGAAAAGACCTGATAGCTCGATGAAGAGTTAGCCATGGTTATGAAACTGGCCGGCAACGAACTCCCGGTGCCGTTGGCATTCTGAAGCGCGCTCAAGATAACACTCTGGCTGGTAGTCGAACCGCTTATGCCAAGCGTGGCACAGTCGCTTGAATTCTGGACGCAAGCGGCCAGACCGTCAGCACCGGTAACAAGATTTTGTTGGGTAGCAGTCGTCAGGCTTGAGGACGAAACTCCGGGCCTGGTGCCGCTGTTGTTAAACATCGCGGCATAATCAGTCTTCATCGTGGAGCTTATGTCAGGCATATTCGAGTTTGCCGGGAAGTTGATGCCGGTTGACGTAGAAAAGATGGATGACTGTATGTATGACTTATCGCTTGAGGGCACCGCATCTTCGAGGGCTAGGTTAAAAGCCATTGTTGAAAGCTCGTTTACCACGGTGTTTGTAGGATCGCTGTCGTTCACCACAGCAAGCAGGACCGTGCCAGTCGGGACGTTTTGGCCGTTCGTTGTCCCACCTGTGGCCACAATGTAATAAAAACCGGAAGATGAAAGATTCGAAGAGGATGAAACGTTGTAGGCTCCGCTTGAATTGGTGGATCCGCTGCTAACCAAGGTGCTCGAACCGCCAGCATAATGGAAGAGGGATACATTAGCGCCGATAACGGGATACAACCCGCCGTCTACCATTCCCCCAACGATGGAACTGCCGGGTGTGCTTCCACCTCCGTTCCCACTGCAGGCCGAAAGAACAAATAATGCCGAAATTATCAGGATGCCGATAGAAAGGAAACGAAAAGATTTAAAAGATTGCCTTGCCATTTTCTCCCCCAAGGATAGAAGATCACTTAGTCTATTTTTTTTTTTTTTAAGTTTGTCAATTTTTTTACAAATTTTACGAATTGGCAGTTGTATTTAAAAAGGATTGAGTTGATAAAATGTGCTTATTTTGAGTGGCTCTGGTCAAGAAAAATGGTTATGATAGATTGCCGGAAAAGGATATGGAGCAACAAAAAATTTTATTTGTAACCTTCAAATGCTAAATGTTTGGCAACCATACAAGTTTCAGGGAGAATTGTTGTATCCGCTGCGCTCATAGAAAAGTGTTATTAAGAAGGGGCATCAGATAGTTATCAAAAATTGAAACCGCTGAGGATTTCAGGAAAAAGTTGTAAGCTGCACGCCCTGGCGCATACAAAGTCAAGTTGATCTTTTTTCTAAACTGTTTATGCGGAAATGTCATTGCCTTTTGAATTATGATGAGGTCGGGCATGGCTCTTTGAAAACTGGAGGCGGAAAAGATTAATGAATAGCGGGCGGGTGGCTTGCCAGTTCCTTATATTAGCAGGAAAGCTGAATAGGGAATCGCTTGCAGGGCGTGCAATTAACCGGCATGGACCGGGATGTTCATTGTGTTTTGAACGCTCTGGAGTAAAAAATCATAAAAAAACGAGAAGTTAAAAATTTCAGATTGAACGGAAAAATACAAAAAAGGCAATGGCGTTCTCCATGGGCAATGGTCACTCTCCGGCCACTTGTTAAGAGGGCATTTTGCCAAAACATCAAAAGGTGTTTCTTTCCGGAGGAATTTCAAAAAAGGGGGGCTGGGACATGGTTTCGCTGGGTCAAATCCATTTTTTACCGGCATTTTAAAGAAGCTATATTTCGAAAAAATCCTCTTCCTCCTTCTCAAAACGGCCGAACCTTAGCGCCAGCGTCGGCATCACCAGCAGGTTAAGCAAAGTGGAGGTCACAAGGCCGCCAAGTATTATCTGCGCCATGGGGCCTTCTATCTCCCGTCCCGGCGCGCCGCTGCCAAGGGCAAGCGGCAGCAATCCAAGGGCCGTGACCGAGGCGGTCATCAGTATGGGGGCAAGCCGTTCCGACGCCCCGCGCACCGCCGTCTGTAATCCCCAATCCATGCCCTCCTCGCGTACCAGATGCTCGTAATGGGATATGAGCATCACGGAATTTCTGAGCGTTATGCCAAAAAGGGTCACGAAACCCACTAGAGAGCCTATCGAGAGGAATCCTCCCGTGGCAAGGGCCACAAAAACCCCGCCGGACAACGCGAAGGGCAGATTAAGGAGTATGAGAAGGAGGTTTCTGTAGCTTACCGTCACAATGGAAAGAAGGATGATTATCCCAAGGGCGGCAATGGCTGAGTGGGCGGACAGGTTTCTTCTGGTGCGCGCCTGCTCCTGGGCCGCGCCCGCAAAATCAATGTATGAGCCTGGCGGAAGCTGGATATGTGAGGACAGGATCTTCCTGGCCTGCGTCACAAACGCGCCAAGGCTCCTGCCCTGCACCCGGCAGGTGATGGTCTGGACGCGTCTTGCTCCTTCGTGCAGGATGGTGAACCTGGAGGGCATCTCGTGCAGGCTTGCCAGTTGCGAAAGGCTTACATAAGCGCCTGCCTGGTTCCTCACGGGCAGGGCACCCAGGCTGGAAATGCTGGTCCTGTTTTTTGGGGCCAGGATGACAGAGACGTTAAAGACCCGGTTCCTGTCGAACACCTGCCCGGCGGTTTTACCGGCCATAGCCGTATGTATGTCGTCAAGCACCTGCGCGGGCCTGAAACCCCAGCGCGCGAGAGCCGGTTTGTTAAGCGATACCAGGAGCTCCGGAGCGCTGGGTGGCGCCTGGAGCCGCACGTCAGCGGCACCGCGTATTCCGCTTAACAGGCTCGCTGCTTGGGCGGCCTTCTGGTCCAGCACGTCCAGATCGTTTCCGTATATGTTTACAGCCACCGGGGCCCTGTAACCCGATATGGTCTCACTGATCCTTTCTGAAAGGAAGGTGTCCACCGAGGATGTTATTCCAGGGAATTTTTTGACGATGTCATCGATCTGTTTTTTTGCCTTATCGAACTGCGCTTTATCAAGAGGCTTTAAAGTAAGATCGAATTCGCTGGCGTTTGTACCCCTGGCCTCCTCGCCTTCCTCCGACCTGCCTGCGCGCTGGGCCACGGATACCACATAAGGCAGTTGCATGAGCCTGTCCTCCAGGAGCGCCCCGGTGCGCAAGGTCTCCTTAAGCGAGGTGCCGGGCACGGCGCGCACGTGGACTATGAAATTGCCCTCGATAAGCTCCGGTAAAAACTCCCCTTTTAAAAAAGGGATTATCGCGATTGTAGCCGCTATAAGGACGACCGCCCCGGCAAGCACTGCTTTAGGGTGTTTCTCCACAGCATGGATGGTCCCGGCGTAACGTTTCTTCGTCCAGCGGACAACAGGCGGGTCTTCCCCTTTGAGTTTTTCTGCTTTTTTACCGCCCAGCATGATGTAAGACAGCGCTGGCGTTACCGTGAGAGCAACCAGCAGGGAGGACATGATGGCAAATATGTAGGAAAGCCCGAGAGGCGCAAAGAACCTGCCGGCAAGCCCGCCCATGGTGAGCACCGGAATGAAGACCAGCACCACCGCAAATGTGGCGTATACCACGGCGCTCCTCACTTCCACGGAGGCCTCGTACACTACCTTAAGCACCGGCCGCGGTTTTTCCGCCAGCCGGTTTTCCCTCAAACGCCTGAAGATGTTTTCCACGTCTATGACGGCGTCGTCCACGACCTCGCCTATGGCTATCGCCAGACCGCCAATGGTCATGGTATTCAGGCTCAGGCCGAGGTGCTCCAGTATGGTGACGGAGCCGAGCAGAGAAAGCGGTATCGCCGCGCAGGAAATGGCGGCGGTCCTTAAGTTAAACAGATAAAGGAAAAGCACGATTATGACAAGAAACGCACCGATGAGGAGGGCGGAATTTACATTATGGAGCGCAAGGTCTATGAAATTCGCGGCGCGGAAGAGGCCTGGATGTAAAGTTATGCCCTGCACTTTAAGCGCCGGGGCAAGCTCCGATATCGCCTTGTCGAGACCGCGCGTTACCTCAAGCGTATTTCCGCCATACTGCGCGTCCACCACCATGAGAATGCCCGGTTTGCCGTTTATCAGAGTCCCTCCTATCTGGGGGGCAGGCGCTTCCGTAACATTTGCAACGTCGCCAAGCGTAACGTTGGCGCCATTTTTGTAGACAAGGACGGTTTGGGCAAGCTCCTTTGCCGTTATGGACTGGCCCTGGCTCCTAATGGTTAAGCGCTGGTTTGCCCCATCAATGAATCCGGCCCCTTCAATCCCGGTTGCCTTTTGGGCTGCGGATGTAACGTCTTCCAGAGACAAGTTGTACCTTACCAGGCGGCCGGGTAGTACCTGCACCTGGAGCTCTTTGTCCTGGCTTCCGAATATGGCCACCTTTGAAACGCCGGATACCCCCAGCAGGGCGGGCCTTACAGTCCAGTCGGCGACGGTCCTCAACTGCATCGGGGAGAGTTTTCCGGAGGTAAGACCTATCACAAGCACGTTACCCGTTGAGGAGATAAGCGGGGTCATTTCAGGCGTTATGCCCGAGGGAAGCTGGCCGGTAAGCGTGGATAGGCGCTCAGCTATCTTTTGCCTGGCAAGATAGACATCCGTGCCGCTCTTGAACTTGATGGTTACGACCGACAGGCCCTGAATGGATTTTGAAAGCATATCGGACACCCCGCCCACTCCGCTGACGGCCGTTTCTATGGGACGGGTAATGAGCTGCTCCGCCTGTCCGGGCGAAAACCCGGGAGCCTCCGTATGGATCTTGACCTCGGGCGGTGCAAACTCCGGGAAGACATCATATCTTGCATTCGTAAGCGAATATAAGCTGTAACCAAGAAACAGCATGGCAAGGGCCATGATAACGCCGCGGCGGCGCAGGGCAAAACGGACTATCGTCCCCAATATGTCGTGGCGTTCAGGCTCAACGCTCATTTATTTATCGTTCCCCTTAAACTTGCAATTCCCTGTAGCTTGCTGGAGGGTTTCCTGATGCCGTCATTCCGGCTTGACCGGAATCTTTCTTTGCTTTTCAGAAGGATTCCCGGCAAGCGGGAATGACATCCAAAACTACCTTCTTTTGACTTACTTGATACCCTGCAGCTTGCTGCTGGATGATTCATTCCCCGTTTTCCCTTAATCCTCATCTTCTTCTTCGCCTCCGCCTGCGGCCTTAGGAGTGCTTTCGGCAGACAAAAGGGCCTGCGCCCCTTTGATCACGATTCGATCTCCGGCAGAAAAGACGCCGGCTACGAAATAGCCGTTGCTGACGGGCATTGAAACAGGCACCTCCACCCTGGAAAAACCGGTCTCGCTCTTTTTGACGTAGACCCATGCCTTGTCCTGCAGCCATATCACGGCGGATTCCGGAATAAAAAATCCCGTTTGCGCCCCGGCTGAAGGCATTTGCGCCGTTGCGCTCATTCCAGGCACGAGCATGCCCGAGCGTGAAGGGGCAATGTATATGAAACTTAGCCCCTGTATATCGGGATTTGTGCTGGCGGCGCGGGAGACGAACCTTGCCGGTATCAGGCCCCCGGCAGGCGGCTCTATCTGTACCTTTTTAGGTATGCCCTTAAGCGGGGCGGAAGGAGGGATGGTAAGCTGCACAAGCACATCTTTTGCTTCGATTATCCGGCGGATGGACGGCTTGTACCCTGCTATCCATTGCGCGAGGGTAGGGCCCCAGTTGATGATTATGGTATTTTTTGCCGACTTAAGGGCCCCCTTTGCACTGGCTTCCTCCGCCTTGTCTGCGGCAAGCCTGGCCGCGGCGGCCTGAAGTTGCCGGTCGGATATATTTTTTTCATTTGCGTTCAGCACTTTCAGCCGGGCATACTCCTGTCCGGATGCCCTGAGTTGCGCCCTCACTTTTTCAAGCCCTGATCTTGCCGCAACATAATTTTTGTATGAAAAGCTGAGTCCTTCCGGGGAGAGGACCTGCCCATAAGCGGTCACATGTCTTTGATATAGTCCCGGCTGGAGGGTCTCCGTAGTTATGTTGTCCGCTTTTTGCGACTCCTCGGACACCATTACCGTATAATTTGCCGGTTGTTCATTTGTTTTTTCACCGGCTTCGTCATTATCTTTTTTTTTCTCTCCGCTTAACAGTAAAAAGGCCGCAAAAAAAAGCAGTATTAATATAAGCGATGAGGTGAGAAATTTTTTTCCTTTTTCCCCGGGTTTCATTTTTTCACTCCCGTGTCTTTCCTTTTTGTTTTGCCGGGCCCCGCAAAGGGCATGGCCCCATTCGTGAGGACCTCCCGTTCATCGATAGGCCACTCCTGCCTGACAAGAGGTCTCTGTACGGCGTCCTCAAGTTCTATGAGGTCCGCCTGTGCCAGAACGAACGCATCCAGCCTTGAAAGCTCCGCCGACAAAAATTCCATTTTTGCCTGTTCCAGGTCCAGACGGCCGGCCTCTCCGGAGTTGAACCTGGCCCTCACTGCCCGCATATTGCCGCCCTCGGTTGAAACGATGGAGCCGGCAACCTGAAGGTTCTTTAGTGACTGGGCATATGTTGCCCCGGCACTGTCTATCTGCCCGATAATGCCAGACTGAAGGGCCGAGAATTTCGCGGCCAATTCCTTGCGCCGGGCCCTGGCCTCCGCTATTGGCCCCTGGTTCTGATTTAAGACAGGCAGTACGAGGGAAAACCCCAGCGACCACCTGTTGTCTCCCTGGTCCCATTCATATCCTGGTCCAATGTGGACATCGGGATACTGTTTGGCTATTTCAAACTGAAGAGCCGACTGTGAGGCCTCGTATTCCTGCAGAGCGGCCAATACGTCCGCCCTTCCAAGAAGCGCTTTTCTGCGGATGTCTTTCAGGGCAATGGCCCGCGGTGGCCGCTTAAAGAGGTTGAAAGATATCCGTATGCCGTCCAGGGCTTTTGCCTGAAGCCCAAGAGCCATCGCCAGCTCACCGCGGGCGTGCACCTTTTTTTTCTGGTTGTCCGCAAGCGCAAGGCGCATCTTGTCCAGCGCCAGCCGGGACTGGGTAACCTCGAACTGTGAAGACTCCCCGGCGGAAAGTCTTTGTTCAAACATCTGTGCTATTTTTTCCTGGGCCGAAAGCTGGCCCCTCAGATACAGTTGCCGCCCTGCTGCCGCGTAAAGGTCCAGAAGGCTTTTCTTGAGCCTGCTCCAGACCTGCCATGCGGTTTCATCGATATTGAGTTGCGCGGCGGCGGAGAGGTGTTTGGCCTTCCGGATGCGATATCCTCTTTTACCTGCCGTCTCGATGGGGATGCTGAATGATATCCCCCAGGTCCAGGGTGAGATCCCTCCCGGAGTGCTCGAATGATGCTCCCCAAAGAAAGAGGCGGAGGGATTGGGGCGGCCTCCGGCGGTTATCACTGCGGCCTGTGCCATCCCCCATTTTGCCCGCATGACATCCAGAGAGGGACTGTAATATGCGGCTGCAAGCGCCAGCATACTGAAATCCCATGAGGCGGGAGGCCAGGGCTTTATCCGGTGACGGATTTTTTCGTTTTCATTTTCGTTTTTCTCCATGAATTCCCTGAGCCCCCGGCTGGCCAGCGTGCGTGCTTCGAAGGCCCTGGCTGTACCGGATGGAGAAATGGGCTTCGCATGAAAGCTGGCGCATCCGGCAATAAGAGAGATAAAAATGACGGGGACCGTCAGTCTGAATAAATGTCCGCGCAAATTGAAAATTTCCCTTTCGCTCATATTTTTAATATTTATAAATTTATCAGATTATGGGGCGCCTAACCATAAAGAATCTATCCCGCCCGGCAAAAATCCGTACAAATCCACCTCAAAAAGGCTTTTTGTTTTTCAGAAAGGAAGGATCAAATTCGGAGGTTTTTTTGTGAAGAATGAGACTTCAATGATGGGGGGCGGAAATTTGCTGGGCCCCGGTTAGCCAGGCTGTGGTTGGGAAACCCCGTTTCAAAGCCCGCCCGATATGTAATATAAGTCAATAAAACATTTTTTGTGTTTTTAATTTGCCCGGATTGGATTAGGGTATCCGGGAGCCTGTCGTCAATATTGATGGCCCGCCCCCAGGATGAAACCTCGTGTTCGCAGGTCCTGGCCGAATGCTCATGGGCTTCATATACGAATCCTGCCGATTCCGCAAAGCAGTAGCCTGAAAAAAAGACAAGGGAAAACAAAATACAGATCGCGGCGCTTTTCAGATTGCGGGGCATCATACGATAAGTTAACCCCATGCTCTGACTAAGTCAAGAAGTTTTAGATATGAACGCATTGGATTTGCCCCGGTGGTTTGATGTATGGTTTATATATGCCAAAGAAGAAGGGGAAAGGGCGCGAAAAGCCGGTTGCGGAGCCCGATGGCGGAGGGCTGGATTTTGGCCAATATCTGAACGCCGTTGATGGGGCCATCGAGTGCGGGTGCGATGAGGCCGGACGCGGCTCGGCCGCCGCTGAGGTCTATGTGGCCGCTGTCATCCTGGACCCCGGACGCCCCATTGAGGGGCTTGCCGATTCGAAGCTGCTGACCGCTGCCAGGCGGGAGGAACTAGCCTGTGAGATAAAACTGAAAGCCCTTTCCTGGTGCATAGAGAAGGCAAGCCTTGAGGAAGTAGAAAAACTCAACGTCCTTCACGCCACGCTCCTCGCGTTCGAGCGTGCCGTTCGGGGATTGAATATAAAACCCGGCAGGGTGCTGATAGACGGCGACAAAGCCCCCAAAATGCCAGGCATGCAGGTACTGTGCGTCATCAGGGGGGACCGGCTGGTGCCCGCCATTAGCGCGGCCTCCATACTTGCCAAGGTGGCAAGGGATGAGGCAATGATGGGTTACCACCTCATGTATCCGGGGTATGGCTTCGATGTCCATAAGGGATATCTTACGAAGGAGCACTTGCAGGCCTTAAGCAGGTTGGGGCCGTGCCCTATCCACCGGAAGACTTACCGGCCCGTGGAACGGCTCATTGAATCACAGCCTGGATCGACCGGATTGTTTTGAGCGGATTATGAAGCAAAAATGCCTGCATGTTGCCTGCGCCATCGTGGAGAAAGACGGAAGGGTGCTTGCCGCACAGCGCGGCATTGCGATGAGCATGCCGCTTAAGTGGGAGTTTCCGGGAGGCAAGATCGAGCATGGGGAATCCCCTGAGGACTGCTTGAGGAGGGAGCTTGTAGAAGAGCTGGGTCTGAAGGTGAACGTGTCATATGCGCTTCCTCCGCACACGCACAGCTATGATACTTTCACTGTTACGCTCTATCCGTTTGTCTGCACCTTGGGCTCCGGCGAATTAACGGTTCATGAGCATGCCGCTGTTGCATGGTTTCCCCCGGAGGAACTGACCGTGCTTGACTGGGCGGAAGCGGACCTGCCGGTCATTAAAACCTATCTTTGGGAATCTCTTTAATGAAGATCAGTGGGGAATTTACAATAAGGGGGGTAATATGGATTCACTTAAAAAAATCTCGCCTGCCTTATACGGGATAATAATCATCTGTTTTTTCATGCCGTTTACCACCGCGAGCTGCAGCGGACAGAAATTTTTGACCCTGACCGGCTTCCAGATGGTGACCGGAACGGCCGTCAGACAGCCAAATATGTTTGGACAAGAAAGAAAGCCGGAAAAGATCAGGCCGGAGGGCTATGCCGTTGCGGCATTTTTGCTTGCTGTTGCAGGGCTGGCCATAAGCTTATCCAGGAACAAAAAAGCTAATTTTTATTCAGCTGTAGTGTCGGCCGGAGGGGTGGTTTCCCTTCTTTTGCTTAAAACAAAACTGGACCAGGACGTAATAAACAGCGGCCAGGGGCTCATCCAGCTCGAATATAATTTCGGGTATTGGATTTCTTTCTTTGCTTTTATTTTGTCTATTGTGTTGAACGGTTATATCTATCAGCAATCTGAAAGGAAGACATGAAAGGGGAACTCAGGGGAGGCACGAGCACTGCTACTTCTTTATCTGCTCCTTGACCCGGTTTTTTTCGTCCAGCTTCAGGATGACGGGCTTGAATCCGGCTGCCTCGTTCCCGCTTATGTAGCAGTAGCTGAAGATGACGACCCTGTCCCCTACGACGCCTTTTCTTGCGGTGGGGCCGTTAAGGCATATCTCGCCCTTTTTGCCGGGGATAACGTACGTATCGAAGCGCTCTCCGTTATTGACATTGCTCACCGAGACCTTCTCAAAAGGCAGGATGCCCGTCTTCTTAAGCAGGTCCGAATCTATGGTGATGCTGCCCTCGTAATTGATGTCCGCCTGGGTAACGGTTGCCATGTGGAGCTTTGCTCTCAGAAAAGACCGTAACATCTTTTTCCCTCGCGCCTATTCTATTATCCTGGGGACTCTGTAAAAGCCGTCTTTCGGGTCCGGGGCGTTTCTGAGGGCATCTTCCACCGGGAAACAGACGGAGGTCTTGTCCTCCCGCATTACGTTTTGCAGGTCCAGCACATGGGATGTTGGCTCTATCCCGCCGGTTTCCAGTTCCTTCAGTTTCTCAACGTACTGGAGTATTCCGTTTAGCTGGCTTGAATAGAGGCCCACTTCCTCGTCCGTAAGCGAGAGCCTTGAAAGTTTCGCTATGTTCATTACGTCTTTACGTTCGATCATCGGATTTTTTCTCCGTAAAAAGAAATAATAAAGATTATATCACCCGCGCAGGGTTTCAAGATTGGCGAATTTGACGCAAAGCTTTTTTACCCCTACAGCCGGGAAATTCACCGTCACCTTGGATTCCTCTCCCTCCCCATAGCAGTCCCTTACGATGCCCACACCCCACTTGGGATGCTTTACGCGTGTGCCGGCAACGTATGGGGACGGGATGGCCGGGGGCATCTTGGGCTCCTCCTTGCGCACGATGTGGCGGGGAGTCTTTTCGACCATATGGAACAATTCTTTGGGGATGTCCTGGAGAAACCGGGAAGGTTTTTGTTCCTTCACTTTCTCGAACATCCGCCTGCTTCTGGAGCCTGTCAGCGCCAATATATCCTTGGCCCTTGTCATGCCGACGTACAGGAGGCGCCTTTCCTCGGCGACTTCCTCCGGGGTCTGGGCCTTTAGATAGGGCAGGAGACCCTCTTCAAGCCCGGCTATAAATACCACAGGGAATTCGAGTCCCTTGGCGCTGTGCAGCGTTATCAGAGAGACGTGGCCCTCCTGGCCCGAGTCGTCGGTGCCGCTGGCAAGCGAAAGCCTGTCCGCAAAATCCTTTATGTCCTTTCCAGTGGCGGAGGCTATAAACTCGTTTATATTTGCCACCCTGTCATCGTCCAGTCCTTCAGTATAGGAGACCGTCTCCAGGATGTCCTTTATAAGGGCGGAGGCATCCTTGTGTTTGCCTTCCGACAGCTTCTCGATTATATTTACAAATCCCTCCAGCTTCTCCTTCATGGAGGATGCAAGCGCGGCCGAACGAAGCAGGCTTTTTATGGAGGTGTAGAGACTCAGGGTTTTTTTCTTTGCATGCTGTTCCACTTTGGTGAGGGTGGAAGCGCCTATGCCTCTCTGGGGACAGTTGATTATCCGCCTTAAGGAGACATTGTCGTCCCTGTTAAGCACAAGCTTCATGTAGGCCGTTATGTCTTTTATCTCTCTTCTCTGGTAAAAGCTTATGCCGCCCATCACTTTGTAAGGGATACCCTCTGACTGCAGGTGGTCCTCGATCGCCCTGGACTGGGTGTTCACCCTGTAAAGCACCGCGAAGTCGCCATATTCGTAATTGTTTTTTAAATAAACCTCTCTTATGGTCTTGGCGATATGGCGGGCCTCTTCCTCCTCCGAATCGAGCCAGCAGAAGCAGACTGTTTCACCTGCCCCCTTGTCCGTCCACAGTTTTTTCTCGTGGCGCATGCTGTTTTTACTGATAACGCTTCCGGACACGTCAAGGATGTTCTGGGTGCACCGGTAGCTCCTTTCGAGCTTTATGACCCTGGCATCTGAAAAGTCCTTCTGGAAATTTATTATGTTGCTTATATCAGCGCCCCTGAACCGGTAGATGCTCTGGTCATCATCACCCACCACACAGATGTTCCTGTGCGCCCCGGCCAGGTTCTTAAGGAGCCTGTATTGAGCAGCGTTGGTGTCCTGAAACTCGTCCACCAGGATATGCTCAAAGAGGTTCTGGTATTTTTTCAGGATATCAGGGTGCTCCTCGAAGAGCCTTATCACCAACATTATAAGATCATCGAAATCAAGCGCGCTGCTCTTCTTGAGCTCATCCTGATACCTCATGTAAACCTTGGCAAGCCGCTCCTCGAACCCGAAGCCGTCCGAACGGGAGAGGAATTCCTCCGGTTTTATAAGAGAGGATTTCAGGCAGCTTATCTTCGAGAGCACGCCCCTGTAAAGGGCTTCATAAAGGTTGAGCTCTTTCAGGATATGGCGGATAAGGCTAAGCTGGTCGGCATCGTCATAAATGGAAAAATCATTGCTGTAGCCCAGCAGGCCTATCTCTTTTCTGAGGATCTTTACACATTGGGAATGGAATGTGCCTATCCAGCATTGTCTCAGGTCCTTGCCAAGGAGCGCGCAGATGCGCTCTTTCATCTCACCTGCGGCCTTGTTGGTAAACGTGACGGTGAATATCTGCGCCGGCGAACTTTTCTTTGACAGATGGGCGAACCGGTGGGTTATCGTCCTGGTCTTTCCGCTCCCGGCCCCGGCCAATATCAGAAGGGGTCCGTCCGAATGGGCAATCGCCTCCCTCTGCTGCGGGTTTAAATCCGAAAGATTATTTTTAGACATCTTTTAAACCCCTGCGGAATTTCGAATATGGGGATCGCTGGTCCTCGCTTAAAAATAATTCGCTATTCATTTTTATTCCCTGTGGGAATCGAATGTAGGGATTTTTTTGATTCATTCGGATTCGCTCGCTCCAAAGTGTGCTCGCTATTCATTTTCGCCTGCCCTCAATAATAGCATAATTGCTTGATTTTAATCAAAAACTTTTCGTTAAGACAATGCGGCTCATTCCACCGTGACGCTTTTTGCCAGGTTTCTTGGCTGGTCTACGTCACACCCCCTGAGAATCCCTATATAGTAAGCAAGAAGTTGGAGCGGCACCGCCATAAGGGCCGCACCGAGGAACCGGTTTGACACGGGCACTATAAAAACGCCGTTTGAAACAGCTTCCAGTTCCTTGTCCTCCCCGTCGGTGACCAGCAGTATCCTGGCGTTCCTGCTCCTGACCTCTTCCATGTTGGAGAGGATCTTCTCTCTAAGAGCACTTTGTGAAGGCAGGAGGAAGAGGGCCGGCATGTCTTCGTCTATGAGGGCTATGGGGCCGTGCTTCATCTCACCCGCCGGGTAGCCCTCAGCGTGTATATATGATATTTCCTTTAGTTTAAGGGCGCCCTCAAGCGCCACCGGATAATCGATGCCGCGGCCGAGGAAAAGAAAATGCTCTTTCTTGAAATATCCCTTGGCTATCTTCTCCATCTCAAGCTTCCGCGAGAGTATGGCCTCTATCTTGGCGGGAAGCTCCATAAGGTCCTGGGAGAGGTCTCTGAACTGCTCCACGCTCATGTTCCCTTTCGCGCGGGCTGCGGACATGGCCAGCAGATAAAGCCCCACCATCTGGGTCATGAAGGTCTTTGTGGACGCCACACCTATTTCAGGCCCGCCCCTGGTGAAAAAAACGGAGCCTGCCTCCCTTGCCGCCGTGCTTCCCATCACGTTTGTTATGGCCAGCGTCTTTGCTCCAGATTTTCTGGCAAGTTTCAGGGCCGCAAGCGTGTCTGCCGTCTCGCCGGACTGCGTTATTGCTATAAAGAGCTCGCTGCCTTTCAGTATCGGGTCCCTATACCTGAACTCCGATGCTATGTCCACCTCCACGGGGATTCGCGCCATCTGCTCTATCATGTATTTTCCGGCAAGTCCCGCGTGCCAGGATGTGCCGCACGCGATTATGACCACCTTCTGTATAGTCTTCAACTCTTCAAGGGTCAATCCGAACTCCTCAAGGTTGACCTCCTCTGCGCCTGAACCCAGTCTGCCCCTGATGGTGTCTGCCACGGCGCGGGGCTGTTCGTGGATCTCCTTCAGCATGAAGTGCTTGTGTCCGCCTTTTTCCGCCATGCCCTGGCTGAAAGGCAGTACGCAAAGGTTTTTGGAGGATGACTCTCCGCTTGCGATGCTGAGGATATTAAAGCCCTCCGGTGTGACGACCGCCATCTCTCCGTCTTCCAGAAAAAGGGCCTTGTTGGTATGGGCTATGAATGCCGATGCGTCTGACGAGATGAAGAATTCTCCCTCTCCAACCCCAAGCACAAGCGGGCTGTCCTTTTTTACGCCTATTATCTTCCAGGGCTCGGCCGCATGCATAATGGCAAGGGCGTATGCGCCTTTCAGCTCGCTGACCGCGACCCTCACCGCCTCCTCAAAAGGCAGGTTGCGGGAGTGCAGGTTTATCAGGTGGCAGATTACCTCCGTATCCGTTTCAGAGGCGAACTCGAAGCCGTCTGCCTTCAGTTTCTTTCTCAGGGATTGGTAATTTTCTATTATCCCGTTATGCACCAGCACGATGCGGCCGGATTTGTGGGGATGCGCATTTTTCTCAGACGGCCCTCCGTGGGTAGCCCATCTTGTGTGGCCTATGACCGCGCCTGAAAATTTCTCACCGGGCTCCCTTTCACCAAGAATGCCTTCGAGCCGGCTTATTTTTCCTGCTGAGCGCACCGTTCTTACGGAACCCTCTTCTATGAAAGCCACGCCCGCGGAATCATATCCCCTGTATTCAAGGCGTTTAAGGCCGTCTATTACGACGGACAGGGAGTTTTTAGGGCCTATATAGCCTATGATCCCGCACATTTTTAGCGCCTCCCTCCAGCCTCACCGCGGACGGCGCCGATGGCCGGTTTTTTATTTTTATCCGCCGTTATGGAGCCCTGCTTTTTTTTGTTTTTGACCCAGCCGGCCACGTTTTTCTGCTCGGTCCGGCTTATGGCCAGTGAATCAGCCGGAACATCCTTTGTAATGGTAGAGCCGGCTGCCACAAATGAGCCTCTCTTTACGGTCACCGGGGCCACAAGCTGGGAGTCGCTGCCTATGAAAACATCATTCTCTATTACGGTCCTGTGCTTGTTTACGCCGTCATAATTGCAGGTTATCGTGCCGGCCCCGATGTTTACGGAGCCGCCAACGGAAGAGTCCCCGATATAGGAGAGGTGCATGGCTTTAGTGCCTTCCCCGATGGTGGATTTCTTTATTTCGACGAAATTGCCTATCTTTGCGGATTGTTTTATGGTAGACCCAGGGCGCAGATGCGCAAAAGGACCAACTTGCGCGTTTTTGCCGACGTCGGAGCTTTCGATTACGGAAGAATCCAACACTAGCGCCCCCTCCCTGATGACGCTATCTATTATACGCACATTGGGGTGGATAATGCATCCTTTCGCAATGGAGGTCCTGCCCTGCAGATAGACATTCGGATAAATAACGGCGCCAGTGGAGCAGGAAACATCAGCATCCATGAATACCGTATCGGGAGCAATAAGACGGACCCCTTTTTCCTGCATGCCGGACACGATCCTGCGTCTCATCACCGCCTCCGCCAGGTAGAGCTCCCGGTAGTTGTTCACTCCGGCGAACTCCTGTTCGGGAGCGATAGGATAGGCCCCGGCCTTAAGCCCGGCAAGCCTGGAGAGCGCCAGTATGTCGGTAAGATAGTACTCTTTTTTTGAACGGTTTTTTTCTATTTTGCCAAGGAGTGCCACCGCTTCCGGCTCAAATATGTAAAGGCCGCTGTTGACCTCTTTAATGTCTTCCTCCGCGGCGGTAAGGTCGGTTTTCTCGACGATCTTTTCCGGAAGACCGGCGGCGTCCCTTACTATGCGGCCATAGGGGCCGGGGTCTTCAGCTATGAAGGAGCCCAGTGTGACGGCGTTCCCGTGTTTTTTATGAAGGTCCAGCAGTTTTTTGACCGTGACCTGGGTTATAAGCGGGAAATCTCCGTTCAGTACAACAACGCTTCCCGAGAAATCTTTCAGTTCTTCCATTGCCGTAAGAAGGGCATGGCCCGTGCCTAGGGGATTTTTCTGGATTGCGAAGGATATCTTCATTTTCATGTTCGTTTTTTGATCTTCACCGCCGGAAGTAAGCGCCCGGGTTATGTCCTCATGGGTGGACACTCCGGTAACGACTACTGTCTTTTGCGGACGGAGCCCCATGGCGGCCAGTAGCGGATAGGATATCATCGGCTTTCCGCAGATTGGATGGAGCACCTTTGGCAGGGTGGATTTCATCCTGGTTCCCAGTCCTCCGGCAAGTATTACGCAGGACAATGGTCTTCCGCCGGGAGAGTTTTTCAACAGCTTGCTAAGAGGATTTTTCCGGTTTGCAGTCATTGATGACTTCCTTCATGATGTGTGGTGTGGCAATCCCTCCTGAAAGGACGATCTTCACGCCGTCTTCAACCGGGATGCCCGTATAGAAAATGTCTTCCGGCCTGAACAGGGCGACCTCGCCCAGGTACAGGTTATTTGTTGGTATATAAACGGCCGCCAGTTCCTGCGTGCTTCCGTCCCCATGCATTTTCACGGCATGTTCCTTTGTGAGAAAGCCGAAGGCAAAGGCGCCTTTGCGCGGGTATTCGATTATGACGAACTTCTTGAAGGATGCCGAATTGGAAAATGAGTCCATTACCGATTTTATCGGCGAGTAGACGCTTTTGAGCACGGGGATGTTCATAAGCGAGCGTTCTATGGCCCTTATTACTTTCTTCCCGATGACATTGGTGGAAATGATCCCAAGCATAAATATGATGCAGACTGCCGAGAGGAAGCCTGCCCCGTAAATATGATGGTGAAAGATGCCCTCGTAAACCGGGCTCAGGAAATTATCGATCGTTTTGAAAACCCATACTATTGCAAGGATCGAGACGAGCGCCGGTATTGATACTATGATTCCGGCAATGAACTTCCTTTTAAAGGTCGCCCGGACGGAGATCATGCACGCGTTCTAATCATGCACGCTGTTTTTTTGGTTTTTTTGGGCTTTTGATCATGAGGACTTTTCCAGGACTTCCTCTGGAATGTCGAAGTTGGAATATACGTTCTGCACGTCGTCATGGTCCTCAAGGGCCTCCATAAGACGGGTCATCTGTTCGCCCTGGCGGGGGTCCAGCATGACATAGTTTTTAGGAAGCATGGTCACCTCCGCGAGGGCCGCGTCAACCGATGTGTCCTTAAGCGCCTTGACTACCGTGTTCAAGTCCTCCGGGGCGGTGATTATCTCGTAATTGTCCTCTTTAGGGTCGTTTTTCATGTCAAGCGCCCCTGCATCGAGCGCCACGCTCATCAGAGCGTCCTCATCCACGGTCTTTTTGTCTACCAGGATATATCCCTTTTTGTCGAATATCCATGCCACGCATCCGGTCTCGCCAAGTGCCCCGCCGTTTTTTGACATCAGGTGCCTGAGCTCGGAAACGGTGCGGTTCTTGTTGTCGCTGAGCGTATTTATGAGGATGGCAGCGCCCCCAGGGCCGTAGCCCTCATAGATCATCTCTTCATAGCTCGCGCCGGGAAGCTCCCCCGTACCTTTCTGTATCGCGCGCTTTATGTTTTCAGCAGGCATGTTCACTTCCTTTGCCTTCTCCATCACGGTCTTCAACCTCGGATTGCCGCCCGGATCGCCGCCTCCCAGCCTGGCTGCAACGGATATCTCCTTCGCCAGTTTGGAAAACACCTTTCCTTTTTTGACGTCGGTAGCCGCCTTCTTATGCTTGATCTGCGCCCACTTCGAATGTCCTGACATGGGTTTTTTTACCCCCGGTCCTTCCGCTGTCTGTTTTCCCCCTGCATCTTTAAAAGGGGGTTTTTGTTTCGTATTTTTTGCGCCTCAGCCGGCAAAAGAAAAAAACAAGGAAACCCCTGCCCGCTTTGCGTACCCATTATAATAACATGAAAAACAGTATTTCTGCCTTTTCAGGGAGACCATCGGCCTATTCCAGACCGTACTCTTTTATCTTGGTAAGGAGAGTCTTGTAGCTTACCTTGAGCGCCTCCGCCGCCCTGGTCTTGTTTCCTTTCGAGGCGGCAAGAGCGTGTCTTATGCGTTCGGTCTCCGCCGTTTTCTGGGCCTGCCGGGATATTTCCTCAAGCGGGCCGTCCGGATTTAAAGGCTCCTCCGGGGGAGCGCATGGGTTCAGGCAGAGATGTTCGGGTTTTATGGTGTCTCCGTCGCACAGGATGACAGCGCGCTCTATAGTGTTCTCAAGCTCTCTGACATTGCCTTTCCAATAGCCTTCGGAAAGGGCCAGCAGCGCTTCCGGCGAGATCTTTTTTTCTCCGGATTTTATCTCTGATGCGTATTTTGTTACGAAATACGAGGCAAGAAGCGGTATGTCGTCCCGGCGCTTTCTCAATGGAGGGATGGAGATCGGGAAGACATTGAGCCTGTAGTAGAGATCCTCCCTGAATTTTTTCTCCTGGACTTCCTTTTCTATGTCTTTGTTGCTGGCCGCCACCACGCGCACGTCTATTTTAATGGGTCCGGCTCCTCCGACGCGCTCTATCTCTCCTTCCTGCAAAACCCTTAGAAGCTTTGCCTGAAGGGAAAGATCAAGCTCTCCCACCTCGTCCAGAAAGACAGTCCCCATATGGGCCAGTTCGAGTTTGCCGGGTTTCGTCCTGTCTGCGCCTGTAAAGGCGCCTTTTTCATATCCGAACAGTTCAGTCTCCAGGAGCTTGTCAGGAATGGCCGCGCAGTTAATCGCGACAAAAGCATAGCCGCTCCTTGGGGAAAGGCTGTGAATGGCGCGGGCGAAAAGCTCCTTGCCGGTGCCGGACTCACCAAGCAGCAAAACGGTGCTTTTAACGGGGGCCACACGCCTGAGCTTCTGGGCCACATCCTCGATCGAAGGGCTTTTGCCGATTATCACCGGCATGAATTTATGGCCCAGTTCCTCTTTCAGCAGGATGTTTTCGGTCACCATGCGCTGGTTTTCAAGGGCCCTTTTTATAAGCAGCGTCAGGTGTTCCGTGTCGAAGGGTTTTGTTATGAAGTCGTAAGCCCCAAGCCGCATGGCCTGCACTGCCCCCTCAATGGAGCCGTAAGCGGTCATGACTATTACAGGCCTTAAGGCATCGTCCTCTCTTGATGCCCTGAGGACCTCGATCCCGTTTTTACCGGGCAGTTTGAGGTCGGTGAGGACCAGGTCTATCCGTTCTTCCTTGAGCTTTTTCAGGGCCAAGGTGGCGTCCCCGGCGGTTACTGCCCTGAAGCCTTCGCCTTCCAGGGTGGCTTTAAGCATGCCTGCCATGGATTCCCTGTCCTCGACTATGAGGATGCACTGCATGACAAAAGATTATAACACGCGGCTTCGCCATCACCTGCTTTTTCCGGATTTCAATCCCCTGATGCCTTTCTTGTTGATAGGATATAATTTCTGACGTGGGGATTTTTGCTTCCATAGACACGGGCTCAAACGCGGTGAGGCTCCTTGTGGCCCGCAAGGGCGGCAATGTGCCGCTGGAGCGGCTCAGGTATGAAAGGACCGTCACGCGGCTTGCCCAGGGATTTTTTCCCGGGACCGGAAAGGGAGAAAGCAAAAACCTACTGCCCCGGAACATGGAGCTGACCCTTGAGGCGCTTAAAAGGTATTCGGAGATAATTTCCTCTTACAGCGGGCTTTCGGGAGTGAGGGCCGTAGGGACCAGCGCATTAAGGGAGGCGGCAAACGGCGCTGAGTTCATCAGACTAGCCAGGCAGCGGACAGGGATAAAGATAGAGGCCATTACGCATGAGGAGGAGACAAGGCTTTCCGCCCTTGGAGTCACCGCGCTTCTGAAACCCGGCGGTCCGGATCCGGCTGCGGATAAAAAAACTCTTATCCTGGATATTGGAGGCGGCAGCACGGAATGGATGCTCACTGAGGGCGCTTCCATTAAAAATACGGGCGTCTCTCTCAAAAAATCCGGGAGCTTCCCGGTCGGGGTCGTCAAGCTTGCCGGGCTTGAGGACAAAGAGGGCGAAGCCGCCCTTGAAAGGGATATATCTGTTCTTGCCGGCGGCCTCATGACGGCCCTTTTCCCCTTGCCGTCCGGAACGGTTTTCGTCGTTACAGGCGGGACAGCCTCAACCATGGCATCTATCGATCTGGGGCTTGCTCAGTATGAGCACGAAAAGGTCCATGGGCATGAGATCGGGCTTGAACGGCTGACCGGTATGTGCCGGGATTTAAGCCTGCTTTCGCTTGAGCAGAGAAGACATTCGGTTGCCGGACTGGAGCCCGGCAGGGCGGACTTGATTATACCCGGCCTGAGACTTACAATTAAGATAATGGAGAAATTTGGTCTTAAAAGCGTCATTTCAAGCGATACCGGCCTGCCTGAAGGGATCATCCTCGATCTCGGAAACAATATTTATAACGGGCTTCATGATCCTGAAAGCCAGAAAAAGTGGATCTGACCGGCCTGTTTAAAAAAAAGATCGTCATCCATTGCCTGGATTACATTAATATGCCTGTTGCGGTTGTCGACGAAGATGGGCGTGTGGCTGAACTGAACGAGGCATTATGCGCGCTGTTGGATATGGGGCGCAAGGACCTGATGGGCATCCCTCTTGCCGGTATTGAAAAGATCTCCGGGGTCGGCGGCGAGCTGGGAAAAAGCCTGAAAACCCTTACAGCGCAGACCGGACGGATAAAGCTTGACGAGCGCATTTTCAATGTCATAATAAATCCCATTTGGCATGACGGCGGACGCCTGTTTGGCGTGGTCTTCGATGACGTTACCAAGTTTATTGAACTTGAAAGTGAATTGGTCAAGAGAAACAAGCTTCTCATGGTGATAAACACCATATCCACGGCGTTCATCTACTCGGACGAAATAAGCTCTGTTTTTGGGAAGCTGATAGAAAAGATCCAGCTTGTGACCGATCTTGGCATCTGCTGGATATCTCTGAAGGACGACGGGGAAAAATTTACCCTCAAGGCTGCGGCTGGTCTTTCCAGGGATCTGAGGCAGAAGCTGGAGGAGGGAGCGTTCGATGATTTTCAGGAGATGGTCACATCCCTGAAAGAAAGAGAGCCTTTTTATGTCCTTGAGGAGGAGGAGATAAAAAAGTACCCCGGTTTTTCCGATGAAAGGATCGTTTTTCTGGTTGCTCTGCCCCTGTCAATAGGGCCTGATAAGGTAGGTGTCCTGGCGCTTGGCAGCAGGGCACCCGTTTCAATGGGGTTCGATCTGGCCTCTCTCATCCACCTCATTGGCAATCATGTCTCTCTCATAATAGAGAAGGTGCGGCTTTACGAGAACGCCAGGTACCTGGCAGTGACCGACGCACTGACCGGCATATTCAATATAAGATATTTCTATGACTCACTCGCCCTTGAGGTCGCCAGGGCAAAGCGTTACGGCACCAATTTTTCCGTAACGATATTCGATGTGGATGACTTCAAGGCCATAAACGACACTTACGGCCACCAGGCGGGAGACGAGGTATTAAGAAGGATAGCCTCGGCGATCAGGAAGACCTCCAGGGAGACAGACATAGCGGCAAGGTACGGAGGTGAGGAATTCGTGATAATACAGACAAACACTACGAAGGCCGAGGCCTTCAAGCAGGCCGTGAGGGTGAAAAACGCCATCGAAAGCGAGTATTATATAGACCAAAAGATTCGGATATCTATTAGCGGAGGGGTTGCGGCCTTCCCTGAAGACGGTTCCGATGAGAAGAGTCTCCTGTATGCGGCCGATATGGCCCTGTACGAGGCGAAGGGGATGGGCAAAAGGCAGATACGCCTTGCGGGAGGATCGGGGAAAAATGGATAGCGAGCGTATCCCTGGAAGGGCAAGCGAGCGAATATGACAAATCGAAAGTTCCTTACATTCGATGCCCGGAGGGCATAAAAGTGAAATGAAAAAAGTTTTTGAGAGACCCCGGAGCCTTAAAAATGCCCGGTTTCATTACTGTCCGGGCTGCGGCCACAGTATTCTGCACAGGATAGTGGCTGAGTGCGTGGACCGCCTGGGCATAAGGGAGCGGACGATAGCTATAGCTCCCGTAGGCTGCGCCGTGTACGCATATGATTATTTTGACTTTGACGTGCTTGAGATACCGCACGGAAGGCCTCCGGCCGCCGCGACCGGGATCAAAAGATCGCTGCCCGGCCGGATAGTGATATCGTACCAGGGCGACGGCGATCTTGCGGCAATAGGCATGGGAGAGATAATCCACGCCGCCAACAGGAGCGAGAACATAACCGTTTTTTTTGTAAACAACGGCATATACGGAATGACCGGCGGGCAGATGGCCCCGACCACTCTGGCCGGGCAGAGGACGACCACCACGCAAATGGGCAGGGACACGGCCCGGGCCGGAAACCCGTTCCGGATGGCCGAGTTGCTGGCGGGGCTGGAGGGTTCCGTCTTCATTGCGCGGAGCTCCCTGGACAGCCCTAAAAACGTACTGATTACGGAAAGGCTTTTTGAAAAAGCTCTCCGTTGCCAGATGGAAGGCAAGGGTTTCAGCTTTGTTGAGGTGCTTTCCCAGTGCCCCACGGACTGGAAGCTTACCCCGGAGGAGTCACTTAAATGGATGGCCACACAGATGCGTGATTTTTTCCCCCTTGGGGTATTTAAAGATAATTTTACCGGAGGCGGCACGGGCTTAGCCGGCGGCAATGCGGGCCCCTTCGGTCTTAAAGACGGCGTGGTGGAAAACGGGAAAAATAAAAAACTCCCGGCGGGGGGCGGCAAGTGACCAAAGGCATTCTGGTTGCTGGTTCCGGGGGGCAGGGAATACTGTTTACGGGCAAGCTTATAGCGCAGGCGGCCATGGAAGGGGCAATGAATGTAACGTGGTTCCCTTCTTATGGGGCTGAGGTGCGGGGCGGCACGGCCAACTGCACGGTGGTGATCTCCGATGGTCTCATTGGCTCGCCTGTCGTGAGCAGTCCGGATGTGCTTGCGGTCATGAACGAGGCATCGCTTGAGCGTTTCTCCGGCAAGGTACGGAAAAACGGCCTCATCATATTGAATTCTTCAATGGTTTCTGGAAGGCCCGAGAAAAAAAGAAATGGCCTCAAGGTAGTCGAGGTGCCGGCGGGAGAGATAGCTTTCTCGATCGGTGCGCCTTTGTCTGCCAATATGGTCATTAGCGGGGCCCTTGCGCGGGCGGCCTCCATTTGCGATCTGCCCGTTCTGAAGCATGCCCTTAAAATGCTTTTCAAGCGGGCTAAGCCGGCAATACTTGAGATAAATCTGAAGGCCCTGGAACGGGGCTGGCAGCATGTTGATTAGAATTGAGGGGATTTTAAAAATTGGCTATTAGAAATTTGGGAACAAAAGCGGCCGGAAAAGCCGGGGCGCAAGAACAAAAAGTTAAAAAGACAGCGGCCGCCGGTAAAGTGAGGGTCAACGGGAAAAAGAAAATAGCCGGAAAGATCAGAAAGGCCCTGGTGCGGGATGTAAAGGAAGTCCATTCGCTGATAAATGAATTTGCCGCAGAGCAGGAAATGCTCCCGCGCTCCCTGAATGAGCTTTACGAGCACATGAGAGACATGTTCGTATATGTGGAGGATGGCAGGTTAAGGGGTGTCTGCTCCCTGCACGTTGTATGGGAGGACTTGGCGGAGGTCCGTTCACTGGCGGTAGGGCTTGAGGCCAGGGGCAGGGGGATCGGCAGGAGACTGGTTGAAAAATGCCTGGAGGAGGCCCGTGAACTGGGAGTGTCCAGGGTATTTGCGCTCACCTATATCCCGGATTTTTTCAGGCTTTTTGGTTTCGAGGTGGTGGACAAATCCGAGCTTCCGCATAAAATATGGGGCGACTGCATCAGATGTCCGAAATTCCCGGACTGCAACGAGTTCGCCGTGGTGAAAAAGCTGAAATGATATTTTTGATTGGTTTTTCAAATGCCTATAAATATCGCGGTTTGAGCGGCATTGGCTTTTTCCGCTGCCGGTGCCGATTGGCTTGGGTTTCCCTTGCTTAAAATAGGGGTGCTTGCCTCCGGAAGGGGGTCCAACTTCCGGGCCGTGGCGGATGGCGTTAAAAGCGGCCGGATAAAAGCGGAGATAAAGCTCCTTATAACCGATATGCCTGGGGCCTATGCCCTGGAACGGGCGCGGGAGGCCGGGATAGAGAGCTTTTATCTGGACCCCAGGGATTTCCACACTAAAGATGCATATTTCAGGAAGATAGCTGAAGAGTTTGCAGCAAAGGGCGTGGGGTTGGTGCTCCTTGCCGGTTTCATGAGGATAGTGAGAAAGCCGCTCCTCGATGCCTTCCCATGGAAGGTGATGAACATACATCCGGCCCTGCTTCCGTCCTTCCCGGGATTGCACGGGCAGAGGCAGGCAGCGGACTATGGGGTGAAGATATCGGGCTGCACCGTGCATTTTGTGGATGAAGGTATGGATACCGGCCCAATAATAATCCAGGCAGCGGTGCCGGTGCGCCATGATGACACGGAGGAGAGCCTCTCGAAAAGGATACTTGAATACGAGCATAAGATATACCCGGAGGCTGTGAGACTGTTTGCCGAAGGCAGGCTGGAAGTTAGCGGCAAACGGGTAATCGTCAGAGGCCTTTCAACCATCATGAACGCCGGGGCGCTTATAAGCCCGCCCATCGAAGATTTTTAATTAAAATGCTGAAATTAAAACCTAAAAAAGGGGACTTTACCGGTGTGAGGCCCACGCTCTCAAAGGTGAGGCAGGCTCTGTTTAACATACTGGCCTCACACATGGAAGCCGCCATCGAGGGTTCTGTTTTTGTGGACCTCTATGCGGGCACCGGCGCTATAGGCATGGACGCCATGAGCAGGGGTGCAAAAGCTGTTTATTTCGTAGAAGCCGACAGGCGCCTGGCCTCTGAGCTTAAAAACCTCCTGGAGGGCTGCGGGTGCAGGCCTAAAGCGCAAATCGCAGCCATGAAAGCGGAGGATTTCATAAGAAAATATTCTCAAAAAGACGGGGGGATATTGGCGGATGCTGTCTTTCTTGACCCTCCTTATGCCTCCGGCGAGCTGGACAGGACCCTGCCGCTGCTTTCAACACCGGGCTTCCTTGCTGGCGGCGCGGTCGTGGTGGCTGAGCATTCAAAGAGGGTTGAGGTCCCGGAAACAAGCGGTCTTCTCAAAAAGAAAAAGACCTACAGGTACGGGGACACTTTCCTGAGCCTTTATACGAAGGAGGAATTTTGATTTGAAGCCCGGACCGGTAATCGCAGATGCGTGCGTGAAAGATAGAGAGATAAAGCGGGCGGTCCTGCCGGGCACCTTCGACCCCCTGACAAACGGCCATCTGGACCTTCTTCTGAGGGGCCTTGGCATTTTCGATGAGGTCATAATCGCGGTGGCCCCAAGCCATAAAAAGAAGCCGGCTTTTACCATTGAGGAGCGGCTCAGGCTGATAAATGAGGCGGTAAAGGGAATAAAAAGGACAAAAGTAGAGGCCTTTGAAGGCCTGCTTGTCGATTACGTGCACCGGGCGGGAGCGGGGGCCATTATAAGGGGGCTTCGCGCGGTCTCCGATTTTGAATATGAGTTCCAGATGGCCCTGATGAACAGGAGCCTGGATGCCTGTGTGGAGACCGTCTTTCTGATGCCGTCGGCCGAATACACGTTTCTGACCTCCTCCATGATAAAGGAGGTGGCCCTGTTTGGAGGGTGCGTAAAAGGACTGGTGCCTGAAAACGTGGAGGCGGCGCTTAAGAAAAAATACAAAGCCATCAAAAGCTGTAAATAAAACTTTTTTGCAGAAAAGTCATTCCGTCCATCCAGCGTGAGATAAAAAAGGCAAGGCGTAAAAAACCTGGTGATATATGTTCGCGACAATGACAGGCCCGGACGACAAGGATTTCTCGAAATACGATTGGCCCCCACATGCCGGGCGGGGCACGGAGGGCGAGAAGGTAATTGATGAACTCAAGCCCCGCAATCAGGACATCATCATAAAAAGGTCTATTATTCGGCATCTTACAAAACAAAACTTCAAGCCGTGCTTAAGGAGTTTGGCCCGAGTTCTTTAAGACTGGCGATGCGGGAAGGGAGGGCAATTGATGCCTCCCGAGGATGCCGGCGAATATCAGGGAAAGGACACTAAAAAACACCACGGGACTCCAGCTTTGATTTTTTTCTTTTTTCTTGTTTCTTTTTTTCACTAAGACTGAGACCCTTTTTTTTAGTCAGTTGTGCTTTTTTGTATAATTTATTTATCTTATTACAATGAAAGTTTGTGAGATATTCACCAGCATCCAGGGAGAGTCGACCTACACGGGCCAGCTATCCACGTTCATAAGGCTTTCCGGATGCAACCTGAGATGCTCTTACTGCGATACGAAGTACGCCTATACCGAGGGGACCGAACTTACCGAGGCGGAGATAATGAACGAGGTCTCCATTGTGGGCGTAAACTTGATATCCATAACAGGCGGGGAGCCGCTTTTGCAGGAAGGTGTGTTTCACCTTGTGGAGAAGTTCCTGAACGAGGGACATAAGGTGTTGATAGAGACCAACGGAAGCCAGAGCATCAAGGATGTGGATCCGAGGGCCGTCATAATAATGGACATAAAGACGCCTGCCAGCGAAATGTCCGAAGACCTGGACATTTCCAACCTGGATTTTCTGAAGCCGGACGACGAGGTGAAATTTGTGATCGTTGACAGAGGCGATTACGAATGGGCCAGGGATTTCATAAGAGAATACAGGCTGCGGGAAAGGTGCAAGATCCTTTTCTCGCCGGCCTTCAGCCTTATGGAACCCTCCGTGCTGGCCAATTGGATGATCCAGGACAGGCTGGACGCGATCTTTAATCTCCAGGCGCATAAATACATATTCGACCCCAACAAAAGGGGAGTTTGAACACGCCCGGCTTACTTCCCATTCCAGGGCCTGATTTGAAGGTCCTTTTTTTCCTTTTAAAAATAAAAGTTTATTTTTTATAATATTGCGTTCAAAGGGCAGCGATGATGGACGGCAAGGAAGAGAAAAAGGTTTCTGTTTTTTCATTTTCACGTTCGTTTGGGTCCCTGAAGAGACTTTTTGGTTTTGCGGCCCCTTTGACCGTGCATGTCAAACTGTTCCGAAATCCAGGTGGGCTGTCCCGAAATCCGGACGATCATCTGCAAAAAGAAAAATCAAAAAAATCTAAAAAATCAAAAGGGAAAAACTTCGAGCCGGAACTACGTTTTAAGTTCAAAAAATCCCATCCTGGAGCCGGCCCGTTCGATGCTGGGGATCCCGCTTATGAATCCGATCCCAGCGAGATAATAAGAAGGCAGAACGAAGATATAAAATGGCTTATAAGGCTGCATGATGAGAACGCGAAAAGCCTTCAGTCTCTGGACATAAACAGGCTGGCAGCCTCCATAACCAGGTCTGCGGTTTCTTTTGGCTGGGCCGGCGCCGCCATACTGTGGCTCGTCAATGAACGCGGGATCATGTGCTTTAAGGACTGCGCGGGGATCGAAGAAGATAGCCTCCAGGCAATGCCCTCCAGCATCAAGCCGGAGGACAACTTTGTTGTGGAATCGGTCGTGAGGGATGAGATACTGGAGTGTTTCGAAACGTGCGGGTTTGAATCCCTTGAAAGATTGGCCCTGGACCACAGCTTCCAGTATGCCGCTGCCATACCGCTTAAAAGCAAAGAGTCCATAATAGGCTGCCTTACAGTGTTTAAAAAAGAAAAAAAGGGGATGGACGGGCACGTGAAGGCCATAGTAAGGCTTTTTGCGAGCCATGCGGCAGCAGCCATAAACATAGCGGGCCTTTATGCCGCTTTGCAGGAAAAAACGGAAAAATATCAGCTCCTGGTGGAAAACCAGGGCGATGTGATCGTTAAACTGGGCATGGACGGCGGCTTTCTTTTTGCCAGCCCGTCCTTTTGCGATGTCTTTGGAAGAAAAGAAAAAGAGCTTCTTAATACCCATTTACAGTTCTTTGTCTTCGATGCGGACCGTGAACGCACGTTAAAAGCCCTTGAGGACACCCTTCGGCCTCCCCACACCGGATATGTTGAAAACCGGGTTATGACGAAAAACGGGCAACGGTGGTTCGCATGGACCTTCAAGGGCATCCTGGACACCCACAAACAGGTGGTTGGAATAGCCGGAGTGGGCAGGGACATTACGGAAAACGAAAAATCAAAAGAGGAGCTTGCCGCCGAAAAAGAACGGCTTTCCGTAACCTTAAGGAGCATCGGAGACGGGGTCATAACCACGGACAATGAAGGCAGGATTTTCCTCATGAACAAGGTGGCCGGGGACCTTACCGGCTGGGACCACGAGGAGGCGATCGGCCGGGGCATCACGGAGGTCTTCGATATCGAAGGAATAAGGCAGGCTGCCTGGCCTGAGCAGGTCGAAGGGGACGAGAAGGGGCCTGCCGTAGTAAAAACGGCCTTTTTAAAGGGCCGCGGCGGAGAGCAGCGGATGATCGAATACAAGAGGGCGCCCATACGCGAAAAAAGCGGTAGGATCACGGGAAAGGTGCTTGTGTTCAGTGACATAACGGAAAAAAAGAGGCTGGAGGAGGAGCGCCTCAAGATCCAGAAACTTGAGTCCGTGGGAGTGCTGGCCGGAGGCATCGCTCATGATTTCAATAACATCCTTACTGCGATCATAGGGAATATATCCATAGCTAAAATGGCTACGGGTGAAAAAGTACGGGAGAGGCTGGAGAAGGCGGAGAAGGCCTCTGTCAGGGCAAAGGACCTTACCCGCCAGTTGCTCACTTTTTCAAAAGGCGGGGGGCCCGTAAAAAAAATAGCCTCGATAGCGGACCTTATACGGGAGAACGTGGATTTTGCCGTCAAGGGCGCAGGCGTCAGATGCGTTTATATCGTTCCCGAGGACACCTGGACGGTGGATATGGACGAGGGCCAGATCACCCAGGTCATACAAAACCTGATCATAAACGCCAACCAGGCCATGCCGATGGGGGGCGTAATAACCGTGAGAGCTGAAAACATCGCAGTCGGGTCTCCCGATAATCTTCCCCTGAGGCCTGGCGGGTATGTCAAGATCTCAGTTTCCGATACGGGGACCGGGATACCGGAGGACGTCCTTCCGCGCATCTTTGACCCTTATTTCACTACGAAAGAGGGCGGAAGCGGGCTTGGGCTGGCCACGGCCTATTCCATTATAAAAAAACACGGAGGGTATATAAATGCGGAGTCGGCCCATTGTGAGGGGGCCACTTTTTATTTCTATCTGCCCGCGGCAGCCCTGGAGAAGCCTGAAGCGAAACCTGCGGAAGAAGCCCCCGAAGTTTCCGGCAGGGGCAGGATCCTGGTGGTGGACGATGACGAGATGGTGAGGGACGTAGCTGCAAAGATGCTGGGGAACCTGGGGTACCAGGTAGACCTTTCGACAGATGGTGCCCATGCTATCGAAACCTATTCCCGGGCCTATCTTTGCGGGACGCCATATGCGGCGATCATCATGGATCTGACCATCCCCGGCGGAATGGGCGGCAAGGAATGTATAAAAAAACTTCTCGAGATAAATCCTGAAGCAGTGGCTATAGCGTCCAGCGGCTATTCCGATGATCCGATACTTTCAAATTTTGGAGAGTTCAGGTTCAGGGGCGCTATCTCAAAACCCTACAGGACTGAGGACCTGGGGGAAATGCTTCAGAAGATCATAGGGAAAACATCACACGGATAAAATTTTATGGTTCTTCCGAAATAAAATACTGCTGGAATGACAAACTGAAAATTCATAACAGATACCCTGCAGCTTGCTGTAGGGTGATTCATTAAGTTCCGTTTTCGATGGAATTTTTGACTGTATCCGGGCCTTGGGACCTTGTTTTGGAAGGGACCACTAGTCAAAATATTGACATTTGACACCGTGGTGATTTAGTATGTCTTGAGATGAAACACCTTCTTATCGTTGACGATGACGATTTCATCAGAGACTCCCTGGATATTTTTTTCCGGGGCAAGGGATTCAAAGTCAACACCGCCTCTAACGGTTTCCAGGCCCTTGACGCTCTTAAAAGCGGGAAATTTGACCTTGTCCTGATGGACCTTATGATGCCCGATATGGGCGGGATCGATCTGCTTAAAAAAATGGCCGAATTGAAAATATCCTCTCCGTGCATAGTCATGACGGCCTTTGCGACCGTGCAGACAGCGGTTGAGGCCATGAAACTTGGCGCGTTCGACTATATAACCAAACCCTTTGTCCTTGATGAGCTCATGATGGTCGTGCAAAGGGGGATCGGGGTTTCCGAGCTTCAGAATGAAAACAGGATGCTCAAAAGGCATTTGAGGAAAAAATACAAATTTGAAGGCATCATAGGCGATTCCCCCCGGATGCAGCAGGTCTATGAGATGATCGAGAAGATATTCGACATAGACAGCACCATCCTTATCACCGGGGAATCCGGTACCGGCAAGGAGCTGATCGCCAAGACCATTCACTTTAACAGCTCAAGGGCGCAACAGCCGTTCGTTCCGCTTAACTGCGCGGCCATACCCAAGGACCTTCTGGAGTCTGAGCTTTTCGGACACGAAAAGGGTGCATTCACTGGAGCGCTGAACACAAGGATAGGCCGTTTCGAGTTGGCGGCTGGCGGCACCCTTTTTCTGGACGAGATCGGGGAGCTGGACATGTCGCTTCAGGGTAAGGTTCTGCGGGTGATCCAGGGCAAGGAATTCGAAAGGGTGGGCGGCAGCAAGACCATAAAGGTAGATGTGAGGATAGTGACCGCTACCAATAAGGACCTTGAAAAAGCCATAGAGGAAGGGAAATTCAGGGAAGACCTGTATTACAGGCTTAATGTCATCCCCATCCATCTGCCCCCGCTCAGGGACCGGGTGGAAGATATCCCCCTGCTTGTGGATTTCTTCAAGAAAGAACTAGTGAAAAAGAGAAAGGGGGAGGTCGAGATCTCACCCGGAGCGATGGAATGCCTGCTTAGATACCACTGGCCCGGAAATGTAAGAGAGCTTGAGAACCTGCTTGAAAGACTTACTATCCTTGTTTCCAATGACACCATAGAGGCCTCTGACCTGCCGGCCAAGTTTCAAACGGCAAAGGCGCCGGGCGCAGTTTCACGGCCTGCCGTTGCAAACGAAGCATCTTCCGGTGAGCTCGATGCGCCGGGAGAAGAAAAAAAACCTGCTGCACCGTCTCCCGGTCTCGCCGACTCCGGAATGGACCTTACAAAAGCCGTTGAGCAGATGGAAAGAAATCTTATCCTCCAGGCGCTTGGGAAAACGGGCGGCGTAAAAAGCAAGGCCGCTAAACTCCTGGGCCTTAACAGAACCACCCTGGTGGAAAAAATGAAAAAAATGAATATAGAGGCCACCATCTCCTGATATCTGCCTTGGCGTCAATTGAATGACGTTTCTCCCTTCGTTCTAAAAAATTCCTTTAAAAAACAATCACTTTGTTTTGGCACGTTAGTTGCTATTTCCCATTTGTGACGAAATTATTCTTTATATGTATTTTTCTTGGCGCTTTCATTATGGCCCCCGAGACGCCGGGGGCCACCCCCCCCGCTGGGTCTCCTCTGGACCAGGCCCTCACTGAAGTCAATGAGGGAAGGCCTCAGGCCGCAATCTCCATGCTTAAACTGTTCAAGCCCACGATGGATGAGTTTGCCGATTACAACTATGTTTATGCCCAGGCGCTCAGGGGGGCCAAAAAACTCTATGATTCTCTGGAGTTCTACAGGCTGGCGTATATCTATTTTCCTGCAGGCCGGAAAAAAGAGCTTTCGCTTCTTGAGAGAGGTGAGGTTTATGAGGACCTCGGTTTTAATCAGGAGGCTGCATCCATTTTCAGGATTTTTTTAAAAACCTTCAAAAAATCGGAATTTTCCGAAAAAGCCCATCTGGAGCTGGCAAACGTGCTCTTCAGGACTGTGCATTATAAAGAGGCCCTGGCCAACTATGAAAAGGCCGGAAACAGTGCGGAGGCGCTTTATGGCAAGGCAGAGGCGCTTTTTGCCGCCGGAAAGGCCAAAGAGGCATACGATCTGTTTGGTTCTCTGGCCGCCTCCGGAGCCGGGAAAAACTTTTCGGCTACGCCCCTTGCCAGATACAGCCAGGGGGAAGCATGCAGGCTTTTGGGAAAACTTGATGAGGCAAAGGCCCATCTTGGGTCCATCAAGGAAGGGGAATTATCCCACAGAGCATTTTTTTCTCTCGGGCTCATAGCGATGCAAGAGAAGGGTTTTAGCGATGCGGCCGTTCTGTTCCGGAAAGCAGCCGGTTCTACGCGGGCGGGCCTTAAGTATAAGGCCCTTTTAAATCTTGCCCAATGCGATCTTGAGCTTGGCAGGACGGATGATGCCATAGAGTCCTTAAAGCAGATCACCCAAAACCTGTTCCATGGCGAGGCTGTGAACGAGGCACTGCTGCTTTTGGCTCGGGCAACCGCTAAAAAAGGCAGGGCCGTTGATGCGGTCAACATTCTGAAGCCCCTGCTTATTAAAAAAGATTATGCATTGCAGGCCGTAGACGAGCTTCAGAAGATCATGGAAGAAGAGATGGCCAATGATCCAGCGAAGTTCCCGGTTTTATGGAAACTGGCTGGCGACGCCCTGACACAGCCTGCGAGGGCCGCTTTCATCTTCAAGGCGGCCGGGCAGTTGGAGGCCTCTGACCTTGAGCGGTCCATGGGCCTTTATGCATGGTTGGTCAGGAACGGATCTCCAGTGCTCAAGATGGAGGCCGCCCGCAAGTTGACCGGCTATTATGTTGCAAGGGGCAATGGGAAGGAAGCCTGGAATTTCTTTAAGATCGCGAAACTTGCCGGACATGATGATCCCTCGTTAAGACTGAAGGCAGGTGTCTATTTCCTCATTGGGCATTACCCGGCCGCGCAAACGGCCCTCCTGTCTGTAAAAGAGCCATCGCAGGATGACCTCCTGCTTCTGGCAAGGATAATCCCGCATATAAGGAACGTGCGGTCTATTGGTCTGATCGAAAAACGCATCAGGAACAGGGAGGTTCCAGCCATGCTTTATGTTTCGTTGGCCGATTCGGAATATGCCAGGGGGTTAAAAGTACAGGCTCTTGAGCTGTATAAGCAGGCTTATAAAGAGGCGGCGCCGGCCCCCGGTCACCTGGGCCTGACCGCCGCGGATGTGAAGTGGACCCTTTTCAGGATGCAATCACTGGAGAAGGACCCGGAAGAGGCCCTTGGCAGTCTGCAAAGTGATGGGGGGATCATGGGCCGGTATGCGGCCGCACGTCTTCTGGAGACTAAAGTTTCACAGGAAAGATAAGAAAGGGGGAAAGTTTTTTGGCTGATGTAACTCTCCTAAACACGGCTTTTGACAGCTTTACGAAGGCCTCCAGAAGCCTCGAAGCCTGTTATACGGCGCTGCAGAGCAGGATCGAGACCCTTACGGAGGAGCTTCAGGATAAAAACGCGAGGCTTATCGAGGCGCTCAGGGAGGCTGAAAAGAACAAGGACTACCTTGATGCAGTCCTCTGCAGTATGGAAGAGGCGATAATCGTCCTTGACCATAATGAAAAAGTAACCATGATGAACAAGTCCGCGGCCCGTCTTCTGGGGCTTTCCGAGGATGAAGTGGGTGGAGTGCATTATTCCGGGCTTCCCATGGCCATATCCGAAAACGGGGCAGGGCTTGAGCTTAAAGCGGGCCAGAAAAAATACAATGTTATCGTTTCCGATTCCCCTGTAGTGGATTCCAACGGCGCCGCCAGGGGCAGGGTCATACAGATCAAGGATGTTACAGCAATGAGACAGATGGAAGCCCTTCACGAGCGCAACAAAAGGCTCATTTCCCTGGGCGAGATGGCAGCCACGATAGTCCATGAGATCAGAAACCCGCTGTGCAGCATAGAGCTCTTTGCCTCGATGCTGGAGAGGGACGTGCAGGACAAGGAGCAAAAAAACCTGGCAGGGGGGATATCGGCCGGCATCCACAGTCTGAACAATATCCTTACGAACATGCTTTTTTTCGCAAGGCCGCAAAAACCCGTTATGGCCCAGGTGGACCTGAGACAGATTTCTGATGATGTCCTGTGGCTACTTTCTCCTTTGATGGAGTCCAGAGGGGTAAAAACGCAAAAGAAGTACACCGGGGATTGGGTTGTCCGCGGAGACGGAGAGCTCCTTAAGCAGACGATAATGAACCTGGTTATAAACGCGGCCCAGGCCATGCCGGGCGGGGGGGGCATCGAGGTCTGCCTGCGCGGCGAAGCCGGGTGCACGGTCCTCGATATAAAGGACGAGGGCCCCGGGATAGAGCCCGAAAACATCGAGAAGATATTTGACCCGTTTTTCAGCACAAAGGAAAAAGGGTCCGGCCTGGGGTTGGCCATCGCATCCAGGATAATGCAGGCCCACGGAGGATATATACGCGTAACGAGCGACCCCGGCAAGGGCAGTATATTCAGCATGCATTTTACCGGCAACGGAGGACAGTATTAGCTTTAACTACGCCGGAGTATGAATTTTAGGGATAAAACTGCGCCTGAATAATGGAGGTAAAATCTTTGGATTGCGCCCAGATGTCTGAAAATGAAAACATGAATAAAAGTAAAAGTAAAAAACCCGTTCTGGTCGTGGATGACGATCCGCAGATGAGGCTCGCCATGAAGGAATCGATTGGTAGAATGGGCTACGAAGTCGTCATTACCGAAAACGGCCAGGAGGCATTGGACAAACTCCGCCAGCCGGGGGTTGAATTTTCCCTGATGGTGACCGATATGAGAATGCCGCGTATGGATGGGCTTGCCTTGCTGAAGGAAGTCAGGCGCGGCAACGGTCCTCTGCCGGTGCTGGTAATAACCGGCTTTGGCACGGTGGAGACCGCAGTTGAGATGATGAAAGAGGGAGCGACGGACTTCCTGATGAAGCCGTTCCCCTTTGACAGGCTCCAGAAGGCTGTTGAGTCAATAATCAGTTCCAGCGGGCACTGTGGAGGAAACGGCGCCCCGGAGCTGATAACAGCCAATGCGGGGATGAAAAAGATCGTGGAGCTGGCCGGGAAGCTTGCTGCCTCCGATATAACTGTGCTCATCGAAGGAGAGTCTGGCACAGGCAAAGAGCTTCTGGCCAGGCATATACATAAATCCAGCGGGAGGGTGGACAAACCCTTTGTCGCGGTCAATTGCGCCGCTATACCTGACAATCTGCTGGAGTCTGAGCTGTTCGGGCATGAAAAAGGAGCGTTTACCGGCGCGGTTGACAGGAAAAAAGGGAAATTCGAGCTTGCGCACGGCGGCACCATCCTGCTGGATGAGATAGGGGAAATGCCCCTGCTTCTTCAGGCGAAGCTGCTGAGGGCCTTGCAGGAGAAGGAGATTGACAGGGTAGGCGGAAAATCGCCGGTGCCGGTGGACGTGAGGGTAATAGCCACCACGAACAGGGACCTCTGGGCAGAATGCGAGGGTGGCAGGTTCAGGGAAGACCTCTACTACAGGCTTAATGTCTTTCCCGTTAATGTCCCGCCTCTCAGGGAGCGGCCCGAGGACATCGAGGCGCTCTCAAACCATTTCATAAGAACATATTCGCTGCTGGCCGGCAAGCAGACGGAGGGCATTCACCCAGCGGCCATGGCGGTTCTGAAGGCAAGAAAGTGGCGCGGCAACATAAGGGAAAGACATT
>JAKAMR010000012.1:0-28044 GCA_021812785.1 Nitrospirota bacterium
TGACTGTACAAAAAATCAGGGTCTTCAGATAGCTCATGTTGGGTAAGGACTTTGACAAAATGGCTGATCATTGCGGGCGAGATGAAGAACAGAAGGACTCCGCCTATGATCTCCAGAAATGAAAAAATGCCCTTAAGGACCAGTGTGACAAGAAATGATTCATGAAGAAATTTGCCCGCCCGCAATATTTGCTTAATGTTCGTACTTGAAAATATTTTTTTCTTCATATATGAAAATGCAATATCCTGCGAAGCGAGCTTATTAAAAAATAAAAAGACAACAACACAAGCACTATGCCCAACCCAGAATTGACTTTCTTCATTATCTCCTTTGATATGAATTTTTTTGTCTTATATAAAATGTTTGAAAGAGCGAATAAATAGGAAAAGAGCCCAAGCCCTCCGGTGCCCAAAAAAAGAAGGGTTGTATCTGTAGTGAAATTTCGGACCAGTCCTAGCTCGCGGATGAATTTTTCACCGATCAGCCACCAGGCTATCATCATCGGATTTGTCACGGCGAGCGTGAACCCAATGGCAAAGGACAGCCTTTTGCTTTTCAATATAGTGCCGCTCAACTCCTGCATGTCTGCCTTCCCGCTGTCTCTGAAGGTGAAAAACGCAAGCACCCAGAGTATTGCCGCCGCGAACAAGCCAAAATACGCCATGACGGTCCTGCTCTCCAAAAATGGAGCGACTCCAAACATTGCTATGAAACCGTACATTACATCCGAGCAGACAGAACCGAGCGCGACCATGTACGCCGCCTGCGGTTGATTGTTCAATGAGCGCTTTGCTATCTCGATCTGGGTCGCCCCGATCGGGATGGCCGTCAGGAAACCCATAATGTAAGCTGAAAACAAAAACAAAAATCTACTCATGGAAACTTGCATTTAGGCCGGCGGTAATTGCGTTAACGCTTCGCTGCCTCATTTGCCCATCGATATTTAAATATGACTGGATGTCGGAAATTATTTCTCCAATGTCGAGAGAACCAAAAAAGCAGCCAGGATCGCAGGTTATGAACTTTTTTGCGATACAGGCCATATTGCGGAATTGGCTGGGCGCGACATAGACGTGGGACGGGGCGTCCTGGTTAGCCGGAAAGAAACCGGGCAAACGAGAGTCGTAGCCATATATGCGCGGAGGTGTCGCCCCGAAAATTGAAAAAACAGCGGTTTGATTCCTTAATTTATGGCCTTTCGCTGCTGAATGCTTCCGAGCGGCGGCAATATGCAGGGGGCCGGTATCTCCGGTAATGTAAATGTCGCACAGATCGATTATCGCGGCATAAACATCAATGGATGTGGCAGCAGGCACAACCTTTATGTTCCGCCGGCTTTCCTCTGGCAAGGTTTCCAGGATTGAAAATTCAATATTTTTCTTGGAGTGGCCGGCCCCCAGTAAAATATCAATGGGCAGTTTAGCCAGCCTTTTTAATAGTGAAACCTGGATATCAAGGGGCATCCTGGTAAAGCGGCACGAAGCGTCGGGATTGAAAAAAACCTTAAGCCGTTCCGGGTCCAGGCCCGAACCGTACAAAAACTGCGCCGCTTCATCTACGGCTTTTGCCGGCAGGTAAATATGACCGCCCCGAAAATCTCTTTCCCCGTTGCCTCTAGAATCGGAAAACAGGCCCTCAATGAACCGGTGCGTCTGATACAGCATGTGTTTTTTAGCCCAGGGGTCTTTAGCCGCTCGGATTACGGCCGTTGCAACTCCATGGTAGCTTATGAATTTTGTCCCGGAGGAAATCGCAATTTCCCTGCCGGAAATGAATGGGCAGAAGTTAAACACCAGGTCGTATTTCGTGCGTGCCAGGACCTCATTAATCGCCCGTATATCATCTTCAGCCGGGATGGTTGAGCCGGAATAGACGGCAAACAGATTGGAAATCTCCGGGTTCTCCGCCAGGAGATCCCTTGCGGTCCGGTTAATGACATAATCGATCCGGGCATCGGGGAAAAAGTGTCTAAGGCCCAATACGGCCCCCTGGACTATTATGGCGTCGCCGATATTCATATCACACAAGACACATATCTTTTGAAAATTTCCAGTTTTCAGACGGTTACGGTTTATAATCCGGATTATGTTGACCAGCAGGGGATTCCCCAATAATGTGAAGATCAAGGTATCGATAATACGTGACCCGGCACGAGGGAATTTCCCGGTAAAAGAACCGATGGACTTGTAAAGAAAATGGATTGCCTCTTCTTTCATAATCTTATAGACTCATTTTCCCCATCATCCCACATAATCACTTTATGAACAAGGACGTCGATTTAAAAGGTCCTTGGAGACATATTTTTTCCATGGCGGTATGAGTTAGAATAAACAAGCAGTTTCGAAATGTGACCATTATGGCGAAAAAGATGCATCGGGAGTATTTTGCGCGGTGAAGAAAACGGGGCAGAGGGTTTTTGTCGTTGTCCTTGTCATCCTTCTCATTCCGTCGGGGTATTATTTCCTCATATTCGGCGACGGCAACTTCCATACGGTAACGCCCGGGGAGGCGTACAGGTGCGCGCAACCCGGTTACGATCAGCTTGAACATTACCTCAAGGCTTACGGCATACGAAGCATCATAAACCTGCGCGGCAGGAACCCAGGCAGCAACTGGTACAGGAAAGAGATAGAGTTCAGCAAGGCCAATGGAATAGCGCATTACGATGTAGGCTTGTCCGCCACATCGGAGCCAACTGCCCGGCAGATGCAAGAACTGATGAAGATATTAAGGACTGCGCCTCGGCCTATCCTGATACATTGCAAATCGGGGGCTGACAGATCGGGGCTGGTCGCGGCGATGTGGAAAGAGGCTGTGGATGGGCAATCCAAATCAAAAGCCGATAGGCAGCTTTCTATCCGCTTCGGGCATATTCCCATTGCTGGGACCATTGCAATGGACCGTGCTTTCCTTGCATGGATCCCCATGAAAAATTAGCTCTTTTCGAAACGCCCGAACCTGAGCGCAAGTGTTGGCATTATTAGCAGGTTGAGCGCGGTGGATGTCACAAGACCCCCAAGTATTATCTGGGCCATCGGACCCTCTATTTCACGCCCCGGCGCGCCGCTGCCTATTGCAAGAGGCAGTAATCCAAGGGCTGTGACGGATGCTGTCATGAGAATGGGGGCAAGCCGCTCCGATGCGCCCCGCACTGCAGTTTCAAGTCCCCATTCCATGCCTTCCACATTCACAAGGTGTTCATAATGGGATATGAGCATAACGGAGTTCCGGAGCGTTATTCCAAAAAGGGTCACAAAACCAACGAGGGAGCCTATCGAAAGAAAGCCCCCTGTGGCAAGCGCCACAAAAACGCCTCCAGCAAGAGCAAAAGGCAGGTTAAGTAGTATAAGCAAAAGATTTTTGTAGCTTACCGTCACAATAGAAAGGAGCAGGATTATCCCGATCGCGGCTAAAGCAGAGTGAACGAACAGATCCCTTTTTGTACGGGCCTGCTCCTGAGCCGCCCCTGCAAAATCAATATAGGTACCTAGCGGAAGCTGTAGGCGGGCAGAAAGAGTTTTTTGGGCCGCCGCGACAAAAGAGCTTAGGCTTCGGCCCTGTACACGGCAGGTTATAGTCTGGACGCGTCTTCCCCCGTCGTGCAGTATGATGAACCGGGAGGGCATCTCTCTCAGATTTGCCAACTGCGAAAGGTTAACATATGTGCCCTCAGGGTTTCTCAAAGGCAGGTTCCCAAGATCAGTGATACTGACCCTGTTTTTCGGGTCCAGAATGACGGAAACATTAAAGACCCGGGTTCCATCGAATACCTGCCCCACCGTTTTTCCGGCAAAAGCAGTATGCACGTCATCAAGCACCTGCGCAGGCTTAAACCCCCAGCGCGCCAGATTCCGCTTATCCAGTGATACGAGAAGTTCCGGAGCCGATGGGGGCGCCTGAAGCCTCACGCCGACGGCCCCGCGGATGCCGCTTAATATTTGCGCCGCCTGACTGGCTTTTTGATCGAGTACGGACAGATCGTTTCCATATATGTTTACCACAACCGGCGCCCTGTAACCGGAAATAGTCTCGCTTATCCTTTCCGTAAGAAAGGTGTCAATTGATGTAGTTAGGCCGGGGAATTTTTTGACGATGTCCCTAATCTGTTTTTTTGCGATATCGAATTTCGCCTTGCCCATCGGTTTAAGCGTAAGGTCGAATTCGCTTGCGTTTGTCCCCCTTGCCTCCTCGCCATGTTCGGCCCTGCCGGCGCGCTGAGCGACGGATACCACATAAGGTAGAGCCGTAAGTTTATCCGCCAAAAGCTTGCCGGTCCGCAGAGTTTCTTTAAGCGACGTGCCGGGAGAGCTGGATACGTGTATTATGAAATTGCCCTCTATAAGTTCCGGCAAAAGCTTCCCTTTTAAAAACGGGATAATGATAAGCATGGAGGCAATAAGCACAGCGGCCGCCGTCATGACCATTTTCGGATGTCTCTCCACGGTGTGGATGACCTTGACATAGCGCTCTTTTGTCCAGCGTACAACAGGCGGGTCTTCTCCCTTGAGTTTCTGTTTTTTGCCGCCCAGCATTATAAGCGAGAGGGCCGGCGTCACCGTAAGCGCCACCAGAAGGGAGCAGAGGATGGAAAATATATATGCAAGGCCAAGGGGCGCAAAAAACCTGCCCGAAATCCCGCTCATTGTGAGCACGGGTATGAAGACAAGGACCACTGCAAAGGTGGCGTAAACAACCGCACTCCTTACCTCCACAGATGCGTCATACACCACACGGAGCACCGGGCTCGGGTTTTCAAGAAGCCGGTTTTCCCTTAGCCGCCTGAAGATGTTTTCCACGTCTATTACAGCGTCGTCCACGACCTCGCCAATGGCGATTGCAAGCCCGCCGATAGTCATCGTATTCAGGCTCAGGCCCATGTGCTCCATTATGACAACCGAACCAAGCAGAGAAAGCGGTATCGCCGTGCAAGATATGGCTGCGGTCCTTAGGTTAAACAGATAAAGAAAAAGCACGATTACAACTAAAAGAGCGCCCAGAATAAGGGCGGAGTTTACATTGTGAAGCGCGGTGTCTATGAAACTTGCGGCGCGGAAGAGGCCGGGATGCAGAGTTACACCCTGCTCCTTGAGCGTCGGGGCGAGCTCCGAAATAGCTTTGTCGAGCCCTGCTGTCACCTGAAGGGTATTGGCCCCGTACTGGGCATCGGCTATCAGGAGGATGCTGGGCTTGCCGTTTATCTGGGCCCCTCCGATCTGGGGCGCCGGGGCATCCATCACATGGGCGACATCGCCCAATGTCACGTTTGCACCATCTATATGCCTGAAAACTGTGCCGGAAAGCTCTTTTGCCGTCAGCGATTGCCCGGAGCTCCTGATCGTTACGCGCTGGTTTGCCCCGTCTATAAAGCCTGCCCCTTCGAGGCGGGTTGCCTTCTTGGCCGAGGCTATTACGTCCTCCATGGACAGGTTGTATTTTATCAGGCGCTCCGGCAGCACCTGTATCTGCAACTCTTTGTCCTGGCTTCCGAATATGGCCACCTTCGAAACCCCGGGCACCGCAAGAAGGCGGGGCCTCACCGTCCAGTCCGCTATGGTCCGAAGCTGCATCGGGGAGAGTTTTCCGGAAGTCAGCCCGATCCCCATCACATTTCCTGTTGAGGACGTAAGCGGAGTCATCCCGGGCGTAATGCCTTTTGGGAGCTGGCCTGCAAGCGTGGAAAGGCGCTCCGCTATCTTTTGCCTGGCCAGGTAGATGTCCGTGCCGGTTTTGAACCTGACTTTTACGATCGACAGCCCCTGTATCGATTTTGACAAGACGTCCGATACTCCGCCCACGCCGCTTACGGCGGTCTCCACCGGGCGGGTAATGAGCGCCTCGGTCTGTGAGGGCGAGAACCCCGGGGCCTCGGTATGTATCTTGACCTGTGGGGGAGCAAACTCGGGAAACACGTCGTATCTGGCCCTCGTAAGCGAAAAGACGCTGTAACCCAGAAATAGCGCTGCGAGCGCAATGATTATGCCGCGACGGCGAAGGGCAAAATGGACTATCGTCCCAAGAATTCCGTGTTCTTGTTTTTTTTGTTCCATTTCAGTTTTTCCCCTCAATCGTCGTCTCCATCATCTCCGCCCCCACCGGTTGTTTTTGGAGTGCTTTCCGCAGACAGCAGGGCCTGGGCTCCCCGGGTCACAACCTGGTCTCCGGGAGCAAAAATTCCGGAGACGAAATAGCCGCCCTTAACCGGCGAAGAGGTTGGCACTTCGATCCTGGAAAAGCCCGCCTCACTTTTTTTGACGTATACCCAGGCGTTGTCCTGCAGCCAGACCACCGCGGATGCCGGGATAAAAAACCCGGTCTGAGACATGGCCGATGGCATTTGAGCGGTGACATTCATTCCGGGCACAAGGCAGCCATCATGGGAGGATGCAATATAGATAAAACTCAATCCCTGTAACGACGGGTTGGTGCTGGTTGCGCGGGATACGAACCGTGCGGGAAGGTTAATTCCCGCCGGGGTAGTTAAAGGGATGCGTTCGGGAATTCCTTTCAATGAAAAGGATGGCGGCACAGTGATCTGCACAAGCACGTCTTTTGTTTCAAAGACCCGTCTTAGCGCGGGTTTGTAGCCGAAGACCCACTCTGAGATAACCGGCCCCCATTTAAGGCCAATCGTGTTTTTTGCCGATGTCAGGGTCCCGGTTGCGGCTGCTTCTTCCGCCTGGTCTGCCTTGAACCGTGCGGCAGCGGCCTGAAGCTCCTTGTCCGAAACATTTTTATTGCTTGCGTTTAGTGTTTTCAGGCGGTCATATTCATTTTCTGATGCCTTCATTTGGGCCTTCGCCCTTTCGAGCGCCGAGCTTGCGGCAATGTAATCCTTAAACACTCCGCTTAGCTCTTCTGGGGCAAGGACCTCTCCATAGGCTTCCACATGTTTTTGATAAAGGCCCGGCTTGAGCGCAATTGTCATCATGCCGTCAGTCCTCTGCTCATCTTCGCCTACAGTCACCGTATAACCCGAAGGCTGAGGAGCTGTTTTCAGACCGGCTGAGTCCTTTTCTCCGCCCTCCTTCTTTTTTGCACAACCTGGCAGAAAAGCCATACAAACTGCTACAAAAAGTATGAATGCGGCCATTGATCTTTTTCTTTTTTGTCCGGTTAAAAAATTCATTTCTTAACTCCCTTGCCCTTTATGCTCTTTTTTCCTCCCGGCCGCCCCGCCCGTACATAAGGTGTGGCCATTTCTTGGAAAAATTCCATTTTACCCAGGGGTCTTTGTACGGCGTCTTCGAGTTCTCCCATATCTGTCTGCGCCAAAATGAGAGCATTAAAACTGGAAAGCTCTGTGGGGGCCAGTTCCATTTTTGCTTGTTCGAGATCGAGGCGGCCGGCCTCTCCAGAATTGAATCTTGCCTGAATTGCCTTCAAATTGCTGTTTTCCGCCGATACAAGGGAACCGGCGGTCCGCAGATTCTTTAGAGATTCGGAATATGCCGCCTCTGCCTGGTCTATCTGCCCTATAACACCGGCCTGAAGGGCCACGAACTTTGCAGCAAATTCTTTGCGGCGCGCCCTGGCCTCGGCAATCGGGCCCTGGTTCTGATTGAAAGCAGGCAATACGATGGAAAATCCCAAAGACCATCTGTTGTCTCCCTGGTCCCATTCATAGCCCGGCCCGATGTGGATATCGGGATACTGCTTGGCGATTTCAAGCTGCAGAGCGGACTGGGAGGCCTGGTACTCCTGGAGGGCCGCCAATATATCCGCCCTGCCTAGAAGCGCTTTTTTGCGGACATCCTTAAGGTCAATCGGCCCGGGAATCTGATTAAAGATGCCGAAGGATATCTGAATCCCGTTAAGGGCCTTTGCCCGAAGTCCAAGCGCTGTTGCCAGCGCACTGCGAGCCTCTGCCTTCTTTTTTTGATTCCCGGCAAGCAGAAGACGTGTTTTATCCAGGGCTAGGCGGGACTGTGTGACTTCAAATTGGGAAGACTCTCCTACAGTTAACCTTTCTTCAAACAGCTTTGCCACCTCCTCTTGGGCCCTTAGCTGGTTCAGCAGGTATTTTCCCCTTTCAGTTGCCGCATAAAGGTCCAAAAGACTCTTTCTTACTCCGCTCCAGACCTGCCATGAGGTTTCGGCGATATTCAGCCGCGCTGCCAGGGAAATGTGTTTTGCCTGTTTAATGCGGTACCCTCTTTTCCCGGCGGTCTCTATGGGAATATCCAGCGATAGGCCCCATGCCCAGGGTGAAATTCCACCGGGCGTGCTTGAATGGTGTTCTCCAAAAAGCCCTATGCTCGGATTTGGGATGCCTCCCGCTGTGATAATGGCCGCATTGGCAACACCCCATTTGGCCCGCATCACATCAAGCGCCGGGCTGTAATAGGCGGCGGCGAGAGACAGCATTTTAAAATCCCATGATGCAGGCGGCCACGCAATTTCTTTCTTATAAATATTTTTCTCAATGAAACTTTCGAGCTTTTTGCTTTGCAATGTCCTCATCTCGAATTTCGAGGCCGTCTCAGATGGTGATATGGGCCTGGGATGAAAGCTCGCGCAACCAAAAAACAGGGAAAGAAATAGCAAAGGAATAAATAATTTCACGCGTTCTTTACTTCTCACAATTCTCCTATTTCGAGCTTTATAATCTTTATCAGGTAATGAATTCCGTCTGGTTTTTAAGCCATGCCAGATATGCTTCCAGTTTTACCCAAAAACATCTTTTTTTGAGGCATCCTCAGCGGAACCTGCAATTTAACTGACACCTTAGAATAATAAAAAAAGATTAACCGGAAGATTATCTGAGAATTACTTTTTGGTAATGTTGCAAAGGAGATAATTGTGCAGAATTAAAATTAAGAGGAATGGGGAAGGGTTATGGTAAATGTGCTGCCCTTTCCCGGCAGACTTGTAACGGTAATATCGCCTCCGTGTGCCAGAACAATAGCTCTTGATAGACTGAGACCAAGACCGCTGCCGGCCTGAAATCGGCTCTGATCGCCCCGGTAAAACCGCTCAAAGATACGGGACAGATCCCTGTCGGAGATTCCGACACCTGTGTCGTTGACGGAGATCACAACATGAGCATTTCCCCTGGAAACAGATAGAGTGACAGACCCACCGGCCGTAGTATATTTAATGGCATTATCCAGTAGATTGGCCAGCATGCGCTGAAGTTTTTGTTTGTCTCCAATCACTCTTAAGCAATCAGCCACCTCCATTGTAATACCCACACCTTTATCTTCGGCTACTGGGTCAAACAATTCGCAGGCGTCTTTAATTAATTGGGTAATATCGATATCTTCCATAGTAAGTTTTGATACGCCCGCTTCTGCCTCAGATATATCCAGCATCGTATTGATTATTCCCAACAGGCGGTCACACTCCTCTATGATGCTCGCTGCCATGGCCTCATACTCATTAGTTGTTCCTCCGCCAGTCAGTGTCATTTCAGCAACGCCGCGAATCCTTGTGATCGGGTTTCTGAGATCATGGGCAATATTATCAGTGATCTCCCGCATCCCTGTAACCAGTGCGTGAATACGTTCCAGCATACTGTTGAAAGTCGATGCGAGCCGGTCAATCTCATCACCATGTCCTTTCACAGGAACCCGGCTGTCAAGAAGGCCATTGGATATATCAATTGCCGTTTGCGTAACCTCTTCAACACCTGACATTGCCCGCTTGGCCATGAACCATCCAACCAGCGACGCAAGGATCATCACAATGCCCATCGCTGTTCCAAAAATCTCCCGGAAGCCCTCCAAAATCCGCTCATCATACATCATGGAATGACCTATTTGTAGTATCTCGCCTGATCCGACAGCAGCATAAAGCACGCGGACTTTATACCCAATCCCCGGGATCGCGAGCGTCTCGAAAACAGGCTTATCAGCGGTAGTATGCTTCAATGCGATTCTGTCAATGCCAATATCCTTCCATGCCGAAAAATCGGACGCAGCAAGCTCCTTTCCGTCAAAAGTCAGAAGACGGAAGAATACCTTTCCTGTCCCAGTTGAACTGGACTCACGAACCATCTCGGCCCTGACCGCCTCGACACCTTGAGAATTCAACAGCAATGAAAACTCCTTTGCCTTGTCCACAAGTGCTTTATCTGTATGCCTGTGGATGTCGGAAATCATCATAACGTACAGGACCAGGAAGGCCGCGAATGACGAAAGTGCGAAAGCGATTACATACCAGATAGTTAATCGGAATGCTACTGTGACTCGTGATCTAAGGAGTTTCATTTAATTACATATCCAACGCCGCGGATCGTGTGAATCAGTTTTTTTGTGAAACCCCTGTCAATTTTGTCCCGCAACCTACACATACGCGCTTCAACCACATTTGTCTGAGGGTCAAAGTTATAATCCCAGACATGCTCCATAATCATGGTCTTGGAGACAACCTTCCCTGAATTTCGTATAAGGTATTCTAGCAAGGCGAACTCGCGTGGCTGGAGATCGATCTTCCTGTCTGCTCTGAAAACCTCACGGGTAAGGAGGTTCATGGAGAGGGGGCCTACTGTAAGACGGGTGGGCTCTGACTCGCCATTGGCCCTGCGGATAAGCGCTTGAACACAAGCCAGAAGCTCGGAAAAGGCAAACGGTTTTGTTAGATAATAGTCACCCCCTGTTTGAAGCCCCTTGACCCTATCATCAACAGAGCGTTTGGCGCTGAGGATGATCACGGGGGTGTTTATCTTTTTTTCCCGAAGCGTTTCTATGAGACTCCAACCATCCAGCTTTGGTAGCATAATATCGATTACCGAAGTGTCATAGGATTCGGTCATGGCCAGATGAAGTCCATCTTCGCCATTGTCCGCATGGTCCACAGCAAATCCCGCCGCTCTTAATCCATGTTTGACAAAGGAGGCTATTTTCTGGTCGTCTTCTACAATCAGGATACGCATATTCAGGATGTCCCGGCGATCAGATGCCGCCCATGACGTGGAAAGCAAAAACCGCGGCTGAAGCTGCCAGACAATAAATGCCGAAAAAGTACCAGCGGCCACCAAGCAGCCATTTTGAAAGCCAGCGGAGGGCAATGAGGCCGGAAATAAAGCTGAATACCATGCCCAGAAGGCTGGGATAGAGCAGGCCCGCTGTGCCAGGAAGGTTCATAAGAGACATGTGATGCGCCTTGAGTATTCTCCATAGTTCGCGGACAATCACAGGAGGTGTGAGGACAACAGCAAGTGCGAAACTGAACTCCTCAGCAGGCATCCTTTTCATCCCAAGGATGAGGCCTGTGGATATCGTGGCTCCCGAGCGCGAGAAGCCCCGAAAAGGTAAACAAAGGCCCTGCACCGCGCCTATCAGACAGGAACCTTTCATGTCAAGCTGGTTTCCCTCTTTCCCCTCTGAAGTCTCTGCGCCTGCCCCGCGTCCCTTCCAGCCGGAAATCAATATAAGCACACCCGCTACAGCAAGCCCCGACCCAATGATGGTCAAATTGCCAAATATCTGCTCCACCTGGGCATGAGGGCCGCCCAGCACAAGTTTTTCAATGACCTCCATGAGCAGCAGGCCCACACTCCCCGTAAGGAAGGTGGCCGCTGCCACTAGGATCGCGGAGTTTTTAAAGTCCTTCCATGAGCCGAAAAAGGTCTTTTTCCATGACTTCCAGAAATAGAAAATGACCGCGAACATGGTCCCGGTGTGGAGCATAACAAGAAGGAGAGTCATCGAAGGGGCCGTGGGGTTTAGCCCCAGGAATTTTTCGGCTATAATTACATGAGCGGAAGACGAGACTGGTAGTAGTTCCGCAGCGCCCTGGACAACCGCAAGTACAAGTATCTTGAGGAAGAACATTATTCAACGATAACATCATCAGGACAAAGCCTGCAACATGTGGATCCAGGCTTGGTTCGGATTTGTGAGGCAAAGACCCGCTTCTTTTGGGTGGTTTGCAATTTGGTTCTTATTTCAATCCGGGGGAAAAGGGAAGCGCGGTTTCTATGAAAAAATCTGCCTTTCTCTTTACAGTAATCCTTTTCCTTTTCGCCACAAGGTCTTTTTGCTATGGCAGTTTAAATCTGGTCAGACAGATCGAACTACCTAATGTAAAAGGCCGTCTGGATCACATGACAGTCGATTCCAAAAAGCAGTTACTCTTTGTTGCCGCTTACCGCAATAATTCGCTGGAAATTATCGATCTCCGCCGGGGAAAACTTATTCGGTCGATCAAGGGTCTGGATGGGCCGCAGGGCGTGGAATATATTCCATGGAAGGGCTTGATAGCGGTTTCAAACGGCGGAGACGGCACTTTGCGGTTTTTCAAAGCAGATACATTGAAGCTGGTAAAGACCATCCATTTCCGAAGGGATGCGGACGATCTGAGGCTCGGTCCTTCGGAGAAGAGACTATATGTGGCTTACGGGGACGAGGCAATTGGAATTGTCAGCCTTCGGGGGCTTAAACGTATCGGCGATATATGGCTTGGGGTCCATCCGGAATCCTTTCAGATTGACCGCTCGTCGGGAAAAACATATGTAAACTTGCCGGGCAAAAGAGAGATCGCCGTTATTGCCTTTAAAAGTGGAAAAATTATCGCCCGTTGGCCTTTACCCCTTGCGCATGATAATTTTCCGATGGCGCTTGACGAAAAAAGGCAGCTCCTGTTTGTCGGAGCTTGGACACCAGCCGAACTGGTTACCCTATCGTTGCATAAAAACAGAGATCAGGCAGCTTGTTTGAGGCGCTCGATATAATGCAAGACACCTTTTTGGACCGCCGGATTGGCGCTCATCGTAAGCGTAAGGATGCCGCCGGGGCTGGTAAGACGCCCGGCACGCTGCAAAAGCGTCCTCCTGAGCGTATTTGCTTCCGTGAACTGCCAGAGCGCGGCTCTTTTCTCGGTGGTGCCTCTGTTTTTTTCATGAACCTGCATGTGAAGTTCCCTGAACAGATTGTGCGCGAGAATTGCCGACATCATATAAAGGTGATTGCCATGAAGCCGCCTGACGGCAACGTAATCCATATTGCATTGCGATTTCAATTCGCTGAACGTATTTTCCTGGGACCCGCGTCCATTATGAAAGCACAAGACCTTCTTCATCGTAGTCTGCTTGTTCGTAACGATCACCTTAAACTCATAGCCCTGCTCATGGGGTATGAACATATCAAGCTGAACGGGATCCTTCGACAATATCTTGACTTTGTGCCTGATAAAGAGAAACCGGAAACGGCTGTCCCACTTCTTGGGCTTCCATTGGGCATTGAAATACGAAAGCTCGCCATTGAAGCACCGCCAGCGCCGCCGGCCCTGAATTATCCCCTTAAGCTCGGCAAACCTCTCAAAGGGCACCGATATCGTAAACTCGATCCCCTTGGCGTCGAGCGCTTTGACGATCTTGTCGCTGAAAAAGGCGCTGTCCATGCGGACCTCGATGATGATGCCGGGGCGGACAGCGCGAATAATGCGGATGCACTCCAAAATGAACTCAAGGGCTCCGTTGGAATCGTGGACATTGCCCGAGCGGGGAAGCACGTCAAAGACCTGGCCCGTCTGGGCTATCGTGCAGAACAATGGATAATAGCTCCTTTGACCCTTCTTTTGTTTGTTAAAACCGACCGCCGCGCCTTCGGCCATCCGGCCCGTGCGCAAAACCGATCCGTCGAAATCAAGCGTCACCCGGACCAAACCGAGGGCCTGAATTCTTGCAAGCAGCATCTCCCGGCACGCCTGCCTGAGCTTCAAGATGCTTTTATCGTCAACGCGGGCCAAGGCCCTGCTTACCGTCGAAACATCGGGAAGCTTCTTGAGTCCCAGAAGTCGAAGCGCCATGAGGTCGTCCCGGTAGTAGTCCATGTCCCGGAGCCGCCGGTGACCCAACATCAGATGCACAACCAGTATGAGGACAATGATGTGATGACCAAAGACCGGGCTTGCATCCAGATGATCAAAACAGGTGCGCAGCCGTTTCTTCAGTTCCAGCTTCGAAAACAATTGCTGAATAATTACCAGTCCGGCAAAGGACGTAAGCTGCTGGTCTTCAAACCGAAGCTTCGGAATTCTGTGGACACGGGAAGAAATTTCTGCTTTACTAGACTTCACTTTCAGTGGCCTCCTGGTTTGGTTGATTTTGCATCACACAATGTCAATTTTAACCAATCAGGAGGCCGTTTTTGTATGGAGTTGAGATAAATTTTTCGAGAAATTTATGGTCGCGGTAGGGATGCCGGTTTCCCGGCACCCCCCGCACAGATCCGTACTGGAGGCATTACCTCATACGGCTCCTGCCTTGGGTCATTGCGGCAAACCGCTGCTCAGGCCACGGATGTAAGATTCTCGCCGGAGGCAGCCATTGGGCAACTACTTTTCCCATTCGCTCCCAGGTCATCCGGGTTCTCTGGCTTCGCTTCCTGAGACTCCTGTACCATAATTTCGCGGTTTGATTGCGGAACGCCTTCATGGCATCTGCGTTGCCGGGTATGGCGTGGTAATTGAAATAGCCCCTTCCCACGGATTGAAGCCATGTACCCTGCACGTGAATCGCATGGTGCATCCGCTTCCTGAGTTCCCCTTTTAGTTCATGGAGCTTTGCCGTGAGTCTCTTCCTTATCGTCTTCCGGTTCACCATAAACTTCCCATTTCTGCTTACGCCGCAGGAATGCGTGAATCCCAGAAAATTAAAAGTCTCCGGCTTCCTTTTCCCCTCGATTTGCTTACAGTTCTGTCGTGCATATCTTCCAAACCTGATAAGCCGCGTCTTCTCTGGGTGGAGTTCCAACGAATACTGCCGGAATCTCTCATGAAGCTCCATAAGGAACCTCTCCGCATCGTCTTGGTACTGGAATCCCATCACAAAGTCATCGGCCCAACGGACAATGATTACGTCGCCTCTGGCTTCTCTCTTTCTCCAGCTTTGCACCCATTCATCCAGCACATAATGGAGATAGATATTCGCCAGCAGCGGCGATATCGAAGACCCTTGCGGCGTCCCTTCTTCAGTCACCGCAAGCCTTCCGTTCTCGATGACCCCTGCCTTCAGCCATTTGCTGATTAGCCGAAGGATACATCCGTCTGAAATCCGGCGCTCAATGAATTTCATCAAACATTCGTGGTCGATGGAATCAAAATAACCGCGTATGTCTGCATCGAGCACCCAGCCCACCTTCTTCCTATGAATGCCTACCGCCAGCGCATCTAGTGCTTCGTGCGCCCGGCGTCCCGGCCGGAACCCATATGAGTACCCAAGAAAGTCCTCCTCGTATATGACGTTGAGGATTTCAGTTACAGCCCGCTGCACTATCTTATCCTCAAGGGCCGCTATGCCGAGGGGTCTTTGCCTGCCGTCCGGTTTCGGAATATACTTTCTCCGCGACGGCTTCGCCCGGTATGCCCCGCGATGGATTCTGGCATGCAAGTCCTGCAGATAGTTTTCCAGGTCTCCTTCATACCATCGCCATGTCACCCCGTCCACTCCGACTGCCGCATTCTTCTTGATTCCAAAGAACGCTGTGCGTAGCCTTTCCGGAGTAATATGGTGCAGGAGTGCGGTGAACTTTTCGTCCTTGTTCCTGAAAGCTGCCTGACGTATGCGGTGCAGCGCATTTTGCGCGCCATCTACCCGGCACTGTGTCCGGGGCGTGTTTTGCTGCTCCGCTTTCCCCTTGGCCAGACCCCTTCCCTCCACCATCTCCGCTGTTCTCTGTGCTTCCAGAACTTTGTTCGACGGCTTCGCAGGTACTGTTGGTCTGTCCGACTGCCTGTGCCCGTTCATCGCCGGCTTGAGAAGTTCTTTCTTCCCGGCGCGTTCCTCAGTTCCATCTCCTGAGAAAAGACGCAGGCTCTCCCGGTTCTCGCGCATGGAGTTTCCGTGCATGCTGGAGGTCTCCGACCGCGCAGGGCCGGGCATGTGCTCGCCGTTCTTGCTCATGCCCGTCTTGCCTTCCGCACTAGTTGACGGCGTCGGCGCCCTGAAGACACCCTTTTCGCGGCTCAATACTCCGCCTGTACGTACCCCTGTCATTGCTTCGCCTGCGTTCTTGCGGACGCCTGCGCCTGACTCGGGGCCATTGTGGCCGGCTACGCCTTCAATGTAAGGCTCTTTCATCCTCAACTCCATGCCGGTTTATCCCGGCGCACCAACTACAAGGTAACTTATAGCCGCTGTGAGTACCATTTCCTTGCAGTCAGACGTGAGGTCTTCAGTTTGCTTTACTAATCTGCGCAAATTTTTGGGCAGCCTGTTTAAGTCCCCTATGAACCGAAAATTTATTTCTTGTTTTTTGAACTCGTGCATTTCCTCTAGAAGATATAATTCCAGCAGTTTCATAAGAAATGTGATTTCTGCTGACGGCCTCTGCCAGTTCTCAAGAGAAAAGGTGTAAAGCGTTAAAGCCCTGATGCCAAGGTTCCTTGCTGCCTGTATAATCTCCTTTGCGCGTTCGGCCCCGCGCCTGTGGCCCTCTAACCGGGGCAGTCCCCTCAACTTCGCCCATCGGCCGTTTCCGTCCATTATTATGCCTACATGATGAGGCAGATTTTCGGGCAAACAGAAATATTTCATACATCTGCCTTGTTTTGTTGTTTACTAACGCGGAAAATGTGGAACATTACCGGCAACATGGTCAGCACCAACGGAAACTGAATAATAAGACCGGAGATTATCGCTATGGCCAGGGGCTTTAGCATTGCGGCCCCCTGGCCGATGCCAAGCGCTAGCGGCATAAGGGCCAGTATCGCGGCAAAAGTCGTCATGGCGATAGGCCGCATACGGTTCTTGCCCGCAAGGACAAGGGCCTCTTTTCTGTCCTGCCTTTCACCAAGCTCATAATATTCTGATACATAGAAAATGGCCACTTCCGTTGCTATCCCGATTATCATGGTCATTCCCATCATGGCCGAGATGTTCAATTCTGTCCCCGTAATAAACAGACCGATAAACACCCCCATGACGGCTAAAAGAGTTGTTATCAGAATCGAGGCCGCCACGCGGAAACTTTCATAAAGATAAAGCAGCAGTAGGAAGACGAGCGCAACGGCTGCGGCAAATACTGCCATGAGCCCTGCAAAGGCTATCTGCTGCTGCTTGTAAAGCCCGCCAAGGCTGTAATATACCCCTTTCGGGAAAAGGCCGGGGCGGTTCAGGACCTTTTTTACATCCCGGATCGTTGAGCCCATGTCTCTGCCGCTTATCCTTCCGGTGACTCTGATCATCCTTTTTAAGTTGTCACGCGTTATCTCAGGCTGGCCTGTTATGGCGGTTATGGTGGCTATCCTTCCAAGTGGAAAGAGATGGCCGTCAGGTGCGCGCAGTTGCAGCTTATCCAGGACATCTTCGGTCTCCCTGTATTTTTCGGGGATCCATACCCTCACTCCGACCATTTTGGGACCCTGTTCCACCTTTGTGGTAACAAGGCCGCTCATAAGGGCGTTAAGGTCCGCGGTAACTGATTCCGGGTCCACTCCCTCAAGCGCCGCCTTGACGCGGTCCACCTTTATATCCAACGCGTCGCCAGCCAGTATGATCCCGTCGTTCACGTCAACCACGCCGGGGATCTTGCTTATCAGGCCAGCCACTTTCGAGCCCAGTTGCCCAAGGACCTTCCCATTGTCTGAAAATATCTTGATATCAATCGGCTGGGGGACCCCGGTAAAATCCCCTATCATATCTTCTATAAGCTGGTGTAAATCGATATGCAGGCCGGGCACCGAATGCTCCACCCGCTGCCGGACATCATCCATCACCTCATCTATCGGCTTCCTAGGGAAAGGTTTTAACCTTATGAAAAAATCGCCCTGGTATGATTCTGTTACACCTCCTCCAAGCTGGAGCCCGGTGCGCCTTGAGTATGTATCCACCGCCGGCGTTTTGCGAAGGATTGCCTCGACCTCCCTTAAAAGACGGTCTGTCTCGGTGAGCGAGGTCCCCGGTTTGGCGTAGTAGTCCAGGATGAATCCCCCTTCGTCCATTTTAGGGATGAACCCTGAGCCCAGGTGTTTGTAGCTCATCCATCCTGCAAGCAGGAGCGCCGCGACAGGCAGCAACATAAACACCGGACGGCCAAGCAGGCGGCCCATGATCTTCTCATAGCCTTTGTGGGTCTTATGGGTGATAAAGCCCCCCTCCTTCTGGTCGGCGTCCTTTTGTCCCAGCAGGTGGTCTGCCAAAAGAGGCACGGCAAGCCAGGCCACAAAATAGGAGACCACGAGGCTTGCGGCCATGGTCAGGGAAAGGGCCTTGAAAAACGCCCCGGTCACACCGGAAAGGAAGGCAAGGGGAGCGAAGATAACTATGGTAGAGGCGGAGGACCCCAGGAGCGGAGGAGTAAACTCGCGTGCAGCCTCCATGATCTTTTTGTGGTGGTTGCCGGCCCCGCCGCCCCTGAGCCGCCTGACAATATGCTCGATCATAACTATCGTGTCGTCGATGATTAGCCCGACCGCCGCAGCCATTCCGCCAAGCGTCATCATATTAAAACTCTGGTGCAGCACATACAGCAGAAGTACGGAGGCAGCAAGCACCCCTGGAACGGTAATAATGGCTATAAGTGTTATTTTTATGTTCCGGAGGAAGACAAAAAGTATAATAGCCGCTAGCACAACGCCTATCAGGATCGCGTCCCGGACGCTTCCGGCCGATGCGGTTATGAGCTGGCTCTGGTCGTACCAGTTGGCTATCTTGACCCCCGGCGGTATCTGGCTTTTGAAGGACGCCAATTTCGCCTTAACATCGCCGGCTATCCTGACGGTGTTGCCGCCCCTCTGCTGATATATGTTCAGAAGCACGGCGTCGTGCCCATCTGCGGTCACCCGGGTCCACTGCGGCACAGTGCTTCGGCTGACAGTCGCAACATCATCAAGCAGCACGGGTCCGTTCGATCCTGCTCGCAGCACGGTATCACGGATCTCGTTAAGACTTGTAAACCTTGTATCGGACATCGTCAGATAGAGCTTGTAGTGGTCCTCCAACCGACCCACGGCAGTGATGACATTTGCAGCCGAAAGAGCCTTTGCAACGTCCGACAGAGAAAGGCCGTATGAGGCAAGCTTGGCCGGGTCCACCGTAACCCGGTATTCCTCCAGTTGTCCGCCCTGCACCTGCACCCTTGACACCCCGTTGACAGTGGAGAGAAGAGGACGGAGCTGATAGAAAGCGAAATCATGGAGTTCCGTAAGCGAGCGTGTATCAGAAGTTAGACTGTAGGCCATCACGGGGTCGATGGTGGGATCCATCCGTTTTACCCTGAAAGCCGTGCCCGCCGGCAGCCTCGGCATCACCTGGTTTATCGCCGACTCCACCTGCAGAAGCGATGTGGCCATGTTCCTGCCCCAGTTGAAATCTACGATCACCTCGGCGCTTCCACGGCTGGTAGTCGAATGGACGCTTACAACCCCTGGGACCGCCCTTACAGCCTGCTCCACGGGCCATGTAACCTCTATGGCCATCAGGCTGGCGGGCCGGTCTCCCGCATCCAGTTCCGCGGCAATTCTTGGAAAGCTCACGTTTGGCAGAAGGGAAACCGGGAGCTTTACGCTGCTTGCGGCCCCGCCGAGCATAAGAACGGCAAGCAGGAAAAGGATCGAGCGGCGATGGTGCTGGACCCAACCTGTAAAAGTCATTTTCCCCCCTCAACCTTTACGGACATCCCGTCTTTAAGCTCGTAATTCCCCAAAACCACCACCTCGTCGCCGTGTTTCAGGCCGCCTCCGGAGACCCGGATTTCATTGCCGCTCTCAATGCCTGTTTGGACGGCGTGTTTCACGGCATGCCCATTGCCTACGGTATAAAGCACATCTTTGCCGCCCTCGGGCAGCACCGCGCTTCTAGGCACTATCATTCCGTAAGAGGAAGCCGTTTCGATCCTGCCCATAATGTATTCCCCAAGCAGGAAACCGCAGGAGCGGGGCAGCGAAACGAAGACATCCACCAGGCGCGTGGACGGGCTTATCGCGCGAGATATCTTTCTTACTTTTCCGGTGACCTGTTTCAGGGCTGGCTCGTTTACGGGAGAAAGTGAGATGGACTGGCCGGAAACGAGCCGCTCGGCGGCATTTGGTTCAACCCCAAGCCGGACTTCGAGGTGGTTTTGACCTATGACCCCAGCTAAAGGCTGGCCATCGGCAACTATCGCGCCCTCCTGGACGTTTACATTGCTTACGAGCCCGCTCTCCGTCGAGCGGATTATGCGTTTACCGTCCACCCCCATTTTTTTAAGGTTTTCAAGTTTGGATGAGGCCTGCTTGAATGTCTCCTCTGTCTTCAGCATCTGTGTATTCGTCGCCAGCTTAAGGTCGAAAAGCTGTTTTACATGATTCAGGTTCTGTTTTGATATCTTATAAGAGGTCTTTGCCTGTTCAAGCTGAAGGAGCGTATCGGGGCTGGGCTCTATTTCCAGAAGAGGGTCACCCCTTGAGACCTTCTGCCCTGTGCTTACCATCACACGGTTTACTCTTATCTCATACGGAACGGAGGCGACCCGCACGGCACCAGGCGCGGGCACTACATCACCATAAACCATAATATAGGTTGAAACGGAGCCCTCTTTTATGGGAGCAACCCGGACGCTTGCGACGGGGCCATTGTTTTCAGGCTCAGACATGGCTGCCTCAGCTTTCGGCGCTCCGCTTTTTAAGGACATAAGTTCGCCTGTCCCAAGACAAACAATTGCCACTACAACCATGACTCCCCTCAGGGGGATTTTCGCTTCCATTATTAAAAATACCTCCTCAGATTAGCTGCCGCTTGCAATATATTCTCCGGCTGTGATTTCAAGTGCGACATACAGGCCGGCAAGGTTCTGCTTCAGTTTCAGGACATCCAGACGCACTGTTGTCAGCCGGCCCACTTCATTGTAATAGCTCAGGACGTCAATATTTCCCTCGAGGAAACCGTTATATGACACATGGACAAGTTTTTCCAGCGTCTGCACCGCCTTGTTTTCGGCATCAATCTGTTTTTCAACCGATTTAATGTCCGCCAATATGGCCGCTGTATCCGCCCTCGCCTGAAAGACCCGGTCCATGTATTCGTCGTAGAGCTGTTTCCTGCTCGCTTTTTCAATCGCTATATGGCCCTGGTTCCGGTCAAAAAACGGGAGGCTTATCGATACGGAAAACCCGGTCGTTATGACATTGGTTGTGTCCCGCGCGTGGGAAAACCCGATGCTTATGTCCGGAAACTGCGCGCGCACGGCGGCCCTCAGACGGGCCTCCTGGCTTTTATATCCCTCTCTGAGAGCCAGAAGATCAAGCCGCCTGTTTTCGAGCCCGCTCATGATATCGTGCAGTGTAGGGAGGCTTTTGAAACCAGGTAATTTTATACTTGTTTTAAGCGGGATGTTGCTCGACGGGGGAAATCCCAATATGCGGTTAAGGCCGAGTCTTTCCTGTTTGAGCTTCTGCTCGACCTCAAGAACTGTAGTGTGGGTCTTTCTCAAGGTAGCGTCTACGGCATCCAGATCAATGAGCGTCATATCACCCGCGGCAACCGCTTTTTTGATGGCTTCCAGATTCTTCTGGAGGGCACTCTCTTCCGTTTGCGCGACCTGCAGTTGTTTTTCAAGAGTGACGATCCTGTAAACGCTCAGTTTGGCGGATTCCGCCACTTGCCACTCCCCCCAGGCTATATCAAGGTTGACGGATGCCTCTTCAGCCCGGGCCGCGTCGACTTGCGCCCCCCTGGTCAGGAGGGCCTTTATGATACTCCAGTCCATGCCAAGCCCATATGCGTTGACCGTGCCCTGGTCGCTGCCGCCACTAGGGACATCGAGGCTGTAGCTGAAAGCGGGGTTTGGTAGAATGCCGGCCTGTAAAAGCTGGGCTTTGGCAATCCCCCTGAAATCCCTCTCCGCGCGCAGGGCCGGGTTCGCTATGACGGCTATGATTGCCGCATCCTGAGCAGATATGCCCTTTTTGAAATCGATACTGCGCGGTTTCAGGACTGGATGCTTGATGAGAGCGGCCCGCATATGTATGGCTTCCGGGCTGGGAACCGCAAGCCTGCGGGAAACAGCCGCTTGATCAATAGGTTTCGGGCGATACGTTGCACAACTAAAAAGAATTGCAAGCAACGGAACACATAATAGCCTCGCCGCTCCGGGGAAACGCATTTTACAATGAAAGGGAAACAACGGTCGCCAAAAAGCCTATTTTATGTTTCAAGCCGGGGTTTCCATAAACATTGAGGCCATACATCGTTCATTTACCTCCGCTGGTCTTCCATGAATTCGTTTTCCACGGCGATTTTTGCCGTCCGTTTATAAATGTAATTCCTGAAGATTAAGCGAAAATTAAATAAACATTACAAATATGAAAGGTTTGAGTTTGCGGTTTTACAGCTTGCGTGGAATGTAGACGGTAAAAATGGAGCCTTCGCCGGGTATGCTTGAGACCTCCACATGCCCTCTGTGGGCCAGGATGATGGCTTTGACAAGACTCAACCCCAGCCCAAGCCCCCTCTGTGAGCGGCTTTTATCTCCGCGGTACAAGCGCTCCCATATTTTCGGGAGTTCTTGAGGATGGATCCCGGCGCCGGTATCTTTGATGCGGGCAATAATATTTTGATGCTCCTGAACGGTTTGAATATCTATCGCACCTCCGGCAGGCGTATACTTGATAGCGTTATCAAGTAAATTTGCAATAGCCTGCTGCAACCTGTTACGGTCCGCAACCAAAGTCAGCCCTTCGTGAAGCTCCGTTTGAATTGTAATATTCTTTTCCTCAGCTATATAGCTGTACAGATCGATTATCTCGCTTATCAATATCGAGATATTCACATTCTCCAGGTCCAGCCGCATCGTCCCGGTCTCGGCCTCGGAAATATCCATGATTGTATTCAGCATTGTAAGAATCCGATCGGTTTCTTCTATGCAGTCGACCAATGCGCCTTTAAGGTTATCAGGATTATCATCGGAGCGCAGAGCAATTTCCGCAGTGCCGCGAATCCTGGTTATGGGAGTCCGAAGATCATGCGCCACATTGTCCAGTCCCTCCCTCATGCCTTTTACGAGACGTTCAATTTTCTCAAGCATTGTGTTAAAAAGTCTGCTTAGTTCACGGAGCTCATCGTTGCTCTTCCCCGCCGGCACCCGCGCGCTGATCTCGCCGGTATCTATTATCAGGCGTGTAGTATTCGCCAGATACCGGATTGGCCTGAGTGCGCGGAATGTAAGAAACAAGCCCCCGGCAAAGCCGATTATGAATATGGGTATCATTATTTGCAGAAAAATGGCGCGAAAGTGCGCCATCAATTCCCTGGCGTTAACAGTCAGTCTTCCTACTTGCAAAATCAGGCTTGTCGAAAGTGGTTTTGTAAAGACTTCATAAGTGTTCTTTATTCCATTGGAGGGAATATCAGACCAGCGCATCACGTTTTTTGCACTGTCCTTTTCAAGCTGTTTTAAATCCGGCGCCGGCCATTGCTGTGGAATGGACAAAAACACAGTACCATTTTTGGAATTTGCAAGGCGTACCAGGAAGAGGTCCGAACTGCTCGTGTCCTTGTATTTTATCTCGTCAAGCGCTCTTTCAAGCCTGCTGAGCCCGCCTATTTGGAAATCCGCGATGTAGTCCTCCATTTCCGACTGGATCAGCTTGTGGTCGTTTTGCCGTATGGAAACTCTCAGGGAAAAATATGTGAAAAAGAGCAGGACCAGGGAACTGGCGATAAAGATCGCCGAATACCAGAAAATCAGTTTGAAGCCTATTGTCTTTCGTGCGGAATCAAGCCTTGAAAACATAACCTATGCCACGTATCGTATGGATAAGCTTCTGATCGAAATCCTTTTCAATTTTGTTTCGCAGTCTGCAAACGAGCACATCCACAACATTAGTCTGGGGGTCAAAGTTATACCCCCAAATATGCTCCAGTATCATGGTCTTTGATACTACTCTGCCCGTATTGCGCAAGAAATATTCGAGCAGGGCGAACTCGCGATACTGTAAATCAATTTTTATGCCTTTTCTGTAAACTTCCCTTATAAGAAGATTTGTGGAAATATCACCTACGGTAAGACGCGTCGTTTCAGCGATGCCGCTTGCCCTGCGGATGAGCGCCTGCAAACGGGCCAGAAGCTCGGAAAATGAGAACGGTTTGGTCAGGTAATCGTCGCCTCCGGCCCGCAGGCCCCTGACGCGGTCGTCTACCGTGTGTTTTGCGCTCAGGATTATTACCGGTGTGTTTACCTTCTGGCGACGAACCTCTTCGATCAGGTTAATACCGTCAAGCAGCGGCAACATGATATCAATCACAGCGGAATCATAGGTTCCAGCAAGCATAGAATGAAGTCCGTCCTGGCCGTTGTCCGCATGGTCCACGGCAAAGCCCGCCTGTCTCAATCCGCGTATGATAAACGAGGCTATTTTTTGGTCGTCTTCTACAATCAGGATACGCATATTCAGGATGTCCTTGCTAATTATAATAAAATTAGCTTCCTATTGCCCAATTCAAGGAACGGCGTTAAACTATAAGCAGATTTGCACTATAATTTCCGCATCTTATGAGCCAGAGCCGGAAAGAAATAGGTATCTGTAAACAAGATGATGATATCTAATCTGCTCACTTGTGGGACACGAAAGGAGAAAAGATGAAGAAAATTATCATGATTATTGCGGTCACCGCCACATTTACTGCCTTCATCGTTGCCGGCGTTTCCGCCCACGCCTTTACGGGACAAAAATACTCAAAGGAGGCAAAAATAAGCCTGGCCACTGCGCGCCATATTGCGCTAAAGGTTTTCCCGGGCAAAATCGTCTCCGAGGAGCTGGAACGTGAAAAGGGCGGCAGTGGTCTGCGTTATTCCTTCGACATCAAGGGGAAAGGCGGCACTCATGAAGTGGGTGTGGACGCCGTCACAGGAAAAGTCCTGGAAAATTCAGTTGAGGGACCTCATCCGGACTAATATGGCGCGTGGTGTATTAATTCCAATAAAGTATTGCGGAATCCGTTGAAGGGCTGCCCCGCAATTATACAATCGCTTTATAAGAGGATAACTCCATCATCACTACCTGTACGGGGTTTATGAAGGGCTGCCGTAAGATAAATAAAACTTGAAGCTACTGCATAGCGGCCTTTTCAGCAGCTTCTTTTGCGAGCAGCCGTTTAGCCTGCAAATCACCGGTGTTGGCTTCTTTGGTAGTTTCGGCCTGAGTCTCTGTCAATTCCTTCAAAGCTGACTGTGCGGCACTGAGCGCCTTTTGCGCGGCACTGCTGATCGAAACAGTCTCATTCGGGGCCTGCTGCGGCTTCGATGTCGTCACTTTTGCATTTGCTTCCACAGGTTTAGGTTGCGAGGCAGGCTCGGTTGAGGTTGCGGTCGATACACTGTTGACCATCCTTGGTCCTCCTTCAGTTTGTCTTTGCAATTCCCTTGCTTAACCCCGTACAGGTAGTGATAAGGGAGGTATGCCTACAAACGACTCTGTCTAATCAATAGTAATTGATTTCCTATTCCTTGTCTTTATTATCGGAATAAAAATCAAAAAACTTAAGGGTAGCAGTAAAAATAAACAAGCGCCGCACAATGCGACCTGCCTTTCATTAGCCTTCCTGACATTTTACGGCCATTAATATACGTTCTGAAGATTAAGCGAAGATTGCATGAACATTACAAATATGAAAGGCTTGGAATCGCATTTGCATTTTTTAGCAAGTCGAGTCCGAGCCCCGCTTTATGATCGATTTTGTCATGGGGAAGGGTGTTCCACCAGATATCAACCCTAAAAATTTCTGCCCTGGTACCGGTGTATAATGGAAAAGGGGAATATATGGTTTCCATGAAAAAAACTGTATTTCTTTTCACGATAATCCTGTTTTTTTCCATCACAAAGGCTTCTTGTTATGGCAATCTAAATCTGGCCAGGCAGATCGAATTGCCCAATGTAAAAGGCCGTTTGGATCATTTGGCGGTCGATCCCAAAAGGCAGTTACTTTTTGTTGCTGCTTACGGCAATAATTCACTGGAAGTTATTGATTTGCGCCGGGGAAAACTTATTCGATCAATTAGCGGCCTGAATAGGCCGCAAGACGTGAAATATATTCCCTTGGAAGGCCTGTTGGCAGTTTCAAACGGCGGAGACGGTACTTTGCGGCTGTTTGATGCCAACTCATTGAAGTGGGTTAAGACCATTTATTTTCGAAGCGATGCCGACAATATGAGGCTTGGCCCATCAGGGACAAGGCTTTATGTGGCTTACGGGGAGGGGGCGATTGGAATTGTCAGCCTTCCAGAGCTGAGGCGCATTGGCGATATCCGGTTGGGAGCACATCCGGAATCTTTTCAGATTGACGGGGTCTCGGAAAAGATGTACGTGAATGTGCCGGGCAAAAGAGAAATAGCCGTCATTGATATAAGGCAGGAGAAAATCGTGTCAAAATGGCGTTTCACTCCAGCTCGCGATAATTTTCCTATGGCTCTTTATGAAAAGACACATCGCTTATTTATCGGGGCATGGGTTCCAGCAATATTGGTAACCTATGATACCCATTCCGGTAAACTGCTTTGCAGGACAAGGATATCGAGAGATGCAGATGATATGTATATCGATCCAAAAAGCGGACTCATCTATTGTTCATCTGGGGTCGGTTTCCTTGACGTTATCGCTCCAGTGAAGAACAGGCATAGGGTCATTTCAAAAATACATACCGCTCCCGGGGCGAGAACATCTCTGTTGGTCCCGCAGCGGCATAGGATTTATGTGGCCGCTCCAGCTGAAAACGGACATGCGGCAAGAATACTAGAGTTTAAGATAGAATAAGATTTAACCATTGATCCTGATTTGCACAGCACAGATAAACATTTGTATGAAGGTGGCGATGATCAGATTTTTTCAAAATCATTTTTACCAGAAAAGCACCAGATTGAGCATCTTCGCATAATTCCAAAGTGTATTAGTTACGAATGGCATAAAATAGTTTCATTAAATTGAAACTATAACAGATTTCTGGACGCAGCAAACACAATCGTCCCGGTTGTATCAATAAAAAATCCTTTCAAAGAAACCGGTCGAAATCGTAGACGTCCTTCCTCGCCTCTACCTCTGGTTTAGCCTCCGCCGTTTCCACGAAGGGCTTGATTTCGGGCTCGCCATCGGTAACGGGCTTGTAGAACTCGCTTATGTCGACGCCGAAGATTCTGGCCCATTTTTCCTGGGCGCGGGAGCCGAATCTGCAGACGGCGGTTTCCACACGGGCGATATAATCCCGGCTGACGCCGCCCGTATAAGCGAGTTCGTCCTGCGTCCAGCCGCGCCGCTCCCGCAGGCGCTTGAAATTCAATGAGACGCGATCCGGTTTTTCTCCGCCCGGGACAGGTCGGAAAAACTCGCTTACGTCCACCTCGAAAACCTTCGCCCACCTTTGCTGCGCGCGCCTGCTGAAGGCGGAGCGCCCTGATTCAATGAGCGCCGGGCCGCTCTTATTGACCCCGGCCCTGGCGGCCACGTCTTCCTGCGTCCATCCTTTGCTTTGGCGCAGCCGCCTGAAATTGTAGGCGATCCGCGCACTGATCTGGCCATTATCGAATGGCGGACATGCGTTTTTTAGGGGCACTTCGGGCTCCGGCTCCTGACCAGTGGAGATGAAGCGCTTGAGGGCCTTTTTCACCAAATCGGCCTTCCTGACCTTTCCCAGGGCCTCTATCAGTTCCGGATCATCGGTCCGGAATTTCACGCGATAAATCATCTGTTGCCGGCCGCCATTTCCTCCGCCCTTATCCTGAAGCCGATGGCGTTAGCGAACTCCGGTTCCTCCATAACCACCACTTTTACCCCTTTTGACTCAATCTTCCCCGCAAGGAGCCTGGCGCCACCGCCGAAAAAGAGGACCGTGTCGAAGCCCACGACGCCGCCGTGGGCCTTGAGGTCCCCTGTCACAAGAGAAAGCAGATCGTTCACATATGCGCTGGCGGCCTCTTTTATCTCGGGCGTGATGTCCACCCGGTCAAACCCGGTCTGGAGGGCTCCCGTCTGCATCGCGTAGTCAATCTCAAGCGGGGTCAAGGTTTTGCCCTGTATATGCCCCTGTATTTCCGGGAAAAGACCGTTTACGGCCATATCATGGACGCCCTTCTTGTAGAAGGTTTTGCCGGCCAGTATCTCCCCTTGGGTGCAGGAATAGAGCGTATAAATGACCGT
>JAKAMR010000012.1:28054-36824 GCA_021812785.1 Nitrospirota bacterium
ACCGTATTGAACCCGATGTCCACTGCAAGGATGTTGCCGGATACGGCAGGATTGTCATGCAGGTACGCCTTAATGCCGCCCAGGCCCTGGGGATAGACAATTACCCTGCCGAAATCGAGGGCGCTTGCCCCCTCGATATGCGTAAGAGAGTTTTGAAGCGCGCTGATGGCGCTGGCCGTCCCATTCCTGGCCTGAGCTACCTCCGCCTTCCAGAAATCATAAGGCAGGCCAACAATCAGGACGTCATCCTGCAAGATGCCAGCCTTTCCGGCACATACGGACACAAATAGAGGGTACATCTCCACCAACTCCTCGATGGTTCTCAGATACCGGCTACCGGTTTCAAGGAGCGCCCTTTCCCCGACCAGGAATCTGTCCCCGCGGTAAATGAAACCTTCCGCTTTTGACCGCCTGAAACAACTCCTCACAGCCCCTTTCGCGCTGCCGCAAAGCCACTTCGCTCTGCTGAAACCAAGGTCTACTACAAACATGACCGCCTCCTAATCGAAAAATTTAAAGCCTCTACAGATATATACGCCGGGGGCAACTTTAAAACGTCCGGCTTCATTTTTTTACTTTCCTTTCCAATAAGTTGCCTTTCACTGTTTTACAGAGTTTATGGGTTTTCCTTTCTTTTCTTTGTTTTCTTTATTTTCACGATCGGGCTTCTCTTTCTTTTTTCAATGAGTTCCACGGTTTCCATCGGGTTTCTTTCTTTACCGGGCGAGGCGGTGCAAGGGACGAATGCCGGAGTCGCTGAAAGCCGTCGATGGAAGGATTCTCATGGTCAAAGAGACTGTAAAAGAAAAAGTTCTGTTTTATAGTTTGTTTCATAATGTAGTTTGTTATTTGTTTGTTTTTAGTACTTTTTCTTTTCTCGGTAAACATGTTAGATTTCAGATGAAACAAGACCATGAAAAAACAGGATAAATCCATAAGGAGACTTGGATTCACTGAAAGATCGCTGAATATCCTTGCCAGGCTGGGGGCTGTGAGGGTGGCCCCGGCCGGGGCCGCCCGCACCAAGGCGGACATGGACTTCCTGATGAAACTCTCCCGCGTCTGGAAGGACGCTGAATGGATCAGGGAAAGCCTCCGGCAGGTCAGGTCCAAGGCGAGAAGGGAAAAGCTCGTCCGGGAGCTGGAGGTGACAAAGCCGGAGCGGTATGTCATGAACAGGTACCTGAATGCGGGCGAAAGGCTTCCCCTCGAAAAGGTGGCGGCAGAGCTCGCCCGCTTTTACAAGCTGCCGGAAAAAACCGCAGGCGAAATCGTCAAAAAAATGAGAAGCCGGGCGTATATGGCCAAGCACAGGCAAAAGACTGCGAAAGAGAACTGAAAAAAATCGGGTGGCGGGCGGCCCGCCAGGGACGCCCGCCATGCCGTTCAGATGGCAGTTTTCCAAAAAACGTATCCGGACGTAACTTCCGAAGGACCTAAACAAAGCACTCCCTGATAAACGGCAGATAATGCTGGGCCGGTAGTGATGAAATGAGGTTTGGCCTTCGCCGGCCGCGTGCGGCCACAATTCTGAGCTCGGACGGCGAGGACAAGTCTTTCACCCGCATGAGCCCTCTTTTGAGGAAATTCTGGACGTTCTGCCTGGAGACGTCCATGAGCCTGGCCGTCTCTCTCCTGGTGTACCCGGCGATACGAAACTCCCACGCCCGCCGCTCCTTGAAAGTCATGAGATCGAGGGCCCTCCGAACTACCATCTTCCGCTCCTCCGGCGAGAGGTCGTCCACGATATCGATTGGTTCAGGCTGGCCGTCGATGGAATCGAATATTTTTTCCCCATCGATCAGAAGCTCCGCAGGCGTCTCGGTCGCCGGCGATTCCTCGTCCCCGAATTCCTGGTATTCATCATGGAAGACGTCCGATCTTCCGTGCGTATAAGTCATCCCGAGGCAGTCAACCCGAAAGGCCGACCAGAATATCCGCTCGAAGGAAACGGTCTTCAGCCGGTTGTCCTTGCGGACCCCGAGAGCGGTTTCATAGGCCTGCTGGACGAACTCCTCCAGTTCATACGGCGAATACGCAAGGTATTTTCTTGCGTGCCCCTTGATCTGCGGCAGGTTGTCCTCAACCCATTTGAGGATATCTTCGGCATCCATCGCCACAGGGGCCTTTGCGCGAGAAGTCTCAACGGCGGTTAATTCATCGGCCATTATCACCGGCAGAATGGCCTTGGCGCCGCCAGGCGCAACTTTTGAGGCGGGGTCCCTGGGGCCCGGCTGTGACCGTCCCTCGGCGCAGATTCGCCTTGACGCGGCTGATGGAGCAGGCAACTGCTCCATGGCGGCAAAAACCGGAAGGAATCCCTGGGCTGATTTGTATTTCTTTGGCCGGCTCGTGCATTTTGCGGCACGGACCGGAGACAACGGCGAGGCTTTTTCGAGGGGAGAAAATGCGCTCATTTAAACTCCTGTTGCTGACAATGAGATTCGGGATACCAGCAGAAATCCCGCCTGCAATATCGCCAGGAAACACCGAAAAGTTTCCGTTCATCCTGAAAACAGGTCACAGACCCGGATTTTTTGTCATTATTAGCCTTAAAAAAACAACATGTTACATAACCCGATTTTCTGGCCTTAAGGTCTCCGTCCATTGACAGATTTTTATGAGTCTTAATCTTCTGTTTTTTAAGCTTTTCTTTATATTTTTGGCTGGCGACATGGTTTGAACGCCAATTCGCCGCTTTCTTGCACTCCGGAGAACAAAAATCACGCAGGCTTTTTTGAGGCCATAAATGACGGGAAATAGAAAAATCTCTTCTTGTCTGCACAAACCCCTTGCCGCAATTCTTACACTTCAAAGTGATACCCCGGCAGTTCCTGCCTTTACGGCAGCCCGAAACATCGCGCACCGTTTTCTCGTGTCTTCTTTTCCGTTTCCTTCCATCACGCTCTAAGTCTCCTGGTCCCGAAATCCTTTTCTCAATTGCGGCGATCCGCGCCGGCACTTGCGCCTCGCGCTCATTTGCCGTTTGACTCGCCCATTCATCCCTCCTTTTTCAATCTCCATGATACGCGGACGTTCCTGTCAGCCCCGACCGCCTTTTGGATATTTGATTACCCTCTTGTCCGGGCCTCTGAGGGTGAGGACCTTGCACAGTCCGGCAATGCGCGATGCGATCCTGTCATCCAGCTTCTTTGCCAGGGCGTCCAGACTCAAGTCGCTGGTTATCACTGTCTGCCGTTCTTCCCTGTACCGGCGGTCAAGCAACGTGTACAAAGTTTGCAGACTATACTTGCTTGTTTTCTCGGCCCCGAGATCGTCCAGGATGAGACAATCGGAGTCGGCGTACTGGTCGATGATCTCCTTCTCTGTCCGCTCGGAGTTGTCCCGGAAACTGTCCCTGATAGCCAACAACAGCTCCGGCGCGGTGATGAAGGCGGCATCAGGAAGTCCAAACCTGTGTCCGTAAAAGGGATTTTTGACGTGCCCGCGGGGCTCCGCATTCAGCAGATAATCGCGCAGAAGCGCAACGGCGTAATGCGTTTTCCCCACTCCGCGCAGGCCGGTAAGAAAGACACTGCCGGCCTGCGATCTTAGCTCGGGCTTAAAGTCTTCCAGCCGGGCGGATAGATATCTCTTCGGCGCTCCGCATTTACGCAGGATGTCCTGTATCCGCCCACGCACATGGGCCTTGAAGGCATCTATCCTTTCCCGCTTCCGCCGATCTTCTCCCCACAGTTTCAACTTCGCGCATTCCGGGCAGTCGAAAGACCATGCAAGGGTAAATGGCATGACCGAAAAATCCGTCACCTCATGCCCTGATTCGCACCGGACAAATAGAGGCTTCGCCGCCTCGAACGCCCGCGCTACCTCTTTCCACTCAGGGGCGTCATCAAGTTCCTTCCGGGCGATTGCGCGGGCACCTTCGAAATCGCCCTCAGAGATCAACTTCTTCACCGAGCCCAGAATACTTGCCCGGCGTATCTGAATTTCCGCCCGTTTCAGCCCGATCGCTTCCGTCGCCAAGTCCTCCATTTGGACCTCCCTTCTGCACGAGCAACTTGTTTATCTGCGATTTAAAAACACCGATGGAATAGCCTGCCTGCCTGATAAACGGGTCGTCAGCCCGTATAAGCGCGTCGTATAGCCGTTTCAGTTTTTCCAGACCATAGGCACCCAGGAGTCTTTTCACAATCCGGCCGTCTTTGCCGCCGTCTATCAGGAGCTTTTCTCCGGTCTTCTCCTGGTGTTTCCGGTAGGCGTAGTCGAGGAAAATCTTCACGTCGGGGGGGGACGTCGTCCCGTTGTTATATTCTTTCTTTATACTATCCTTTACTATACTATGTGTTTTCCCGGCCGTAGAAATTACAGCGCTTTTTCTTTTTGGCGGTTTTCCATCCGTAGAAATTGAATTTTCATCCGTAGAAATTCCCTTTAGTGGCTCGTTAAGCTCCAATTCCTTCGCGGCCGAGGCTCTGTCTTTTAACTGCCCTTCCGCCAATTCGCCTTCTTGTGAATTTCCGCCTGTAGAAATCGAATTTTTATCCGTAAAAATTCCATCGCGCCCTATTTTCGCGGTATAGAAATCCGGTTTTTTGGGCGGGTCTGTTTTCCGGTTCTTATAGACTTCGCTTATTTCGGAGAGGAAATTGTCGCTCCAAATGATGCGCTGGCCCCACAATCCGAGGTCAATTTCGCCCAGCTTTGCCAGCAGATCCAGTATTTCAGTGCATGAATTTTCGGGCAGATGAATTTTCGCCTGTAGAAATTCCCACTGGAAAACATTTCTACAGTCGAAAAAGTGGCCGTCGCTGGACCCGAGGAGTTCCCACAGCTTAAACCAAGCGGCGTAACCGTCGTTCCCGTACCGCTGCTCCAGGATGAACATGGTCGGCCCGTGCGTGCAGTGGTGTGGAAAGTAGTCCACCGTCTGTTTTTTAGGACGCCCCGCCAATTACTCCCCCTTTCTGGCGCTCAACGTCTCTGCCACAATCTCTCATCCCCTCCCGGAAAGGGGCCCGGGGCCGAATAGGATAAAGCGGCCCCCGGCAGCCGGTGGATTAGAAACCCAAGGTTTAATCTGTCGCCATAGGCCCGTCTATCACGCGCCCATTACATCCGGCTTTGAGGCAAATTTTTTCATGCGCTTCATAAAAGGCTTCGATCTTTTCCCATGTGTCCACGCTGCCCTTGGACTGTCCCTCGACAATCCGGTACAGCGTCGAGTAAGGGATCCCCATGGCCCTGGCAATGCCGCCAAGCCTTTTGCTCCGGTGGTCTCTCTGTAGTTTTTTGAGGAGTTCTTTTGTCATAACGGGTTTTATCTTATGCGCGATTGCATTAAAAAGTAAAGTGTCGAGAAAAAAATATTGCAAATTAATTCTGAAATGCATTAATATTCTTTAGATTCTTTATATTCTTTACAAAGGGAAAACATGAATTACATTGGCGCAAGGATACGCCGTTTGATGGACCAGTCCGGTTACGATGAGATGGAGATGGCCCGGCGCACAGGTCTTAATCAGTCGACCATCAACAGGGTCCTCAATTCCACCACCATCCCCAAGTTCACGACGCTAACGAAAATAGCGGAAGGCCTGAATATTCCCGTGGAAGCTCTGACGCACCCTGACGAAACGGTTTCTTTATTGCTGATAGAGCTTTCCCGGCTGGACCGGGAGGTGACTCGCGATCTCTTAAAACACGCTGAAATGGAAAAACTCTACAGAGAAAAGAAAAAGCAGGAAAAAGGCTGAAATAATAAACCTGCGCACCTGGCAACTCGAAAAGAACGGACAATTAAGGCTTTTCTAACTTCTCCCCTTTAATTCAAAAAACCGGAAAACTTTCAAAATCTATGCAGCGAAGCATTTTTCCTCTTTACAATGCTATGCTTTTTTGCATAAATTAGAAAGCGATGAAATTGACCGTCGGGAGAAAGGAATTCCAGGCGCGGCTCGCGGACGTCTGCGCCGTAGCGGACAGAAAGGCCGCCATGCAATCCCTGACCTCCCACTTCCGGCTGGACGTGAAGACACAAAGCTCCACACTCACGGCCACGGATATCGATACGACCCTCCGGGAGCTGATGGCGGACGCCCTCGGCATCGAGGAAGAAGGCTCGCTCTGCCTGCCCGCCCAAAAACTCTTCGAGATCGTGCGCATGTCTGAAAACTGCGAAATCCGCATCGAAAGCCTTGGCGAGCATGTCCGCGTCATGGCCGGCCAATCGCGGTACCGCCTGCCGACATTGCCGGCCTCGGACTTTCCGGAGTTCCCCAAGGTAAAGGACCCGCTGAAGCTGGCCATCGCCGCCGGAGACCTCTTAAAACTTCTGGAGCGCACTATTTATGCTGCCGCCCAGGAAAACCTTGAACGTTACACCCTCCAGGGAATCCTTTTCAATCTGAATCCGAAAAACAAAAGACTCACGGTCGTCGGCTGCGACGGCCATAACCTGGCGGCTGCAGCGACCACACTAAGCTCTGTAAGAGACGCGGATGCGAAGGACCGCAAATACATCCTCCCCGGCAAAGCCGCCAAGGAGCTTCTAAAGATACTCTCCGGCTTGGACGCGGAAGCCAACGTGACAGTCCACCTGGGCGAAAATCTCGCCCTTTTCCAGAGCGCGTAACGGGAATTCGCCGCGCGGCTCCTGGAGGGCGCCTACCCGGACTACAGCAAGATCATCCCAAAGAAAAACGAGACCACGGTCAAAGTAGCCAATGAAGCCTTTCAGCGCGCCATTGAGCGCATGGCGCTCGTGGACAGAGCGATAAGTCTCGATTTCAGGAGCACGGGAATCCATCTTTCCGCGCAGAGCCCCGAGGAAGGCGAGGCCGAGGAGACCTTTCAGCCCGAAAAGCACACAGGCGCGGACGTCAAGGCGTGCATCCTGGCGGCGCCTTTCCTCCGGGCCCTGAAAGCGATAGGTGACGCGAGCGTAACAATCGGCCTTACCGATGACCAGTCGCCCATCCTCCTTCATTCCGCGGAGGAAAGCGAGGCCGCAAACTACAAATGCGTCGTCATGCCAAGGCGGGAAGAGTAACCATGGAGCAGATAAAAATCAAAAAGCGGCTAAACCGGGCGGGGACTTGCCCGGCATGTAAAAAGCGGTCCTTGTTGCATCACTGTGTTGAAAATGGAGTGAAGGCAGTTTACCGCGCCGATAAGGACCTGCGTGAAATATGGGAGGCCGACCTTTACAGGTGCCCCGGATGCGGCAATCTCGTCCTGACCGATTTCGGAGATCACCCTCAATGGACGAAAAGGACAGGCTGGCTCCAGGGCCAGGGCCCGGACGTCCGGGACTGGCTGGCCCGCATAGAGCGGGAAGCCAGGGTCAGGGGAAAACAGGGACTCATATACGTGACCGTCCGAGGCCCCGTCAAGGCGGGGATATCATGAAACGCATCGCCCTATACGACCTCAACCCCGCCCGGAAGGATGTTATCGACCTGCGTTCAGACGTGCGCCGGGAACGGCTGCCAGCAAATGCTTGTTGCCTCCGGTTCCGGTCTCTCAAAGGCCTCCGCTTTGACATCCCCGCCCTCAACATGACCAAGGTGCGGGCAAACTTCTGCCTGATCTGCGGCAGGAGGATCAAATGAATGCCGGAACAGCCAGGCGGCACAGGCACTGACAAAATACCTTTGTTTAGGAGCTGATAAATGGGCCTGCTAACGGTCAAGGAAGTCTCGGAAATCCTGAATGTAAAACCCTCCACCCTCTATCAATGGGCTGAATTGGGCCAAATCCCATGTTTCAAGCTCAACGGCGCCCTCCGTTTCGACCTGACGGATATCGAGAGTTGGATAAAGGACTGCAAAAAAGAACCCGTTTCGGGGTATAATCCACTCATCCAGACCAGAGGCCCCAGGAAGGGAGCGTGATATAAACCATGGGGCTTTACCGAAGAGGTAAAATCTACTGGTGCAACATAAAGATGCAGGGTACCAGGATTCAGGAATCCCTGAAGACCGACAACCGGAAGCTGGCGGAAAAGCTCTATGCGAAGGTCTATACGGAAGCCGTGGAAGGCAGGTATTTCGATCAGGTCAAGGCAAAAAGGATTCTGTTTTCGGAGATGGTTGAAAAGTATCTAAGCAAGTACGAGAAACTCAGGGACAGGACAAGCCTTACCAGGCTTATGCCGGTCTTCGGGCAATTGACGCTTGCCGAGATCACTACAGAGCGCATCTCCGACTACCACAGGGACCGCCTGAAGGTGGTCAAGCCTGCCACGGTATATCAGGAGCTTTCCCTGATGCGCCGCATGTTCAACGTGGCACGCAGGGAATGGAAATGGGTCAGGGACAATCCTGTGGCCGATTTGTCCTTTTCAGTGGGCAATAAAAACGCCAGAGAGCGTTGGCTTAACTATGAAGAGGAAAAGAGGCTGCTTGATTGCGCCGGGAACCCCGTTTGGCTTCGGCCTGTGCTTGTCTTCGCCTTGCACACTGGAATGAGAAGGGGAGAGATCATAAGCCTGAAATGGACTGACGTGGACTTCCCCAGAAGGCTTGTAAGGGTGCTTAAGTCCAAGAATGGGGAGAAGAGGTCGGTCCCCATGTCAAAGACGGTTTATGAGCTTCTCAGGGGCCAGAACATCAGGGATATTTCTGGCAGGGTGTTTCCTGTTTCCGCAAGATGTCTCAGGCAGGGTTTTGAGAAGGCAGTGGACCGGGCGGGGCTTCAGGATTTCACTTTTCATGACCTGAGGCATACCTTTGCCACCAGGCTAGTGCAAAACGGGGCTGAGCTGTACAAGGTGAAGGAGCTCCTTGGTCACAAGTCGATAAGCATGACC
>JAKAMR010000099.1 GCA_021812785.1 Nitrospirota bacterium
AACAGAATAAACGAGGGGGAAGAGGGGCGGGATTTCGTGCCTAGGGCGATATTATTTTCCGGCAAGGCGGCGCCGGGGTATTTCATCTGCAAGCTGGTCATTAAGCTCATACATAACGTAGCAGCCGCAATTGCGGCCCACCCGGAGGCAAGCAGGAAGTTGCAGGTCGTTTTCGTCCCCAACTACAGCGTTACGATGGCGCAGCGTATAATACCGGCGACCGAGCTTTCGGAACAGATTTCAACGTCGGGCTACGAAGCCTCGGGCACCGGGAATATGAAGTTCGCCATAAACGGGGCGCTTACAATAGGAACTCTCGACGGGGCCAATGTCGAGCTGAGGGAGGAGGTCGGGGCCGAAAACTTTTTCCTCTTCGGCATGACAGCCGATGAATTGGCGGGCCTCAAGGCCGATTACAACCCGTGGCACTATTACCATCAGGACGAAAACATCAGGAAGATTATAAACCAGGTGTCGGAAGGCTATTTTTCCCCGGGGGCACCCGGACTCTTCCAGCCGATCGTGCGGTCGCTTATGGACCATGACAGCTATTTTGTCCTTGCCGATTATGCCTCTTATATACAGTGCCAGGACATGGCAGCGACGGCTTATAAAGACAGGAACCGATGGGCCAGGATGGCGATCCTAAACGTCGCCCGATCTGGGCAGTTCTCCAGTGACAGGGCCGTGCGCGAGTACGCCGAAAAGATTTGGAAAGTCACACCCGTAAACATATAGCTCTCCACCGCTTGCCGGTTTGGACCGGACGGCCAAGTGACTCTCGGTCAAAGTCCTCAGGCACGATATCAGGATGGCTTGTCCACCTGATACCTCGCAGATTCCAAAAGTCGAAACTAGTGCGATTTTTTCGTTCGAAACATGCATTTGCGTCACGATTTGTGACCGCTACCCGTCATGCAATTTATTACCCCTCAAGTCCTCCCTTTTGAGGGAATGCCAAGGATACTGAAATACGCCCTGAAGTTTAAAGTCGGGCCTGATGCCCTCAGGACGCGGAGTACGAACGGAAGTTTGCCTGAGCCAGTCTCCCCAGTTCAAATAAGAAAGCTGTGGCCGATGGGCCAGGCAGACCTGAATGTGGCCGGGGCGAGCTGAAGAGATTCCCATGGTGCGGCAATTGGTTTTTTAAAGCCATATTGTCTTGACAAGACCTGTTGCTAATTATTAAAGTTCATCATAAAATGCGAAGCAGGTAAAATTCCCGGCAGGAGTTTATATGGGAGTTCCCTCATATAGATTGAAAGACCAAAATTTCTCAACCCTTGTCCGCCGCCATCGCAAATCCGGCACAGGTGCATGTCCGCCCCTAAGGGATGCTCATTAATTATGCCTAAAAGGCCGCCGGTCTTTTGTCTTTTGGATAATTTAGTATATAAGGCAAAGAAGAACCGGGCAAAGTTTCGGGCTGCATTTTTTAAAAGCGTTTTTGGAAGGCTTCTCTTACGCCGGTTTAAAGTAGGAGACATTATTTACGTCCCTGGCGAATCTTACGTAGGTCATGCCAGGGACGACATTCATGGAGGCCGTGCAACCATAAGCAAAATAGGCAGGGATTTAGGTTTCTGGGACTATGCCGAGGTAAAGGAAATTCCCGGTGAACGTTATTCCTTATCTTACCTATGGGAAAATCAAAGGAAATGGCGGAGGCAATACGGGGATGCCGTAGCGCATCCCGCTCCCGATTTTTCGCCCAAGTTCAATAAGGATTAGGAGTAAATGGGCGGCAGGCCTCGGCCTAGCGCAACAAATTCCGTTAGAAACATACAAAAAGGCCTATCTTCTCTCCGGTGTGATGTACTGTGAGTTATCCGCAAGGCCTGGTCTTCTTTACCTGATGTCCGGGGGAAGACCGCGATTTTCCTCCCCCGTATCGGGCCGGAGCGGGGAGACTGCTCCTGAATCCTTGACCGGCTGCCTGGTCTGCCGCTCTGGTCCCGGCCGGGAAGCATGATTTGGCCGTGCGCCTCTTACAGAAAGCAGGCACAGGATATCCCCGCGAAAACCATTATCTCCTTCGCCGCACATTTTCAAAATATGCCCGATGTTGGCGTGATCGTAAATGTCGATCCAGTCCTCTTTCCGGCGTATCGAAAGCCCGGGGTTTAGGATATAATGGCCCCTGTTTTTCCTTGTGAAAAGTTTTTTCCCGTAGGCATTGGCGCTATCCGATTCGTTTTTTGAAAGGAGCGCTGAGATATAGGCGCGCTTCTTCCGGTAATCGGGGATGACGCTGCCAGGCAGGGACCCCAGGATGTACGCTATGGCAACGGCGGGAAGCGGGACGGTATCGGCGCATCCGCCGAAGATATCCGCATATCCGCTGCTGATAAGGGACCGGAAAGCGGCGAAGAAGACGTGAAACAGGAGAAACTCTCCCTGCCTTCGATCGATTTTGACCAGCTGGCCGTTCACTTTCAGACTCACCATCGATGGCGCCAGAAGCTCGTGCACCGCCGGAAATCCCGCCTGGGCGAATTTTTTGTCCTCGATAATACGCTGCAGCGCCCACTGCCAGGCCGTCAGGCCGTAATTATCGGTCAGCTCCGTGTCCGCGCCCGCCCCGAGCAGCTCACGGACAAGAGCCGCGTTGCCCGCCCGCGCCGCCATCATAAGCGGCGTCTTGTTGAATACGTTCCGGTGGTCCACTCCGTAAAGTTCGCACTCCCTTATGACTTCCTTGAAATAAGCGCCGGAATACCGCTGCAGATATTGTCCGGAAAACTGCATCTTCTGCTGTTTGTAGAGGGAATGGTTGAGCAGCATCCGGCCGTCCTTCAAATAATAGATCCGCCCGGCCTTGTCGAACCCCTGTCCGCTCAATGCCCTTATCAGCATGGGTTCGTCATGGAAGAGGGCGTATTCAAAGAGCGTTTTCCTGGGTTTTTGAGAAGCCTCCTTATTGGACAGACCCAGAAGATCTGTCACCTTCTCCGGAGTGCAGACCTCCCATGGGACCGGTTTGGTTTTGATGATGTCGCGTCTGATCTGATCCGCCTGTTCCTGTTTGCCCTGAAGCTCAAGCCTCCTGGCCTCGGCCTGCCAGTCCGCGGTGCTGGACTCCTTCATCTCGATTGAAGCCATCTCCCTCAGGTCCTTTATGCCCAGCATCCGGATCAGGGGATGTCCCGTGTCGCTCTCAATCAGGTATAATCGCCGCACCGCGCGGGTTATGGCGACATAAAGGGAGTTTACGTAGAACTTGTAAGCCTCAAGCGTCTTGTCAGTTTTGTCACGAGCCCTCCGGTACTCAAGGTCTCCTTCCAGGCCGTCAGGGTTGACGCCATTAATTATCTCACTGAAATTGGCCCTCTCTGAAGAGATGAAATTCACGAGTATGACGTTCTCATACTCTAGCCCCTTCGCCTCCTGTATGCTGAAAAGAAGCGGGGTATCGAAGAACCGGCGCGCATCCGCCTTGTCCTCGTCGCGCATCACCAGGACGGCGAAGCTCGTGGACTTGCGGGTCTTCTGATTGAGATCACGCTTAGCCTTTTCACTGTCCCTTACGAACACGACCTCACCGGCGTCGGCAGAGACGCTCTTCATGAGATAATTGCTCTCCTTGTCGATGGAGCCGAAGCGTTTTTGCTTGATCCTGAGCAGGGCGTTGGCCAGGTTGGTCAGTGCGACGGAGTTTCGGAAGTTGGACTGCAGTATCCGCGTCACTTTTTGCGTCTCAACCGGCTCCGAGGCGTAAAACATGGATTTCAGGTTGCTCCAACGGAAGAAATTGGGATGGACTATCTGGTTGGAATCCCCGCTCAGGATAAAATTCCCGGGCCGCTTCAGGCTCTGGAGGACGAGATGGAGCTGGACGTTTGTCATATCCTGCACCTCGTCGACCACCACGAAATCGTAAGTCTGCCTGACAAGTCCAAGATAGTCGTGGGCCAGGATATTGGGATCGTACAGGCCGTTTCCCCTGAGAAAGGCCAGATATTTTTCAAACAGGTCATATACGAGACCGCGCTCGGCCTCGGGATAGATGGATTGACGGACGCCCAGACCCAGATAATCGTCACGGCTCAGCCACGGCTTGTCGATTACGGAGCCGGTGACCACGCCCCTGAACTCCTCATACAGGCGATGGGCATCGGCGACCCTCTGCTGTCTCGGAAACCGCATGAGCCACCTTGCAAATGCGCTGTAAGCGATCTCCCTGCCCTCCGGCACGCGCATCGTTTCGAGATATTCCCTGAAGGATAAAAATGTCAGCTCCTGGCCGTCATTTTCGTAGCGGTTGCCGTAATAGATGTTCCTTGAATTGTCCGCCAGGTACCGGGACAGGGTCACGTAGAGCACTTCGCCGGCCGCCACCTTCATCTTCTCAAGGGTAAGGGCCGTCTTGCCGCTGCCTGCGGGGCCGATGACGATTAGCGGGGCCGGCTCGCGGTATACCTCGTCCTGCCAGGGATCAAAGGATATTATCTTGTCGAGGAGGTGAAACCTCCTGTCTAAAGGGTTGACATAGACAAGGGAGGGTAGGGCCTCCCTTGCAAGCCCGGGCTTATCCACGGGCAGGATACTCGACTCATTTGGCTTTGCCCCGTTAAGAAATTTCGATTTTTCGTAGGCGTGATTTCGCACGACCTCCAGGATGAGGGCATGACGAGCCCCCTCGTACTCCATGATCTTAAAGAGCAGCCGGTTGCTGTCATCAAGCTTTGCCCTGTAGAGGCCGTGCCCGGCCAGTTTTTTAACCTGGGCGGACTGGAAATCATCTTTTTCAAGGAAACCTATCAACTTTTGATACTGGCGGCCCAGCCCCGAAATGTCGAGATCTGAATATTCAAGTATTTTCATGGAGTTACGAATACTCCTCAGTCAAATTACGATGCCGCCGGAACAAGCGGCACTCTATGGTAACAAAAAAGCAGACGGATTGAAAACAGAGGGAAACGCGAAGTTCATCTCTACTCCGGAGGGGCCTCCGATGTTATAATTGTCTGCCAAAACATTTCAAAGGAGGAATAATGACAAAGGCTGAGATTGTTGAAAAAATGGCGCAGGACGCGGGCATTACAAAGGCTGGGGCCCAAAAGGCCTTGGATTCGTTTATCGAAAGCATCGGCAAGGCTTTGAAAAAAGGAAACAAGGTTACTCTGGTAGGTTTTGGGACGTTTGCCGTTTCAAAAAGGGCCGCAAGGACGGGAAGAAATCCCCGGACCGGTGAGGCCATAAAGATAAGGGCTTCAAAGACGCCCAAGTTCACGGCTGGAAAGGCGTTCAAGGAAGCTATAAGGTAAGTTCCGGGTCTGCACTCTTCAAAGGGTAAAACCATCAATAGGGAAGAAAATGAAAATCAAGTGTTGCGTTTTAAAAATATCGGTTGACGGCATCATGCCTGAGATATGGAGGCGGATTGCTGTCCCGTCCGATATTACCCTTGACCGGCTTCATGATATCCTTCAGATCGTCATGGGCTGGGAAGATTACCATCAGCACGAGTTTACGGTCGGTGGGCAAAGGTATACCGAAAAACCCGAATCCCCGGAGGACGGTAAAGAAGAGGGCCGCTTCAGGCTGGGAGAACTGGTGAACCAGGAAAATGCCGTGTTTGAATATCTCTATGATTTTGGGGATTCCTGGCTTCATCATATAACGCTCGAAAATAAAAATTACGTTCCCGGCCCGGGCGAAAGGATCATACAATTTCTGGCTGGAAGAAGGACATGCCCGCCCGAGGATGTCGGCGGCGTCAGCGGCTATTACAAATTCTGTGAGGACATAAGAGACAGTGAGCATCCGGTCTACAGCCAATATGCAAAAGAGCACGGCAAAATCTATGACCCTGAAATATTTGATTGGCGCCTGATCGAGATGGAGTTGTGGAAATATACGCGCTGGTCCAGAATACGCCAGATAAAGTGGGAGATTTGATCCCCCGAAATGCCGACGGATAAGCCATCCGGCTTAACTCTCCATTCAGCCGCCTCATGGTTGTTGGCTAAAAACGAATAAAAATATGACAGCACTATTCTCCTGAGAAGTTCCGTTAGAATCATGGCATATTTTGAAAATTTGTGAAAAGCAAGACTGCGTCCACCTACCCGCAGAGTATGTTATAAAAGGAGGGGAAAAAGGCAGGAGGACTCGCTGCGTCCTGGGTCTGAGAATCCTGAGTACTGTGTGTCCCCTGCCTCCCAAAGCCCTTATAGGTTGATTGGGTCTTCGAACCCTTGTGACAAAGGTGGATTGGCTGGGAGGCAATTCCTGTCTTTTCGAAATCTGAGGACGGGAGGTGGCGGCGTGTACAAACTTTTTGTGGGGGTTGATATCTCTAAGGAGACATCATCTGCCCATGGTCTGGATGAAAATGGGGAGAGCCGTTTTTCTATGACCTTCTCCATGAACGAGGAGGGGTTTTCAAAGCTGTACAAGGCATTAAAAAGCAATTGCAAGGACCTCGCCAAGGCAATGGTGGCGATGGAGTCAACGGCGTGTTATCACATCAATCTCTTTTCTTTCCTCAACTCAAAAGGGACCGATGCATTTGTTATCAATCCTCTGCTGATCGCCAATTTTGCCAAACTCTCTCTGCGTAAAACGAAGACCGACAAGAAGGACGCTCTTACTATCGCCCGATTCATCCTGGCCAATAAGGATTCTGTTTCTCAGATCGCTATATCCCAGGACCTCCAGGACTTAAGGGATCTTGCAAGGGAGAGGGAATCATTAACTGACCAGATATCGGAAAGCAAAACCGAAATCAAAAGGCTTCTTCAAACGCTTTTCCCTGAACTGGAGACCATTTGCGAAGTTCACACTATGGTGATGCTCGATCTTCTGCAGGAATTTCCTTCTGCCCGCGCGGTAAAAAGCTGCAAAGCGCAAGGAAATCGAGCAAGCGCTTAAAAGGAAAGGGGTAGGTCCCAGATTGACCTACACGGCGGATGATCTGATCAAAGCCGCGCGTGCCTCCGTTGCGACTGTCAGCCCGGCAAAGGAATTTATTCTTAAGGGCAAGATATCCACTCTGCTGCATCTCAAAGCCAGGCGTGACGAACTCACCAGGGCGCTCACAGAGTATTGCAAATCTGCCATCCTGGAGGATTTGAATATCATCACCTCGATTAAAGGCATAGACAAAGGCACCGCGACCACTTTCCTTGCGGAGTTGGGAAACATCGACAATTTCGACTCGCATAAAAAACTTATTGCCTTTGCTGGTATTGAGCCGACCGTTTATCAATCAGGGAAATTCGATGGCAAGAGCAGAATTTCAAAACGCGGCAATCGCCATATGAGAAGAGTTATCTGGATCATGACGACATGTGCAATTCAGCACAATGACACATTCAGGGCATATTACACGAAAAAGAGAGAGGCAGGCCAGTGCTACAAAAAAGCGGTTTGCGCAACGGCTCATAAGCTACTTCGGGTTATCTTTGCCCTGCTTTCTCAAAAGGTCTATTTTGAGGAGGACTGTGCATAGTTGACAGTACATGTTATCTGGCAATATAAGAGGTATCCTCAAAAAGTGTGTAAATAGTTAAAGGCGGTGTATCCTTTCAAGTTGAGACCAATCAACCGTAAGAAAGGAGACACCACCGTGGGAAAGAGTATCACCAGGACGGCAAAGCCGTCAAGCGCAGCATATGAGGTATTGGAGGACATGGTCCGGGCTAAGGTGCAGGAATTCATACAGGACATACTTGAAGAAGAGGTCACGGAATTCCTGGCGAGGGGAAAATCCGAACGGATAAAAGGGATCGACGTTCCTGGCGGATATCGCAACGGTTACGGGAAAACCCGGAAATTTGCACTGATGAGCGGGACGATAAAGATCAAAAGACCCCGGGTGAGGGGTACGGAAGAGCAGTTTGTAAGCAAGGTATTGCCGCTTTTTAAGCGCCGTACAAGAGAGGTTGGGGATATGCTGCCTGAGCTATATCTGCACGGGCTCGCTACGGGGGACTTCGACCTAGCAGGTTGTTGAAAAACACCTATCAAATGGTATGAATAGTGCATATCATTTTCAGCCTCAATAGATGCCGAAACGAGGAGGAAGACGATATGCGTGGTGACGATAAAAATACTGAAGGATTTTTTTGTTATTTATCAGCGGAATCGGTGGTGCCCGCAGATCATCCACTGCGGCCGATACGGCGGATGGCTGAAG
>JAKAMR010000100.1 GCA_021812785.1 Nitrospirota bacterium
CCGTGTTTGGAGCCCACCTTCGCAAGCACCTTTGAGAGGCTTACGCCGATGGAGACCGTTATACCGAGCTCGGCCTCAATGGTGTCCTGCATTTTTCCTGCTATCATTTCATAAGGGCCGTGGAAGCTACGCCTGAGCCCTGTCAAATCCATGAAGGCCTCATCTATGGAGTACTCCTCCACATCCGGAGAAAAGCGCCTCAGTATATCGAACATCCTCAAGGAAAAAAGACTGTACGTCTCATAATCGGATGGGACTATAACGGCGTCTGGACAGACCTTTTTTACTTCTAAAAGACTCATCCCACGGCCTACCCCTCTGGCTTTTGCCTCATAGCTTGCGGCGGCCACGATGCCCCGCTCCTTGCCGGTTATGACCGGCCGGCCCCTCAATTCCGGGTGAATGGCCTGCTCGCAGGAGGCAAAAAAGGCGTCCGCGTCCACATGGAGTATGGCCTGTGGCCACGAATGGATTGTAAGGGGGCTTTCAACCATGGATATTTATATACCTTGACCAGTTTGAAACCGCTTTACTAGCCGTCATGCATTCCATAAAATATTTTTTTATCAGCCTGCCGTTTTTTCTTGCCTTACTTCCGCAGAACCTATCTATACTTATTCTTAAGTAGAACTTTACCTATATTTGCGTACGACAGCGGTCACAACCCCGGCTATCTTCAATTCGTTTTTTGGTCTTATGGGCTTATAGGCGGGGTTTGCGGGAATAAGCCGGACATCGGCCCCCCTTTTTCTAAGGTACTTCATCGTCCAGTCGCCATCGACCTGCGCAATGACTATGTCCCCGCTTTTGGGCGCAAGCCCCTTGTCCACTATCACCATGTCGCCGGGAAGTATTCCAGCCCCGGACATGGAATCCCCGGAGACCTTGAGAAGGAAAGTGGCCTCCCGGTTCTGTATCAAAAGCTCATCCAGCGACAGGTTGTCTGAAAGCTCCTCCTCGGCTGGGCTGGGGAAACCAGCCTCAACGGTGCCAAGCACCCTGAGTTTTTTCTGGGCTCTTTCTTTTTCATATGATATCGGCCCCAGGGGGATGAGCCTTCCTTTTTCGTCCCTCATGAGGACGCCGAGTCTTTCAAGCCTTACCACCAGCTTGGAAACCGCGTTTTTTGAGGCCAGATTCACCAGTTGCCCTATCTCCGAAAAACTGGGCATCCTGCCTTTTTGCCGGTAAAACCCGGCTATGTCTTCCACCCTCGACTTTAGCAGCTCTTCCCTGGTACCGTTCATATCCTTATTCTAGGTGAACGATAGTTCACTGTCAAGATCCAAGAACCTTTTGGTGGTTGACCATGCCCCGGGAACCGGATTTTAACCTTGGAATTAAATATTTGCATTATAATTGCAATTTTAGGTAACATCAATTAATGGATTTAGAAATTTATTTAAGAGTTTCGATATTAATTGATAAATATATACCTTCTTGGTAATATGAATGAACTATATTCCCGAGAAGGGGGACTTGGCAAATGGCAGGCGATGCAGATTCAAAAAAGATGGCCATAATCGCCAGTAAAGGCACGCTGGACATGGCATATGCCCCACTGGTGATCGGTTCCACGGCAGCGGCCCTGGACACGGATGTGCGGATATTCTTCGCATTCGGCGGCATCAACATCCTGCATAAAGAGAAAAACAAACAAATACCCCCGCCTGCGGGAATGGAAATGCTGCCTCAATTGGCAAAGAATATAAACTGGACTGGCATCCCCGAAATGCTCCAGATGTGCCGGGACGCGGGTGTGAAGTTCGTGGCCTGCTCGGCAACGATGCAGATGATGGGGTACAAGAAAGAAGACCTGGTGGATGGCGTGGAAGTGGCCGATGCGGACAGGTTCATTGAGTTCGCCCAGGAATCCCAGAGCAGTTTGTTTATATAGGTATTATCCTCTTCCCACTTGTCCGGGGCTCCCTTCAAATGGAGAGAGCCCCTCTTTTTTGGGAAAAAAGAAAAAACAAGAAAATCAAAAAGCAAAAGAAGGCTTGGAAACTAAGACCCTGCCTCAGGACCTTATTAGAATGAAAGGCTTTGCCTTTCCAAAAGCATCTCCGCCAAAAAGGACCCGGGCTTTACTTGGGAATTTTCTATAAGCTCCGCCTTGTCCAGCTCATAGTGCTTCACGCAGGAAGCACAAATATAGAACCGTACGCCGAAATCCGAGAGCGTCTTTAATAGCTCCGCGACAGGTGAAAATTCGTCCTTCTTCTGCCATGAGAGCGTTTCGGCAAACCCCTTTTTTGCAAGCAGAACGCCTTTGTCCATAAAGAAGAAATCAAGTTCCATGTCAAAGGCCTTCATGTTGGTGGCAAGCTGCATCGCCCCTGCCACCACATCCGGGTTATCGTGGGAATGCGTGATGATGAAAACGAATTTTTTATTTTTGCCGTTTTCAATTCTTTCCTTCATTTCTCCTTGGTCCGGCCCGCCTTCGCGGGGTTTTTTACTTAAAGATTTTAATGGGCACAGCCCTCATGGCCGGGGCACACCATAACGGTGCTGAAAACGGGCAATCGCCCTTCCTCAAAAAGCTTCATATTTCCGGCGACTGTCCCTTCAAGGGCCTTGTAAACCTTTATGCCGGCCCCGCTCAGTTTCATTAGCGCGCCCCTGCCGATGCCCCCCACAATAACGGCGTCCACCTGCTCTCCGGAAAGGGCCTTAAAAGGGCTGCACATCCCGTGGGCATGGTGCTGGTCCCCGTTTATAAGCGTTTTTTTCTCCTTGCTTTCTACATCTACCACAAGAAAAGCCGGCGCTGAGCCGAAGTGTTCAAATACCCTGCTGTCAAGACCCTCGTCTTTCCCGACCGGAAAACAAATATTCATGGTTTTCTGCCTCCTTTAATTTGTGCATATGCACATTATATGGGTATGCTGCGAAAAAGTCAAACAAACCAGGAACTCAATTTTTCGATGGCTTATATTTGCATGTATTCCCGTCGCTCCCGAATTTCAGGCCGGGAATAACGGACTTCGGAGAATGCCAGGCTTGGGACATTTTGTTTTCAGCAACCCGCCAGGAGATTTGGCCGGAAGGATTTTTCTTTAAAGACATTCTAAATTGGAATACACTGTGTACAGGGGACGGTATGAACCGAATTTCTCAAGGAGTAAAAACTACCCAACTGAAAGGGGGCGTTTAAATGACCGGAAAAATGCTCGTTGGTTTTGACGCGTCCGAGGAATCATACAAGGCCTTTGATTTTGCACTCGATATGGCGTCCTCATGCAAACCTGCATCCGGCATTTCCGTGCTCACGGTTATTCAACCCCCCGAGGGCTTGTACCTAGTTGAAGCGGACAACCTTCTTAATGAGACCACTAAACAATATCAAACGCTGCTACAAGGCCTTGAAGAAAAGGCGAGAGCCAAAAATATCGACATCAACACCGAAATAGCCGTGGGGCATCCGGCGGAAACGATAGTGAAGTTCGCACAGAAAAAGGGGTGCCCGCTGATAGTAGTCGGCCACAGGGGCAGATCAAAACTGGAAGGACTGCTTTTGGGGTCAGTGTCCAGAAACGTTGCCGCAACGGCGCAATGCACCGTCATTATTGTCAGAAAGGACTAAAGATCTGGCCTTTCAGGGGCGGAAAAAAGAAAAAATACTCGGGACGTCCGAGTATAAAAAGTTGTCCGCCGAAGATGCGCTGGACCTGCTTGAGACATCGTCAGGCGGCCTTACGGAAGCCGAAGCCGACAATCGCCTAAAAAAATTCGGCCCGAACGAAATAACGGAAAAGGGGAAAAACCCGCTCCTTGAGTTCATGCGGCGCTACTGGGGTCCCATGCCATGGCTCCTGGAGCTGGCAATGGGGCTTTCCTTTCTGCTTGCCCACCGCCTTGAGGCCGGCATAATTTTCGCGCTCCTCACTTTAAACGCCGTCATTGGCCATATGCATTCCCGCAGTTCTCAAAAAGCGGTGGAGCTTCTTAAAAAGAAGCTGGCCATCAAGGCCCGCGTGCTTCGTGATGGCGCATGGATGACGACGGTCTCCCGTGAGGTCGTGCCTGGCGACGTCATATCAGTCAAGATCGGAGACATTGTCCCGGCAGACGCGAAGGTCCTGGACGGGAACCTGTCCCTGGATGAATCTGCCCTGACTGGGGAATCCCTTCCTGTGGAGGCGCGGGCGTTGTCAGTCATCTATTCCAGCAGCGTGATAAAAAGGGGCGAGGCAAAATGCCTGGTTGTCAATACCGGCGCAAATACCTACTTCGGCAGGACCGCCGGGTTGGTCAAAGTAGCCAAACCCAAGTCCCATCAGGAAGATGTGATTATGGCCGTGGTCAAATACATGATGTACTTTGGCATCGTGGCATCCGTTCTGGTGGGAGCTTACGCGTTCTACATAAAAACCGGCATCCTGACCATCATGACCTTTACGGTGATCTTTTTGATGGGGGCAGTACCGGTGGCCCTGCCGGCCGTGCTTACCATAGTGCAGGCTGCCGGGGCCATGGAACTGGCCCGCAAGGGGGCCCTGGTGACAAGGCTGGATTCGGTGGAGGACGCCGCCTCGATAGACATCCTTTGCCTTGACAAGACGGGCACAATAACGGAAAACAAGCTCTCCGTGGTGGAAGTGAAACCCTTTGCCGGCCATAAAAAGGAAGAAGTTGCCGCCGTGGCCGCGCTGGCCTCCAGGGAAGAGGGCATGGACCTGATCGACCTGGCCGTGATCGGCCACGCCGCGAAGGAACACACAGGTTTTTCAGGCCCCGTCAGACAAATGTCCTATATCCCTTTTGACCCCTCCACCAAACGGACCGAGGCGGTTGTCGAGTCTGGCCGGAAAAGGTTCAGGGCGGTGAAAGGCGCCGCGCAGGTGGTTTCCTCGATGTGCCGGTCCGCAGACAGCCAGACCATGGAACTCCTGGGGCAGACTGTCGATGACTATTCCCGGAAGGGCTACCGGACGCTGGCTGTTGCGCGCTCAATGGGGGATGACCTGGAGAACCTGGAACTGATGGGCCTGCTGGCGATGGCAGACCCTCCAAGGCCGGACTCAAAAACCATGATAGGCGAAGCGCGGGGGCTTGGAATAAAACCGATAATGCTGACCGGGGACAACCTCGCCATAGCCAGGGAGATAGGGCTGCAAACGGGGATAGGCGGCAATATCACCAGGGCCACGGACATTGGCGGCCTTGCGGAAGGCCGCACACGTATTTTCACTGGCAAAATAGACGGTTTTGCAGAGATATACCCGGAGGACAAATACAAGGTGGTAAAGCTGCTTCAGTCCGGCGGGCATATGGTAGGGATGACCGGAGACGGCGTAAACGATGCCCCTGCACTCAGACAGGCCGAGATGGGCATAGCAGTAAGCGGTTCAACCGATGTGGCCAAGGCCTCTGCCAGCGTAGTGCTTACGGAACCCGGCACAAGAGTAATAATCGACGCCATAAAAACAAGCAGAAAGATATATCAGCGGATGCTCACATGGGTCATAAACAAGGTAACAAAGGTCATTGAATTCGTAGGCATTCTGACCATGGGCTTTCTGTGGCTCCATAAAATAGTGCTGTCCCTGCTGGGCATGTCCCTGCTCGTGTTCGCTAATGATTTTGTCACGATGTCACTGGCAACGGACAACGTGGAGCACACGGCAAGCCCTAACAAGTGGAACATAAGAAATATCACCATCGCGTCGATTTTCCCCGGTATGCTGATGGCGGCCGGAGACGCCGTCATGATGCTTGCGGGAATACGGTATTTTCATCTCGGATTGGACAGGCTGCGTACAATGGTGATGCTAAATCTTATTTTCAACAGCCAGTTCAGGGTGCTGATAGTGCGGGAAAGGCGTCACTTCTGGTCATCGCGCCCCGGAGGGCAACTTGTTTTCCTTAACGTTTTAACTATCATCGGGTTCACGCTTGTAAGCACATACGGCATCGCCGTTCCCTCTATTCCTTTCCACCTGGCAGTCATCATGTTGGCGTTTTCCGCCGTCTACATGCTGCTTCTGGATTTACCCAAATATTTCCTTTTCAGGAAGTTCGGGCTGTAGTCTTTTTTTCTTTTTTTATCCTCTTTTATTCGCACATGATGTCTTCAAGCACGATGGCCTTGCATCCGGAAAGGGCCTCCGCCACTTTCTTCCTTCCGCTTGCCAGTATCCGCTGAACGGTCCCCCTGGAAATGCCCATCCTGAGCCCCGCCTGTTCCTGGGTCAGACCATCCATGTCGCAAAGCTTAAGGGCTTCCAGTTCATCCCTTAAAAGCGTTATCTTCTCTATCCTGGTCATCGGGATTCCCGTGGGCTTGAATGCCTTTCCCATATACGAACACTCGCAAACCCTCCCTTTCTTGGGCCTGGGAGCCATTAAGACATCACCCCTGTTATTTTCATTTCACGCATAAGCGCATTTTAAGGGCCGGGAAAATTATAGTCAACAGTTTTTTGTTTTTTCCCTTTTTGAAGCGGGGCCCATTGCCGTCGTGGGAGCGGCGAGGGGTCAGCGCGGACCGTCGCTGCGTATACTGGCGACTCCCCTGGGTGAGACCTTCGGGGAATGGTTTCCCCAGCTTGAACGCTCATGGTTTATTATGGCCGCGATCTCCCGGTCCGAAAGCTCGCCTGCCCAGGAAGGCATATAAATAACATATCTTGTGCCGTTTATTGTTTCCCCCTGCTTCCCGAAAAGAACAGTGCGGATCTGCTCTGCGGAATCGGCGTCCGTGACCACCGGGTCTCCGGCAAGGGGCGGGACCAGACCAGGTATGCCCCGGCCGTCTACCTTGTGGCAGCCGGAACAATTGGCCTTGTAAAGGTCCGCTCCGCTTTGGGCCCCCCGCCCTGCCGCACACAGGCCCAAAGCGCACGCAAAGACCGAAACAAAAACAAAAAGCCCAGATGGAAAAGACAAGCGCGTAATACCCTCCGTTTTATTCATGCCTGACCTATTTCTATCACTCCTTGCGCTGATGTCAACATGCCGCTATTTATATATTTTTCCGAAGAAAATCCTTTGATGCCGCTGGCCCGACGTTTTTGTAGGAATAAAATCGAAAAGGCTTCTCCAGGGTGACTGCTTTTGGTTGAACACGTATTAAGGTGGAGGCCCCGCAGGAAAACAGCCGGATAAAATGCCGCCAGATGATAAAGGCATTATTATTTTTTATAGGCAATTGTTTGAGAAATTTGCCTGCCGCAGGGTAAAATAGGGGGTACAAGTACGACTTTTGCGGAAAGTTCTTCGCGGCGAAAGGAGAGGCGGAAAATTGGCTGGGAAACAGGCTGGAAAGTTGATTAAGGTCCTAATAGACCAAAAACCGATCGATTGCGAGGAAGGCAAGACCATCCTTGAGGTATGCAGGGAAGCGGGCATTTTCATACCCACCCTCTGCTTTGACCCCCGCCTGGAAGCCTACGGTGGCTGCAGGCTTTGCCTGGTCGAGGTGAAAGGCATAAACAGGCCGCTTTCTTCGTGCACTACGCCGATACAAGACGGCATGGAGATCACAACAGAGAGCGATAGCCTCACAGACCTCAGACGGACGATGCTCTCCCTGATCCTCTCCAACCACCCTAACGACTGCCTGCGCTGCGGAAAAGCCGGGGACTGCTCTTTGCAGGAATTGGCTTTCATCTATGATGCGGCCCCCAGCAAATACGAAGGCGAACGGTGGAACCTCCCAAAAAAGGAGGACAACCCTTTCATATCCTTTGACCCCAATAAATGCATCCTTTGCGGAAGGTGCGTGAACATCTGCAAAAACGTTATGCTCAAGGGCGCGATAGACATGACCGGCAGGGGGTTTAACGCGAGGCCGGACACCGCCTTCGGCAGGTCCCTCTCCCCTGAAAACTGCCTTTTCTGCGGACAGTGCGTCTCCACCTGCCCCACGGGCGCGCTTGTGGAGAAGCCTTCCATCGGGACCGGCAGGAGCCACTCCGTAAAAAAGATAAAGACAACCTGCACTTATTGCGGTACTGGCTGCTCCATGTATCTGAATGTTATCGGAGGGAAAGTGACCAAGGTAACCTCCGATTACGAGTCCCCGGTGAACAGGGGAAACCTGTGCATAAAGGGAAGGTTCGGTTACGAGTTCATT
>JAKAMR010000013.1 GCA_021812785.1 Nitrospirota bacterium
TTCCGATCTCGAGACCATCTCCAAATACAACCTTGTGGCCATGCCGGTGGTGGATGATCAGGGCAACATGCTGGGCGTGGTCACCATCGACGATATCATAGACAGACTTCTTCCCAGGAGAAAAAGGAGGAGGTCGTGAAACGCTTTGGCCGTTGGCGGAGCTTCCTCATATTTTTGTCCATTATCGGGCCGGGCCTCATAACGGCCAACATTGACAACGACGCGGGCGGCATAGCCACCTACTCCATAGCGGGCGCACATTTCGGGTATTCCATGCTCTGGACGCTCATCCCCATGACCATAGCGCTTGTGGTCGTACAGGAGATGTCGGCCAGGATGGGGGCGGTTACAGGAAAAGGCCTTGCTGACCTGATAAGGGAAAACTACGGGATAAAGATCACCTTCTGGCTCATGGTCTTCCTGTTCATAACGGACATGGGCAACACGGCCGCTGAGTTTGCGGGGTGGGCGGCAAGCACGGGGATATTCGGGATAAGCAAATACATAGCGGTGCCCATAGGCGCCGTCTTTATCTGGCTCATTGTGGTGAAGGGCTCCTACAGGATGTTTGAAAAAATATTCCTCTTCGTCTGCGCCGTTTACCTGGTCTATATTCCCTCCGCCGTAATGGCGAAGCCGGACTGGAAGGCGGTTGCGGTCAATACGGTGGTGCCCGCTTTTCATTTCAGTTCGGCGTACGTGGTCACGCTGATCGGCGTTATAGGCACCACTATTACGCCCTGGATGCAGTTTTACCTGCAGTCCGCGGTGGTGGAAAAAGGAATAAGGAAAGACCAGTACTGGGCATCAAGGCTGGATGTGATAATAGGATGCATTATGACGGATGTAGTGGCGTTGTTCATTGTAGTCGCCTGCGCGGCCACACTTTTCAAGGCCGGAATACACATAAACGGCGCGGACGACGCGGCCAAGGCGCTTGCCCCCATGGCCGGAAAGTACGCATCCATCCTTTTTGCCTTTGGGCTGGCGAACGCCTCCCTGTTTTCGGGCTCCATACTCCCGCTTGCCACCGCCTATTACATCTGCGAAGGCATGGGCTGGGAGGCGGGCGTGAACAAGACCTTCAAGGAAGCCCCCCAGTTCATGTGGCTCTACACGCTCCTCATAGCGGCGGGCGCCATTATCATCCTTATTCCCAAGGCTCCCCTTATCCCTATCATGTGGATATCGCAGGTCTTCAACGGGGTGATGCTGCCCTTCGTCCTCATATTCATGCTTATGCTCATAAACAAGGAATCCCTGATGGAGAAATATGTAAACTCCCGGACGTTCAACTGGATAGCATGGGCGACCACCGTCATAATGATAGCCCTTACCCTTGCGTTTCTTGTTACGCTGTTTTTTTGATGCTGCGTAGTCAATAAAAAAGAAAAGGTCCATTTGCCCTTGACGAAAACCAGCCGGTATTGGATACTAACGGGATGGAAACAGAGGACATAAAGACACGCCTTAAAGGCCTGCCTGGCGTTGATGAGACTCTAAAAAGCCCGGAAGGGCGCAAATGGCTGGCTCTCTATCCCAGGAGGTTTGTGCTTAAGGGCATAAGGGAGCACGTAGAGGACCTGAGAAACAGGATAAGGAAAGGTGAGTCCCCGGCGGCAGACCCGGCCTCCATCGCACGCGGCATCGAAGGCCTGATCTTAAGCTATGTTACCCCCAGCCTGAGGGCGGCAATAAACGCAACCGGCGTGGTCCTCCATACGAACCTTGGAAGGGCCCCACTTTCAGAGGCGGCCCTTAAGAGCGTGGCGGAGATATCCAAAGGGTATTCCAACCTGGAATATAATCTGAAAGAAGGCAAAAGGGGCAAGAGGTATGCCCACCTCCGGGAATTGATAAAAGAGATCACGGGAGCCCCCGACGCGACCGTAGTCAACAACAACGCGGCGGCCGTCCTTCTTGCGCTCTCGTCCCTGGCAAAAGGGAAAGAGGTGATAGTCTCCCGGGGCGAACTCGTGGAGATAGGCGGCTCCTTCCGGGTGCCGGATGTAATGGCCCAAAGCGGGGCGATCCTCCGGGAGGTCGGCACGACGAACAAGACCCACTTGCGGGACTATGAGAGGGCAATTTGCGAGGAGACCGCGCTAATACTAAAGGTGCACCAGTCAAATTACAAGATAACCGGTTTCACCTCTGATGTTTCCATTGAGGAGCTTGTGACGCTTGGGGGAAAACAGAAAGATCCAATACCGGTCATGTTCGACCTTGGGAGCGGCTGCCTGTTCGATCTGAAATCCCGCGGCATTGGGACGGAGCCGGTCGTAAGAGAGGTTTTGGAGGCTGGTCTTGATATTGTTACCTTCAGCGGCGACAAGCTGCTTGGCGGCCCGCAGGCGGGCATTGCCGCCGGCAAGCAGCAGGTGATAGAGAAAATGAACCGGAACCCGCTGGCAAGAGCGCTCCGGATAGATAAAATGACATTGGCCGCCCTGCAGGCCACTTTCTTTGCTTATGCCGATGAGGAAAAGGCGGCCAAAGAGATACCCGCATTGAGGATGCTGCTTGACACGCCAGAGTCCATTCGCGAAAGGGCCGGAAGGCTTGCCTCCGGTATTGAAAAAGGAAAAGATATCTCAGTGGATGTGATAGAGGATATTTCCGAGGCCGGGGGCGGCTCACTGCCTGGCGTAAGCCTCAGGACTTTTTGCCTTTCGGTCCGCCATAGTTTGCTCACGCCAAACCAGATGGAACAGAAGCTTAGAACAGGCAGACCGCCAATCGTCGCAAGGATAAGGGAAGACGCGCTCCTGCTTGACGCAAGGACCATCGCGGACGATGAGGTCGCGGTGGTTGCGGCCCGCTTGAACGGCATCCTTGTCAGCTTGAAATAACGTAAGTTTTTTTGGAAAGATTCCAGCCGTTGATTTTTATGGGGGTATGGGGGCTTAAGCCCCCATACTTTACAAAACTCACTCCTCGGTATTCAAAACGTAGTCCACATTTACTTCCATGTCTTTTCTCAGGCTGTGATAGACGGAACAGTATTTCTCATGCGAAAGTGCGACCGCCTTTTTCACCTGTTTTTCCGTTATGTTCTTGCCGGTGATGGTCAGGACCATCTGGATGCGCGTGAAATACTGCGGAGGGGTAGGGTTCCTTTCGCCAATGATATCCAGTTTGAAATCTGATATCTCCCCCCTCATCTTCTGTAAGAATGAGACGGTGTCTATGGCCATGCAGCCTGCCAGTGATAGAAGAAGGCTTTCCGTCGGAGCGCAGCCCCATTCTATCTTTGCGTCGAAGTCCACTTCATAGCCGCGCTGGGTGCGGCCGTGGAATATGAGGTCCCGTTCCCAGGTAAGGGTCCCCTTCATTGCGGGGGCCACTTTTTCCTTGTAACCCTTAAGAGAAGCTGCATCCAATCCGGTTTCTTTATTGTGTTCCTCAGGCATGATGTGAAGACCTCCTTTGTAAAAATAGTTCCAAAAAATAGTTTCGGAAGTAAGAATCTATATTAAATAATTCAGCGGGAAATTTCGAGCATCGGGGGGGAAGGGAGCGGGATGTTTATCTAGAACAGCATCTCCAACTGGCTTTCCTGGCCGGGAAAGACTATCGGGTATTCGTTGTCAAAGCAGGCCTTGCAGAAGTTCTCAGGATCGGGTATGGCCTTGAAGAGGCCTTCAAGGCTCAGGTAGGCCAGGCTGTCCGCCGTTGTATAACGCCGGATCTCCTCAACGTTATGGCTTGAGGCTATCAACTCCTGCCTCGTAGGCGTGTCTATGCCGTAGAAGCATGGGCCCTTTGTCGGGGGGGAGCTTATTTTCATGTGCACCTCGCGGACATTTCCCCCTTCCCGGAGCATCTTCACTATCTTTTTACTGGTTGTGCCCCTGACTATGGAATCGTCAACGACTATGACCCTTTTGCCTTCCAGGAGGTCCCTGACCGGGTTTAGTTTGATTTTTACCCCGAAATGCCTTATGCTCTGCTTTGGTTCAATGAAGGTCCTGCCGATATAGTGGTTCCTTATAAGGCCGAAATCAAAAGGGATGCCGCTTTGTTCGGAATAACCGAGGGCTGCCGGGACGCCGGAGTCCGGCACCGGAATGACTATGTCGGCATCGACGGGCTGCTCTATGGCAAGCTGCTTGCCCAGTTGTTTGCGTACGGTGTTCACGCTGTGGCCGCCGAAGATGCGGCTGTCCGGGCGGGCGAAATAGATATATTCGAATATGCAGAAGGCCCGCCTTGGGGCCACAACGCACCTTGGATAGGATGTAAGCCCGTTGGCGTCTATTACCACCATCTCGCCGGGTTCCACATCTCTTATGTATTCAGCGCCTATAAGGTCGAAGGCGCATGTCTCCGAGCCCACCACATATGCGCCGTCTACCTTGCCAAGGCTCAACGGCCGCACCCCGAAGGGGTCGCGGACAGCTATGAGTTTCTTTTCGGTAAGGATAATGAGGCTGTAGGAGCCAGCTATCTCGTGCAGGGCCATGATTATCCTGTCTTTGATGTCTTCCTCTCGTGAGTGGGCGATAAGGTGGATGAACACCTCACTGTCAGAGGTTGACTGGAATATCGCCCCTTCCTTTTCAAGCGATTTCCGCAGCTCAAAGGCGTTTATCAGGTTGCCGTTATGGGCTATGGCGAGCTGTCCCATGGAGAAGTTTGCCAGTATCGGCTGGACGTTTTTGGGATTGCTGCCGCCGGCGGTGGAATAACGGTTATGGCCGATCGCCATATAACCCGGCAGTTTCTTGAGGCGTTTTTCGTTGAATATGTCCGCCACAAGGCCGACAGATTTTTCCAGGTGCAGCTGTTTTTCGTCAGAGGAGCAGATGCCCGCGCTCTCCTGCCCCCGGTGCTGAAGGGCATACAGCCCCAGGTAAACAAGGTTGGCCGCCTCGGGGTGGCCAAATACCCCGAACACACCGCATTCTTCCCTGAACTTATCTAGATTCCACACGGTCTTTTAGCGAGTTTTTGTGTGCTTCGGAGAGTCTGCCCACAGGGACGTCTATCCCGGAATCTATCCGTAGGTTTTTGCCCCCGGTTTTACCTATTGCAAAAACAGGGACTCCATGTTTTTCGCAAAGAAGCCTGAGCGAGGGAAGGTCCCCTTCGGCAAGGCTTGCCACTATCCTTCCGGCGGACTCCCCAAACAGCAGCGCGTCTTTTCTTATTCCCGGTGTTGAAAGTCCCTTTGCTTCCAGGGAAATGTCAGCCCCGATATTGCCGGAAATCGATGACTCCGCCAAAGCGGCAGCTACTCCCCCTTCGGAACAGTCATGGGCGCTGTGCAAAATGGGCGCCGCTTCAAGCAAAAGCTCATGCAGCCTGGCCTCGGCCTGCAAATCCAGTGATGGCGGCATTCCTTTTTCCATCCCGTGGATAACGGCAAGGTATTCGGAGCCGCCAAGTTCCTCTTTGGTGAGGCCCAGAAGCACCACTACATCTCCTTCTAGCTTGAACCCCTGGGTCAGGTGCCTTTCCACGTCATCGAGTATCCCAACCATACCTATGGTCGGGGTAGGATATATCGCCTGGCCTTTTGTCTCGTTATAGAAACTTACGTTGCCGCCTATGACGGGGGTTTGCAGGGCACGGCAGGCCTCGCCTATGCCTTTCACTGCGTTTATGAACTGCCACATGACCTCAGGCTTCTCCGGGTTGCCGAAGTTAAGGTTGTCGGTTACGGCGCGGGGCCTCGCCCCGGAACATGCTATATTTCTTGCGGCCTCCGCCACCGCGTGCATTCCGCCAAGGTAAGGGTCAAGGTAGCAATAGCGGCTGGAGCAGTCTACGGTCATGGCCAGGCCGGTGATCCCGTTGCCCCCGCTTTCCTTCACCCTGATAACGGCGGCATCCGATCCCGGAAGGACCACCGTGTTTGTCCTCACCATGTGATCGTATTCCTGCCATATCATCTCTTTTGAGGCAATATTCGGGGATGCCAGAAGTTCAAGCAGGACCCCGTTGTAATCCCCGGGAAGCGGGATGGAATTCAGATCCAGACTCTGGAGGCCGTCCTGCCAGGCTGGCCGCACGGAGGGCCTGTCATAGAGAGGGGCCTCGCTTGAGATTTTCGCGGCCGGTATCTGCGCGACCGTCTTGCCGTTCCAGGTTACCGTTAAAAAGCCGTCGTCCATGACCCTGCCGATAACCACCGCCTCAAGGTCCCATTTGCGGAAGATATTCAGGAGGTCTTCTTCCTTCCCCTTCTGAGCCACTATGAGCATGCGTTCCTGGCTTTCAGAGAGCATGAATTCGTAGGGTATCATGTCTTTTTCGCGCGGAGGCACTTTTTCTATATGGAGCTCGATGCCGGTGCCGGCCCTTCCCGCCATTTCAGAGGAGGAGGACGTAAGCCCGGCCCCGCCCATGTCCTGGATGCCAACAATGAGGTCCTTGCTCATCGCCTCAAGGCAGGCCTCCAAAAGAAGTTTTTCAGTAAAAGGGTCGCCGACCTGGACATTGGGTTTTTTCTGCTCGGCATCATCGGTGAATTCCTCGCTTGCCATGGTGACCCCGTGTATGCCGTCACGCCCGGTCTTTGAGCCTACATATATGACGGGGTTTCCCGTCCCGGAGGCGGTCCCCTTGAATATCCTGTCTTTTTTAACTATGCCCAGATTAAAGACGTTTACCAGGTTGTTTCCCGCGTAGCAGGGGTGGAAATATACCTCTCCGCCCACGGTTGGCACCCCGATGCAGTTCCCATAACCGGCTATGCCGGAGACAACGCCCGAAAGCAGGCGGCGCTGAAGAGGGTCGTCAACCGGGCCGAACCTGAGGGAATTGAGGCTGGCCACCGGCCTTGCGCCCATGGTGAATATATCTCTGAGTATTCCGCCCACTCCGGTTGCCGCCCCCTGGTAAGGCTCAATGAATGAGGGGTGGTTATGGGACTCCATCTTGAATACGGCGCAAAGCCCTTCGCCGATGTCTATGACACCCGCGTTTTCGCCGGGCCCCTGCACCACCCATGGAGCGGAAGTAGGGAAATTTCTGAAATGGAGCCTGGAGCTTTTGTAGGAGCAGTGCTCGCTCCACATGACCGAGAAGATGCCCAATTCGGTAAATGTGGGCGTCCGGCCAAGGATTTCGAGGATCTTGGCGTACTCACTGGCCGTAAGGCCGTGTTCTTTTATAAGTGATTCGTTTATTTCCGGTTCTTTCAATCGAGATGAACCTGCATTGAATCAAAATCAAAATCGGGCATTAAATCAAATCACAGCCGGACGTCAAAGCCAGACCAGAAAACCGGAAATGGCCCGTCCTCTAATTGGAAACCTCGTTTATTTTATCATAGCGGCAGGCTTAAAAGTAAAGGTGCCTATTGCGGGTATATGAAGGGGCTCCCGGTAAGGACGGCACTGAATTTAAGCGGCTGCCCGGTAAGCTCGAAGACCGCCATCCCTTGCTCACTGTCTTTTTTCCCGTTCTTGGTCCAAACGCCGTTCCATTCGACGTTCACGGTCACGCCCTTGTTGCTTACGTCAACCCATCTGGTTGTGAAGGTCAGCTTCACGGAATCGAACCTGCCCAGGTTGGGGGCTATTTCCTTATACCCCTTGTCCGTGCTGACCGCTTTTATCGCCGCAGCATCTTTTGCGGCATAGCCGCTCCTAAGCGCCTGGACGATAGTGTTTGACTTGTTGAAATAGACGGCCCCTTCAGGGACCGGTTTGATCTGTTTTTTTGAGCATCCGGCGGCCAGCGCCAGGACGCAGACAGGCAAAAAAAGTAAAAAAATTACAGAACGCCTCATTGGATTCCCTTGCCGAAGTCCTTTCAATTTTGTTTTTCCGGGGCCTGTTCTTCGGGTTTGCCTTTCGGGCTGCCGGCGGCGGACCCACCCTAAAACTCCGTATACATCATTATCCATAAGCGGGGCCTCCGGGTCAACTTCAGGCCCCGAAGTTACGGAGTTCTATTTTTTGGTGTCCGCTTTTTCCTTGGCCTTGAGGGAGAAGTCATACATGTCATGGCACATCCTGAGCCTTCTTGAATATACCTTTTTTGCGCTCTCTTCCAGTCCGTCCAGCCTTAGTTTCAGAGCATCCGTGCGGCTGATACGGGATTTCAGCTGGCCTTTTGAAAGGGCCATGCTTGCCGTTGTCGCCGAGCAGACATCGTTGAATTGCTCTATCCATGCATTCTGCCCGGACGCGCCTGCCCCGTTCAGTTGCCCCGTATCAGAAGGATGCCCTGTGCCGGAGGATTGCCCTTCGGAAGATTGCCCCGCAGCGAAAGCGGCGACGCACAAAATTAAAACTGCTAAAAAGGCTGCCAGCATCATTTTTTTCAAAAAAGATTACCTCCAGTTTGTCATGCCGAGATGGCATCTGCTGCAGTCCTTCAGGGGAAATGCGACCTTGCCGTGGCAGACGCCGCAGAACTTTCCCTTGAAATAAGACTCCATTCTGTTTTGCTCCTCTGTCCTGTTTTTGATATCGAATATGTCCGGATGGCAATTGTTGCAATCAAGCCACCGGTTATGGGCCTTGTGCGGGAATACAGCCGAGGGGACATAATCCCATGCGGCTCTGATCGTGATGGCCTGGTTGAACTGGAATTTCTCCGGCTTGGCTGTAAGATAATCTGCAGGTTTTATATAATTTTCTTCCATTGCCAGGTTCCAGTCTATTCGGTTGCCGTGCTCCGTGGTGGGCAGCCCGCTTGTTTTTTTTGCGAATTCCTTTTCATCGGGTCCCGCTCCTCCTTTATGGCAGCGTCCGCAGTTTTCAATCCCGAACGCGGTCTTGCCGTTGTGGCAGGCCCCGCAATATTTCCCTTCCACGTTGTCTTCCATTGTTATCCCGGTCGTGCCGGCCTTGAAATTGATCTGCAGTTCGAAGTGGCATACCCTGCAGGTGTAACGGAGCCGGTGCACCCAGTGCGAGAAGATGACCGGTTTGGCCCCCTCTGGCTTCATTATTATATTTCCGTATGACTGGGCAGGGGGGTCGGCCGCGAAGTTGAAGTTTTGAGGGCCCATCATGGCAAAGGCGCGCGAAAAGAAAAGTAAAAGGAGCAAAAAACCCGCCAGCGCCGCCCATGTCCGCCTGCCTGCGGACGATGTGTGACGGCAAGGACGGGTCTTTGTTTTTACTGGGAGGTGGATTGGTGGCACCGATCGCATTCTATGAGCGGAAAGGCGACCTTCCCGTGGCAGGCACCGCAATATTCACCGTTGAAGTTATCTGTCATGGACATCTCGTCTCCGCCTTTTTCTATGCTGAATATTTCAGGATGGCAAAGTTCGCAGCCGCTCCAGTCCATATGCTTCTTATGCGAGAATATGACCTTCGGCATCCCTTTTATTTTTGGTATTATGGCGTCATCGGAGGGTATGGGGAAATCCGGCCTCCTTGCGGAAACGCCGTTTATGAAATCGATCAGATGGATTTTCCCTTCGGCCTCCGCCTTTTCCCAATCGATGCCGTTTCCGAATCTTTCTTTGGGGAAACCCGCTGTGAACGAATAGAAATCGTAATCCTGATCCGGTTGTTTGCCATCCGAGTGGCATTTGTCGCAGCGTCCTGCCTCTTGGGCCGAAATCCAGCCGCGTGTGGAGCGGGACGGCTCGCATGCCTTGAAGACCGGTTTTCCCCTGAAGAGCATCTTGCCATTGTGGCAGGTGCCGCAATAAAAACCCTTCTCGTTGTCCCTGGCCGTTATTCCAGTTCCTCCCGCCTTCATGGCAAAGCCCACATCCACGTGGCAGAGCCTGCAGGTATAGATAGACCGGTGCAGCCAGTGTGGATATACAACAGCGGCCAGCCCGTTGTATTCAGAGTAGTTGTTTATGATAATGGTGCCGTATTCTTCGGGGAGCGGCCTTCTTTTCTTTATCCCGTCGCCGTGCTGCGCAAACACGGTCCCGGAGGCCAGGAAAAAGACGATCAATGGCAATGGCCATAGCAGCTTTTTCATATTTCAAGGTGAGTATACACCGAAGGGGATGCTGATTCAAGCAAAAAAGTTATATTCGAAAAAAGATTTTCTGCCGGGGCCGCCGCGTCTGTTATCCTATATTAAAGGGGCGGGAGGCTGATTTTGGAGCCCAAAGAGACGGTAAGCGGCATTTACGAGCTGCTCATGAAGGTCATTGATGCGGTAGAGTTCGAACAGAAAAGCTCGCTCCACTCGCGCACTGTCTTCCTGGATGAGGCGAACCGGATCATCCGCGATGTTCGCAGACGCCAGCCCGGCCTGGTTCTAAAGCTGCTGGAAACCGGGGAGAAAGACCCCTCATTCCTTAAGTATACCTCCGTTCCGGGACATATCGAGAGGATATGCGAATATATGGAGAATATTAACAGAGCGCTCAGGGCCTTGTGCACGGAGGGGGTCCGCTTCAGCGACAAGGCGATGGACGAGGTCAATTATCTGTTCGTGGAGCTGAAGGGCATACTCGTGAGCACATCCGGCACTCTTTCGTCCGGAGACCTCGCGCTGGCCGGGCGTGTAAAACAGGCGGAGCTTGTTTTCTCTGAAAGCGCACGGAAGTTTGTGTTGCGCCACGGTGAGCGCATCGCGGAAGGGATATGCCTGCCAAGGGCGTCTTCTCTTTATATGGATATACTTGATTCCTTCAGGGCCATCGCCTGGCATTCAAAGGAAATTGCCCAGGAACTGCTGGGGTGAACTCTGAGAGAAGAAGCTTTACCCGCCCGCGGGGGAAGGGGAGGCAGCATTCCGGGGATAGTAATTGAAAAGGGTGCTTATTTTGTCCCTGACCCATGAAGGGTACATAGAGTAAAGCTGCTGCGCCTGCTGCGTGTAACCAAGAGCCTCTAAAGCATCTGCCTTGTTTATAACGAAAATGGGGTTCCCGCCCGCAAAACCAAGTATATTTTCAACCTCTACTATCTCTTTTAAAACATCTTTTTTATCCATCCCGTATTTCTGGATGATGTCCCGGTTCCCGCTGGCATTTCTTACGAATACAGCCTGGTTGTTTTTCAGGAAAACGAGTTTCCATTGCGGGTCGTTTATAAGGGAAACCGGAAGCGGCACCACATACCCGGATTCCCTGAAGACCACGGGCACAAGTATGAAATTGATGTGGAAGGCATCGAGGTACCCCTGCCATCCGGGATAGCTTTTTAATATAGAGTCGGCCACATTGTTTACACTATTGTTCAGTGCCCGGCCGTCAATAAAGACTTTGTATTTGGGGTAAATATCCCATATCAGAAAACCGCCCCATGTATAAAAATTGTACATCGGCGGAGCAATATTGGTTTTTTTAAGGAATCTGTCGGCGCTTTCCGGGTACCACGGCGAGATCCACTGGTTTGTTATACGCGGCTTCAGTGCCCATGACATGGGCCCGGATATATAAGCAGTGCACCATATTGTCGTGATGGTCAGGACAGCCGCAAAGAAGACCGTAACCTTTTTGAAATTCTTCAGCTCCAGCAGGCTTTTACCGTAATAAAAAGAGAGTACGACAATGGAGAACATCAGCCCCCTGGCGTAATAATTGGCAAAGAAAGAGACGAAAATTACCGTGAAAAGCTCAGGCAGGTCCATATCTTTTTTCATCCAGTACTTGACCGCAAGAAGGATGAGCAGGAGCGCGGTGAAAGCCCAGTAGAAAAGGAGCCAGTGGTAGTACAGCTGCTTGTAAAAATAGATAAGGGGCCTGAACTCGAGGACCACGTTCTCAACCCATTGGCCGCCGGTCCGGAGCCCCACGCTGTGCTGTATGTCGGTAAAGAACCTGCTCGCAAGACCAAACAGATAGTTGTAGCTCAGGGTAAAGCCATTGGGGTTAAGCCCGGAGGCAAGAATGGCCGCTAACGCGCCCCAAAACAGCAGATAATTGGGTTTTACGGCAGCGCCCCTGAGCCTCTGATAACCCCACTTGGCCGTCTCGCCGAACACATACAGCAGGATTATCACTATACCCACAATGAACCCGGCATGGACGTTTGCCCAGAAAGCCATTAAAAAAGCAAGCAGGACCGCGGAAACCCTGTTTTTCCGCCGTATCCCTTCCAGCAGTATTAAGGCAATAATGGAAATCAGGAAAGAAATGCCCTGCGGTCTTTCATATGTGTAGAAAAGCATGATGGCGGTAAGCAGCGCGCCGAAGGCGGAGGAGGCAAGGGCCATCCAGGGCTTTAGGCCTTTTTTTACGAGCCAGACATATATGAAAAACATGGGAAGGACTATGAGGAGGCCGCGGAAAAAGCCGACGCCTTCGTAACCATCAAGCATATATGCGCTGTAGAACATGACCTGCCCAAGCCATTCGGCTTTCAGTCCCTGTTTTTCATTTTTCGGCAGCGGATTGGGGGACGTGTATGAGAACGGGTCCGAATTGGGCAGCGATCTGGTTTCCAGCGTGTGCTGCCCCGTTTTAAGGTGCCACCACAGGTCCGGGTCGTTCAAGGCAAAATTGGTGGTTATGCCAAAGACCCAGGCAAAAAAAAGCAGGGCCAGAATATGCCAGGCCCATTTCCCCATCCTACTGTTTTGTGCGGCCGTAGATGTCATCGAACCGTATTATATCATCTTCGCCAAGGTGCTCACCACTTTGGATCTCTATTATTTTGAGGGGTATCATCCCCGGGTTTTCAAGCCGGTGTTTCACCGTAGTCGGTATATAGGTGCTCTCATTTTTGTTTATGTAAAATACCTCCTCGCCTTTTTGCACCTTGGCTATGCCTGAGACCACGATCCAGTGCTCGCTCCTGTGATTGTGCATCTGCAGGCTCAACCTGGCCTTGGGTTTCAGGCAGATGTGCTTGATCTGGTAGCCCGGCCCCTTTTCGAGGACCGCAAAATGTCCCCAGGGCCTTTCCTCGGTCTTGGGCAGGAGATATTCCTGTTTGCCGGTTTCCTTTAATTTCTCCACCAGGTTCTTTACTTCCTGCACCCGTTGCCTGGGGCATATGAGCGTTGCATCGGAGGTGTCCACCACCACCATGTCCCTTAGCCCTATCGATGCGATGAGCCTCCCTGAACTGAAGACTATTGAGCCTTCGGCGTCCATGTTCACTGAATTCCCAAGCACAACGTTGCCGGCCTGGTCTTTCTTCACTATCTCGCCAAGGGCGCTCCAGCTGCCCACGTCCGACCATCCGAAATCCGACCTTACAACGAAGACCTTCTTTGATTTCTCCAGTACGCCATAATCTATCGAGTCCGCCTTTATGCGGGAGTAAACGTTTTTCAGCGCCGCGCTCTCCTGGTCCGTGCCCAGCTGTTTTTCAATCCCTGAGAAGGCCTTGTAAAGGTCCGGCATATATTTTTTCAATTCATTTATCATGGTCTGCGCCTTGAAAACGAAGATGCCGCTGTTCCACAGGTAGGATTTGTCCTTTAAAAAAACGCGCGCATGCCTGGCGTCCGGCTTTTCGACAAAACTTTCAACCCTGAAGAGGTTTTTCCTGACAGTCTTTCCGGATTTTATGTACCCGTAGCCGGTCTCCGGCCTGTCCGGGACGATCCCGAACGTGACCAGGTTGCCTGCCGCCGCCCCCGCAACGGCCTCGCTTATGGCGGCCTCGAATGCCGCCAGGCGCGTAATATGATGGTCGGAAGGCAGCACCAGCATCAGGGCATCTTTGTTTTCCTTCCTTATCCTGAACGCGGCGAGGGCTATGGCCGGGGCCGTGTTCCTGCCTTCGGGCTCCACTATTACGCAGTCCGGAGAGATCGTCTCTTTTGTCTGCCAGCGCACGAGCTCCGACTGGTTGGAGGTGGTTATGATCATCATGTTTTCCGGTTGGGCCACACCATGCAGCCGTTCGATAGTGCTTTCAAGAAGGGTTTTCTCGCCGATTATCTTAAGGAACTGCTTGGGAAAGGTCTCCCTGCTCAGCGGCCAAAACCTTGTCCCCTTTCCTCCCGCCATTATTACGGCATGGAGGTTTTTGTTCGTCCTTCCAGCGGTCATCCTTCCGTTCTCCTTCCAGATTTTTGGGGGTCCTTTGCGGCAGATCTCGAAAAGGAATTTATCAGCTTTCTCAGTTTAAGTCTCCAGGGCAGCCAGATGGCCTCTCTGACGATCCGTTTGCTCATCTTTGACGACCCGCTTGCGCGCTCAGTGAATATTATCGGGACCTCCATTATTTTCAAGCCCGCGCGCGATGCCATATAAGCCATCTCTATCTGAAAGGCATATCCCTCCGAATGGATATTGCCAAGCTCCATATTCTCAAAGGCCCTCCGGCTGAAGGCCCGGTAGCCGCTCGTTATATCGCTTAGTTTCATGCCCAATATCGTCGAGGCATAAAAATTTCCGAACTTGGATAGGATGAGCCTTTTAAAGTCCCAACCGACAACGCTGATAGTGTTTCTCATGTACCTTGAACCTATAACGAGATCGGCCCCTTTCTCTATTTCATCCAGAAACCTGGGCAGGTCAAGAGGGTTGTGGGACATGTCGGAATCCATCTCTATGAAACAATCATAGCCCCTGTCCAGCCCCCAGAGAAAGCCCGCCAGGTATGCCGTGCCCAGGCCAAGCTTCCCCGGCCTGTTCATGACGTGCACCCTCCGGCTCTGGCTGGCCCAGTCACTGGCTATCTGCGCGGTGCCGTCCGGGGAGTTATCGTCTATCACAAGTATATCGGCCACTTCCTGCGTGAGGACCTTTGTAAGCACGACCGGGAGGGTATCCTTCTCCATGTAGGTAGGCAGTATCACAAGAACACGGGACATAAAGTTAATTATAATCCAACTGCACTAAAAACTGTGGCTTTGGCCTGTAGCCCAGTTGTCTTGGGAATTTTTCTTGCGGGCTTTCCCTGACCGGGCATATCCGTGGGGTATGTTATTTCTTTTTTTGCCCGGCAGAGGTCATGGCCCATTCGATGATGGACTGTTCCAGTGCCTCCATGGTGGCCGTCTCCGGCATTATATCCACGGAGAGGCCGGCCTCTTTCACTTTTTTTGCGGTCACCGGCCCTATTGCGGCTATCGCGATGCCTTCAAGCAGGTCCTTTGCCTCATTCCCCAGCATCTCCATGAAATTTGTGAAAGTTGCTCCGCTTGTGAAAGTGGCGACGGTGATCCTGCCTTCCTTCATGAAACGTTTTAGTCTCTTGCCGCTGGCCTCCGGCCTCACCGCCCGGTATACCGGGGGCACGTCTATATGGCCGCCCATCTCCCTGACTTTTTCAGGAAAGACCTCCCGCGCTTCCTGGGCGCGGGGAAGGAGAAAACGCATGCCCTCAAGTTTTTTCCCGCTTTCCTCAGGAGCGTCTTTCAACCCGGCGAATGATCTTATGAGGCCCTCCGCCCTGAACTCCTCCGGCACCATGTCCACCTTCAGGCAGAAACCCTTAACCGCCTCCGCCGTCTTGGGGCCCACTGCGCATATTTTTGCGCCGCCCAGGCAGCGGATGTCCATTCCAAGCTCCCGAAGCCGTTCAAAGAAGAATTTTACCCCCTTTGCGCTTGTGAAAACGATCCAGTCATAGGAGTTGGCCTTGCCGAGCGCTTCATCAAGGGGCTGCCAGGTTTCGGGCGGGACGATCTCAAAGGTGGGGAACTCCATGACCTCCGCCCCCATGTCCTCAAGCATCTCGAACCCGGAGCTATGCTCCCTGGTAAGGAGAATCCGCTGGCCGAAGAGCGGCTTTTGCTCATACCACCTGAGTTTTTCCCTGAGCTTTACAACCTCACCTATCACCATTACCGCCGGGGGCTTGATCTGGTTTTCCTTCATCACCCCGGCGATCTCGCCCAGGGTGCTTACAATGGTCCTTTGCTCCGGCCTTGTGCCCCACCTTATGACGGCAACAGGGGTTTCCGGGGGTTTTCCGTTTGCCATAAGCTTGCCGGTGAGCACATCCACGTTCTTGACGGCCATGAGGAAGACCAGCGTCCCTACGCCCGTGGCCAGTTTTTCCCAGGCTATGGCTGAACCCTCTTTTGTGATGTCCTCATAACCGGGTATCACAGCGAACGAGGAGGATATCTTTCTGTGCGTAAGCGGTATGCCCGCGTAAGCCGGAGCGGCAACGGATGAGCTCACACCGGGCACTACTTCGAACTCAAGCCCCTCGTCCACAAGGGCGCAGGCCTCCTCTCCGCCCCGCCCGAAGACGAACGGATCTCCTCCCTTAAGCCTGCATACGGTCTTTCCGCTTTTGGCCCTGTCCACGAGCAAGGCGTTAATGTCTTCCTGGCTCATCGTGTGATGGCCTCCGCGCTTGCCCGCGTAGATGAACTCCGCGTCCTTCTTTATGTAATTGAGCACCTGGGCATTCAGGTGGTAATCGTAGACTACGACGTCAGCCTTCCTGAGGCACTTCAGCCCCCGTATGGTCATAAGACCGATGTCCCCGGGGCCCGCTCCCACCAGAAATACTTTTCCTTTTTTGTCTTTTTTATCCATGACCATTGATTTTAACATGTAAGCGGGCCTCATGAGAAAAACAAACAAAAACACATGCGGAGGCGCCCGGAACATTTTTTTGGTGAAACTAAAAGGTCAAACCGGCTCTATCTTTAAAAAGCGCCTCTTGCCGACGGCGATCAGGTAACTGCCCTTCGGGAGTTTTAATTCAACGTCTGAAACTTTTACTTTTTCCCCATCTATTTTCACGCCGCCCTGTTCAATGAGCCTGCGGGCCTCAGAGACGCTTTGGGCCAGCCCCGAGAGCCTCAGTATCCTGGGAAGCCACATAAGCTCTTCCTCCCACGCCATTTTAAAGACCGGTATCTCATCCGGGACCTCTTTTTTCCGGAACACCAGTTCGAACCCTTCTTTTGCCTTCAGGGCTTCATCCTTCCCGTGGTATCTCTCCGTTATCTCAAGGGCAAGGGCCTCTTTTGCCTTCATCGGATGCATCATGCCATTGGCTATTTCATTTCTCAGTTTTAAAAGCTCCTCATTCGATATGTGGCTTAAAAGCTCGTAGTAGCGGAGCATAAGCTCGTCCGTTATGGACATTATCTTGCCGAACATCTCCTGGGGTGGTTCTGTGATCCCAATGTAATTGCCCAGGCTCTTGGACATCTTTTTTGCCCCGTCCAGCCCCTCAAGCAGAGGCATGAGCACGATGCTCTGCGGGGCCTGTCCGTATGCCTTCTGCAGTTCCCTGCCCACGATGAGATTGAATTTCTGGTCAGTGCCTCCTAGTTCGATGTCAGCCTTCAGGTGGACGGAATCGTATCCCTGGATAAGGGGATAGAGAAACTCATGTATGCCGATAGGGGTCTGGCCCTGGAAGCGCTGCTTGAAATCCTCGCGCTCAAGCATCCTGGCCACGGTGTACTGGCTGGTAAGCCTGATGAACTCCTCCGGCTTAAGGTTGCCGATCCAGTGGGAATTGAACTCCACGCGCGTCTTTTCCGCATCCAGGATCCTGAATATCTGCTCTTTGTAAGTAAGGGCGTTTCTGGCGGCGTCCTCGCTGGTAAGCGGCTTTCTGGTCTCGCTCTTGCCGGTGGGGTCGCCGATCATCCCCGTAAAATCCCCGATAAGGAATATGAGCTCATGGCCAAGGTCCTGCAGCTGCCGCATCTTTTCCATGAGAACGGTGTGGCCTAGATGGATGTCCGGGGCGGTGGGGTCAAAGCCCGCTTTCACGCGCAGGGGCACGCCCCGTTCGAGCTTTTTTAAAAGCTCCTCCTGGACGATGATCTCGGACGCGCCTCTTTTTATTATCTCTAACTGTTTAATGGCTTCAAGCATGGTTTTTGTTTTTTATCTTGTCCGTTATGATATATCCGGCGGGTTATTCGGGTCAATGCCATTGGGTCAATTGTTATCGCTGGTAAAAAATTTAATATTTCTTGAAGCGCGGGGCGCTATCTGATATTTTTTATCAGAATAAGGAGATGAGCACATGGTAATAGGAGTGCCCGCGGAGATCAAAAAGGAAGAGCACCGGGTAAGCCTGACCCCGGAAGGGGCAGCGGAGCTTGCCGGTCTTGGGCACACGGTGCTCGTTGAAAAAAACGCCGGTCTGGGCAGCGGGTTTTCCGATGAGCTTTACAGGGCGTCCGGCGCACGGATCGCTGATAGAGAATCCATATGGAACACAGCGGACCTGATAGTGAAGGTGAAGGAGCCGCTGCCGGAGGAATACGGATTTTTAAGGAAGGGACAGCTCCTTTTTACCTACCTTCACCTGGCCGCAAACCCCGGCCTTGCGAAGGCCCTTCTTGCAAGCGGCGTTTCCGCGTTTGCCTACGAAACCCTTGAGGAGGGCGGCAGGCTGCCGCTTCTGGCCCCCATGAGCGTGATCGCTGGGAGGATGGCCCCCCTTATGGGTGCGTATTATTTGCAGGAGAGCAAAGGGGGAAGCGGCGTTTTTGCGGCCGGGGCGGCCGGCGTTCCGCCCGCCAACTGTCTTATACTCGGGGCCGGCACCGCCGGGACCAACGCGGCCCGCGTGGCCTCCGCTGTCGGAATGGACACGACCGTCATTAACATAACGGCGGGCAGGCTCAGGGCGATAGATGAGATGTTTCTGGGCAGGGTAAAGACCCTTGCCCTCACCCGCAGCGGCCTCGTGGAGGCACTGAAGCAAGCCGATGTCGTGATAGGCGCCGTCCTTGTGCCGGGGGCCAAGGCGCCGGTGCTTATAGACAGAGAGGCGCTCCGGGTAATGAAGAAAGGCTCCGTGATCGTGGACATATCCGTAGACCAGGGCGGCACGGCGGAGACCTCGAGGCCCACCACCCATGACGCTCCCGTTTACGAGGTTGACGGCATCATCCACTACTGCGTTGCCAACATGCCGGGAGCCTACCCAAGGACCTCAACGCTCGCCCTTACAAACTCCACCCTGCCGTATATAAAATTGCTGGCCGGCGTGGAAAAAGGTTTTTTGTTTTTGGATGACCTCCTTAAAAAAAGTGCTCCCCTGAGAAGCGCGCTGAACGTCTATAAAGGCAGGGTCGTCCATCCCGCGGCAGCCTTGTCTCTGGGATTTGAACCTGCGGCTATAGAGTACCTCTCGACTGCAAAAGAAAAAAACAAAAAATAAGACCTTCCAGGATCCGAAAAATGTAAGAGAAAAAACCGCTTTAACCGCGCTCATCCGCGCTGAGCATATAATCGAAAACACAAAAACTGTTGACACGACATATCTAATTGTGGTTATATGATTATGTTATGAATGAGCATTTAAGGGTTTTCAGGGCGCTGTCTGACGAGACCAGGTTGAGGATCCTTCTGCTGGTATCGGGACGGGAGCTTTGCGTCTGCCAGATAATGGCGGTGCTGGGGACCTCCCAGCCCCTTGTTTCCAGGAACCTGAACCTCCTTAAAGCGGCGGGTTTTCTGCTGTCCCGGAGGGAAAAGAAGCTGATGTTCTACAAGCTCCGGCCAGACCTTGAGGCCCACGGACTGGGGTTTGCCGGCGATATATTGAAGGACCTGGCCCGGACGGAACGGGCGGCGGAGGACCGGAGTTGCCTCCAGGAGTGCCAGGAGTTCCAGAAGACCACGGGCCGGTGCGATATGAAGTCTTTCAGGGAGTTCATAAGAAAAAAGAAAAAGCTTTCGTCCGGAAACGGGGCGGGAGCGGAAAGTCCTGGTGCGAGGAGATGATATCCCGTAAATTTTTTCTTTTACGCGTTTTTTCTTCTTTTTTTTATTTTTCATTTTATTTTCTTTTTTCATTCTTTTTCCTTGCCCTGACGGCAGGGTCTGTCCGCATGGTCTTCGCGCAGGAAAATCCTTCTGCATCCGTGAAGGCAAATCCGCGGATGGACCTCCACCAGGCGGTGGAGACCGCCTTAAAGGAAAATCCCCGCATCAAGGCCGGCCATTGGGCGGTCAAGGCCGCAAAGGAAGGCGTGGGGGTTTCGAAAGGACATTTTTATCCGTCCCTGTCCTTTGAAAGCCGTTATATGCGCACGGACAACCCCACGTATGTCTTCATGGCGAAGCTGGACCAGCAGAGGTTTGCGGCATCCGATTTTCAGATAAGCTCCCTGAACTCCCCGCCCGCCATAAATGATTTCCAGGACAGCTTCAGGCTGGACCAGGTGATCTATTCCAGAAGGCTCATCGCCGGTGAGAGGATGTCAAAGGAAGATGAGGCCGCGGAGGGCCTCGACTTTGAAAGGCTCAAAGAGAAGGTCACCATGGACACCGTTAAGGCATACCTTGGGGTCATAACGGCCCGCAACTTCCTGGACGCCGCGGACAAGGCGCTTAATGACACCGGGGAGCACGAGAAACTGGCTAAGCTCCGTTATAATTCCGGTTTGGGTATGTATTCGGACGTGCTCCGGGCCGATGCCGCCCAAAAAGAGGCGCTGAACGGGGTTGCCCTTGCCCAGGAAAACTACGAGGTGGCTAAGCGCGCTCTGGGCCTGGCAATCGGGGAGACCCAAAGCGTGGATGCCGGGGGAATATCCTATGAAATAGGTCTCAAGCCGATCGCTTTTTATTACGCAAGCGCGGAGGGCAGACCGGACATAAAGGCCATCGAGGCCGGGTATAAAAAAGCGGAAAACGGGGTGGAGTTTGCTTCCTCGGGGTATTTTCCCGAAGTGGGCGTAAGCGGCCAGTACCAGTGGAACGACCATCGCAGTCCGCTGGACGGAGAGGGCTCCAGCTATATGGCCACCGCCTTTCTCAGATGGAACCTCTTTGACGGCACCACGAGGGAGCACGAAGTAAGCCAGGCAAAGGCCAGGGCCATGCAGGCGCATGAAGGCCTTGAGGGCGCAAAGAAAGAGGCCGTCTTCATGGTGTTTGCGGCATATCAGGACGTCCTTGCAGCCCAAAAATCCCTGGCCTACGCCAGGGCCGAACTGGATTCGGCCAAGGAGGGCAGAAGACTTGTGGAGCTCCGGTACAAAAATTCCCTCTCTCCGCTCATAGATGTTCTGGATTCGCAGGTCATGGTCGAGAAGGCAAGGACCGGGGTCATAGAGGCGCAAAACAGTTTGATCGAAAAATTTTTCATGCTCGGGTTTGAAAGCGGCAGGATTTCCGAATTCATACAAAAAGCTGGTCAGAACAAGGAGTAAGATGAAAAAAGTTTTTTATTTTTATTCGCGATTTTTATTTTTTATGTTTGATCTCTTGAAAAAACAGCGGAAACCCTTTACTGTGCTGGCCCTTGCGGTGCTTCCGCTGCTCGTGTCCTGCGGACATGAAAAACCCGGTCCGGGTGTGCAGAGGCCGGTGGTGGAGGGCGTAAGGACCGCGGAGGTCCGCATGATGTCCGTCCCTTCCATGTATCAGACCTCCGGCCAGGTGGAGTCAAAGAACTCCGCGCTTGTGGCCTCGAAGGTGATGGGCACGGTGACCTCCATGCGGGTGGACAGGGGACAGGCGGTCCGGAAGGGACAGGTCCTTCTTACTATCGAGGCCGGGGACGCGCGCGAAAAAGTGGCGCAGGCCGGGCAGGGTCTTGCGCAAGCGGTGCAGGCCAAAAAGATGGCCGATGAGCAGGAGGCGCTTGCACGGACCACATATGGAAGATATAAAAAGCTCTATGACCAGAAGGCGCTCTCCCAGCAGGAATTTGACGAGATGAGTGCGAGGCTCCGGATGGCAGGCCTGAGACAGCAGGCGGCAGGCGCGGCGGTTGCCCAGGCCAGGGCCGCGCTCGCCGAGGCAAAGACGTATCTTGGATACACGGTGGTGAGGGCGCCAATAAGCGGGATAGTGCTGGACAAGAAGGTGGACACGGGCAGCATGGCAACGCCGGGGGCCCCGCTGATAGCCTTGGAGGAGCCAAGCTACAGGATATCGGCTTCTCTTGATGAACGCCTGCTTGGAAAAGTAAGGAAGGGCACGCCGGTGATGGTGGACATGCCTGCGGCGCGGGGCAGGAAGACATTCCCCATAACCCAGGTGACGCCGGGAATCGATCCCGCGACCCGGACCTTTAACGTCAAGATCGCGCTGCCTTATTCCGCGGGGCTGCAGAGCGGCCTTTATGTGAAGATATACGTGCCGTACGGACAAAGGAATGCCGTGATGGTGCCGGAGGCCGCCGTAGGCAGGCGCGGGCAGCTGCAGTTTGCCTATGCCGTGGGCAAAAACGGGGTGCTGGAGCTCCGCGCGCTGAGGACCGGGCAGGAGTACGACGGCTACGTGGAGGTGCTCTCCGGGCTCAGCCCTGGGGAGCGCGTTACGGTCTCCGGTTTTGAGGGCCTGAGTGAGGGCGACATTATAAAAGAGGCTCAAAGCGGGATTAAGCAGGCCCAGAGCGCCAAGGGGGCCAACGGCCGGTGAACCACGATCATAAGCCGGCGCCTGAGATGCCGGAAAAGGAGAAATTCAAAAGCCGTCTTGGCATAGCTGGAAGGATCGCCAAGGCTTTCCTTACATCCAAGCTCACGCCCCTTATCGTGGCCGCCTCTCTTGTTGCGGGCGTTTTCGCGGTTATCGTCACTCCGCGCGAGGAGGACCCGCAGATACACGTCCCGATGATAGACGTATTTGTGAGCTATCCGGGGGCGTCCGCAAAGGAAGTGGAAAACCTGGTAACGAAGCCCATGGAGAGGCTTATCCGTGAGATCCCGGAGGTAGAATACGTCTACTCCACAAGCAAGCCCGGCCAATCTCTTATCATCGTCAGGTTTTACGTGGGGCAGGACATCAACAAAAGCCTTGTGACCCTCTACACCAAGCTCATGTCCAACTACGACAAGATACCGCCTGGAGTGAGTCAGCCCCTTATAAAGCCAAAGTCCATAAACGACGTGCCGGTGCTGGTCTATAACCTCTGGTCGGACAAATATACGTCTTACGAACTGAGGCGTGTGGCAGAGGGACTGGCCGACGAGATCAAAAAGGACCAGGATGTCTCCGAGGTCACGGTCACCGGAGGCTCGCCCCGGCAGGTGCGTGTGGAACTGGACCCGGCCAGGCTCAAGGCCTTCCACCTTTCAGTAATGACCATAGCCCAGGCCATTCGTGGGTCCAACTTCGCTACGCCTGAAGGGCAGCTTGAAAACGGCAACCAGAGCTTCCGCGTCGAGGCCGGCGGGTTCCTTGAAACCGCCGCGCAGGCGGGCGGCGTGGTGGTCGGGGTCTCGGGAGGCAGGCCTGTATATTTAAAGGATGTGGCCGCCATCAGCGACGGCCCCCAGGAGCCAAGCGATTACGTCTTTATGGGCCTTGGCCCCTCTTTTAACAAAAAGGCGCGGCTGGGCGGAGGGCTGGAAAGCATTAAGCCCACTGCCAGGCTCTACGATGCTGTCACGATAAGCGTGGCCAAGAAAAAGGGCACCAATGCCGCCCTGTTGGCCGAAAGGCTGCGCTCCCGGATAGAGGCCGTAAAGGGCAGGCTCATCCCGGATGGGGTAAGAATAAACATAGCCAGGAACTACGGGGCAACGGCGGAGCAAAAATCCGATGAGCTGCTGGAGCACATGCTCATCGCGACCATATCGGTCACCATACTTGTGGCGCTGGCACTGGGCTGGAGGGAGTCGGCCGTGGTGGCGGTGGCCGTTCCGGTGACGCTTTCCCTGACGCTGCTCATAAACTATCTTTACGGGTACACACTGAACAGGGTCACTCTCTTCGCGCTCATCTTTTCCATAGGGATACTGGTGGACGACGCCATAGTTGTGGTGGAGAACATCCACCGGCATTTCAAGCTCTATGGTCCGGGGAAGCACAAGGTGGCCTATGCCGTGGATGAGGTTGGGAACCCGACAATACTGGCCACGTTCACCGTTATAGCGGCACTGCTGCCAATGGCCTTTGTCGGCGGGCTCATGGGCCCCTACATGAGGCCCATCCCGGTCGGGGCCTCGGCGGCGATGCTGTTTTCCCTGCTCATAGCCTTTATCGTAAGCCCGTGGCTAAGCTATAAGGTCCTGAAAAAAGTGAAGCACACGAAGCAGGAGGAAGGCCACGAGAGGAAAGAGTTGAGCGGCCTGGACCACATCTATCACAAGGTCCTTTCCCCGCTGCTTGAAAGCAGAAAAAAGAGGATGATCGCCCTTGGGGGCGTGGTTGGCCTGCTGCTTTTGACTGTTTTAATGGTGCCGCTGAAGCTGGTTGATATGAAGATGCTGCCTTTTGACAACAAGAACGAGATGCAGGTGATAATAGACATGCCGGAGGGCACCACGCTGGAGACGACGGAGCACGTGGCGTCCGATATGGGCGAGTATTTAAGGACAGTGCCTGAGGTCACCGACTTCCAGATCTACGCCGGAGCCGCCTCACCCTTCAACTTCAACGGGCTTGTACGGCACTATTACCTGAGGAATCAGCCCAACCAGGCCGACATACAGCTGAACATTGTGGATAAAAGCCGGAGGCCGGCCCAAAGCCATGACATTGCCAAGAGGATCAGGCCCGGTCTTGACCGCATCGCCGCCCTTTACGGGGCGAAGGTGAAGATAGCGGAGATCCCGCCCGGCCCTCCGGTGCTCGATACGCTTGTGGCCGAGGTCTACGGGCCAACGCTCAAGGGGCAGACCGAACTGGCCGGCAAGGTGATGGACATATTCAAATCCACCCCCGGCGTGGTGGACGTGGACTGGTATGTCGAGGCGCCGCAAAAGAAGCTGACCTTCACCGTGGACAAGACCAAGGCCGCGCTGGACGGCGTTTCAACGGAGGCGGCTGCCCAGACGCTGAGCGCATCCATGGAAGGGCTCCAGGCCGGTCTGGCGCACATGAAGGATGAGAGGGACCCGGTGCCCATTGTGCTGAGGCTGCCGGAAAAGGACCGTTCAAGCACGAACAGCCTGTTTTCGCTCACCGTGCCCTCAAGGGACGGCACCCTTGTCCCTCTGGGCGAGATCGTGGACGTTAAGCAAGGCACGATAGACCAGTCCATTTACAGGAAGAACCTGCACCGTGTGGTGTACGTCATCGGGGATGTGGCGGGCAAGGAGGAAAGCCCGGTCTACGCCATTCTGAAGATGAAAAGCAGGATAGCGGGCCTCACGCAGGACGGCTTTAACGTAAAGCAGTATTTCTGGCACCAGCCGCTCATAGGCCAGAACTACTCGGTGAAATGGGACGGCGAATGGCATACCACCTATGTTACCTTCCGCGACATGGGGATAGCCTTTGCCGCCGTGCTTGTGCTCATCTATATATTGGTGGTGGCCTGGTTCGGCAATTTTGCCGTCCCGCTGATCATAATGGCGCCCATACCGCTAACGCTGATAGGCATTCTGCCGGGGCATTTCATCTTCGGCGCGTTCTTTACTGCAACGAGCATGATAGGTTTCATCGCGCTTGCGGGCATAATCGTCCGCAACTCCATACTGCTGGTGGATTTCGTGCAGATGGAGTGGGCCAGCTGCGATGACCTGAAGGGCGCTCTCATAAGGGCCGGAGCGGTGAGGTTCCGCCCCATAGCGCTAACGGCGGCCGCGGTTGTGGTGGGCGCCTCGGTTATTCTGTTTGACCCTATATTCCAGGGGCTTGCCATATCCCTTATGTTCGGGGCGGTGGCCGCGACGGCCCTTACGCTTGTGGTTGTGCCGCTTCTGTATTACGAGTTTTTCAAGCGCAAGCCATGTCCGATGAAAAAAAATGACGAGGAGGATAATAAAGATGTATCTGCTTAAGACCGATTCCTGGTACCTTGAGAGGACCGTGTTCCTGGTGGCCGGTTTTGTGGTGCTTCTGAGCCTGGCCCTGGCGGTGTTCGTAAACCCGTGGTGGATGCTGCTTGCCGCGTTCGCGGGCGTGAACCTGATAGTGTTCGCGGCAACCGGGTTCTGCATGATGGCCAACATGCTTAAAAAGTTCTTTGGCCTGCAGCCAAGACTTGGGAGGTGATCTTTAAAAGTGAGAGCGATCTATAACTGTCTTTGCCCCAAATGCGGCAGCATCTCTACGGCATATCTTGAAGATGATGCTCAGGCCGCGGGGCTTAAATGCCCGGAATGCGGGAGCAGCGGGCTGAATGCGCTGCCAAAGAACATTTTTGGCACCTGAGGGCCCACAAGCTGTTAGGAGGGCCGTGCGCCCTCCGTGTGTTGGGACGGGATCGTCCCGTAGTGCCGTTCGCCGGGGTGTTGAGAAGGAACGACAGCGAATTTCAAAAAAATAAATAAGGGGGCGCGGCTTGCCGCGCCCCTGCTTTTTTTTAATGAAGTTTTTTGTCTTAGATGACCATGGATTTTGGAACGTGTTTTACCTGCATGTTATTCGTCATAAACCGTAAGACTTCCTTTGGAAATAAATGCCTGCTTTAATGGGGGTCGGGTGCGAAATCCCCCTTCGACTCCGCACTGCGTGTAGACTCTTTAAGAAGCTAAGATTCTTCCCATACTTTCCCGTACTTTCACTTGAAAAGGACCTCCGAAATGTGCATAGTACAATCAGTATTTTAAACGGGCCATTTGGGAGGATGTTTGAAAAAAACCTTGGTTATTTTACTGATTACTGCGGTAGGTAGTATTATCTTAATAGCCTGTGGTGTAAATCCTTTTCCTGCGATCAGTTTCGGTTTGCTAATTGCTTTCTTAATTTATGGTTTATGGAATCCTCCTCGGAAATACAAAACTTATTCTCTCACTGACCAGCAAGAAGCCGCCCACAGAGCTTTAGGCGGCCATCGCCTACCAGATGCCTCTGACATAAAGCCACCACTAAAGAATAAGAATGGCCAATAACAAGGAAATAAAAGGTAAATATGCTCCTAAAAAGAACGCCAATTTAATAAATTCAAAAATTATGATTGTACTTCGAAATACTGCGGCCATTTTGCTGTTTATAATTTCGGGTTATTTAATTTGTGTATTCACGGGAGCTGCTTCAATTTTGATTCCAGATAATACTATTTATGCTGGAGAGAAATCACCGTTTTTTTTAATATACATATTTGCCATTGCCATTTTAGCTTTTTTCGGATTGTTTTTTAGGAAATTTAAGCGGTGGCGACGTGATCTTGGCATTATTTTTCTTCTAGGATGGTTTTTTTACATTCCATTTATGATGGGAACCATGATGGCCGTTTTTAATAGAGTTCGTTTTAATAAGATGATTGAAAAACATTTCACGGCTAATGGTTATTCGTTTACTGCGTTTTCCTTTGTCAGCAGAATTATTTGGGTGATAAACTTGCTTTGCGCAATTTATTTCATTCGCGCAGATAGAGCGATTGTGAAACGGGGAAAAGAAAAAATTTGCAGAAAAATAAAAAAATAAATGAAAACTGATTCTTATCAATGTAATATGAAAACCAAGCACGTGCACTATGGGAAATAATCAAAGGAATTCGGGGGACACGATACTGAACTCTTATCGCGGACGCGCCGAATCGGCGGGTGCTAAAATATAAGAGTCTCATTAGGAGGCTGCCATGAATGAACTCGACAAAATAAAAGATATTCTAAATAAGCATCGAAATGAGCTGCGGGAAAAGTACAAGATTACGGAAATCGGTATATTCGGCTCCTATATTAGGGGCGGGCAAAAAAATGAGAGCGATATAGATATTCTGGTTGAATTCGGCGAGCCTGTAAGCCTGCTCGACCTTATCGGGGCGGAAAATTACATTTCCGATCTGATAGGAAGAAAGGTCGATCTCGTGCCCAGAGAGGACATAAGACCTGAACTTAAACAGGTAATCCTTGATGAGGTTGTCTATATTTGAAACGCGATGTTTCGCTGTATGTGAAAGATATCCTGAAAGCAATGGAGAAGGCCGAGAGTTTTATCGGCGAAATGAGCCGGGAGGATTTTCTCCTTGATGAGAGAACAAATTTTGCGGTGGTGCGGTGTCTTGAAATAATCGGCGAGGCCACAAAAAATATCCCGGTTACAATCAGAGAAAAGTATAAGGACATTCCTTGGCGTGATATGGCTGGCATGAGAGACAAAGTAAGCCATTTCTATTTTGGGACTGACTTCAATAAGGTCTGGCTCGCTGTCAAAAAGAATATTCCTATTTTGAAGCCTAGAATAAAAGAGGTCCTTGCAGATCTGGGTGGAACTACTGGGAGTGGCAGCTAATTTCGCTGTCATATTCTTCTGCAAATCCGCACAGCTCCCGAATAATAAAACTATCACATAACGCCCTGTAACCCACGCTGGAACTTAGCCCCTTAAAAGTTGCAGCTTTTGGACGGATTATTGAAAATACTGGCTCTTGCGGAAGATGCTATGTTTCAAAGGGGATCTTCTCTTTTTTACTGGCGTTACGCCGCATACGGCGTGACATGAGATCATGATGCATGTCAACATGAACTGTTTACTGGCCAATTTCATAGGCAGGCGGATTATGATAGGGTCTGGCAGCCTTTTTAATGGCTGAAACCGGGTTTTTTGTGTTTATTGAACGCTTTGAACAGGGCAGGACAAAAAATAGTTTAAAAACGGGAGGTTGGAATTTTCAGTCTGAACGGAAAACATAAAATGGGCAGCGAGCGGCAAGCGAGCCAAATGATAAATCAGAAAAATCCCTGCATTCGATGCCTAAAGGGCATAAAAAAAGGGGACTGATCCCAGTGCCGTCATGCTTAATTTTGGTTTCGCAGAGAAGGCGCTGGCATATTTTCCTCCGCTTTACAAGGGTTCTCCTTAGCTGATAAAATAAACCCTCATTTTAAAAAAAGCGCAAACAGATTTTTGTAATAAAAATAAATAAAAAAATGAAAACTCTCTTTTTTCAGAGATTTTTCATCCGGAACAGGGGGAGAACGAAGATGTCCCAAGCGAAAAGGACAAAAAGAGCGCTTCTCAGCGTTTCCGACAAAAGCGGGCTTGTCGAGTTCGCAAAGGGGCTTGCGGGCCTGGGAGTGGAGCTTATCTCCACTGGCGGGACGGCCAAGGCCCTCAAGGACGCGGGTCTCCAGGTGAAGGACATCGGGGACTACACCGGTTTTCCTGAGATGCTTGACGGCAGGGTCAAGACGCTCCACCCGAAGGTCCACGGCGGACTGCTTGCAAAAAGGAATGATCCAGGGCACATGAAAGAGCTGGAAGAGCACGGCATCGGGCTTATAGATATCGTTGTCGTGAACCTCTATCCTTTCGAGCGCACTGTGTCCAAACCGGATGTTAAATTCGAGGACGCCATAGAAAATATAGACATAGGCGGCCCCACCATGATCAGGGCGGCCTCCAAAAATTTTGAATCGGTTACGGTGATAGTTGACCCTGCCGATTACGCTCCCGTTCTGGAGGAGCTGAAGGCAACGGGCGGGGAAGTGAGCGGCAATACGCGCCTGAACCTTGCAAAAAAGGTGTTTCAGCACACGTCGCGCTACGATGCCCTTATAGCTGATTACCTGGAAAAGGTTACCGGCGGGCAGAAATAAAATCCATTTAAAAAATTCCAGATGATCTTCAGGCGGGTAAATATAAATATATGAAAGTACTTGTGATAGGCAGCGGCGGCAGGGAGCACGCTCTCGTCTGGAAGCTCTCCCAGAGCCGCCGGGTGGATAAGATATACTGCTGTCCAGGCAATGCGGGCATTGCCGAGCTGGCCGAATGCGTGGACATAAACCCGCTTGATTTTGACGCTATCCTGAATCTGGTCAAATACGAATGGATCGATCTGACCATCGTCGGCCCTGAGGACCCGCTTGCGGCGGGCATCGCGACCGTTTTCAGGAAAGATGGCAGAAAGATATTCGGCCCCGGCGCGGATGCCGCCAGACTTGAGGCCAGCAAATCATTCTCAAAGGATTTCATGCGCCGCTACGGCCTTCCGACAGCCGAGTACAAGGTCTTTACATCCTACGTGCACGCCGAAGATTACGTCCGGCTCAAGGGGGCCCCGATAGTAATAAAAGCGGACGGGCTTGCGGCGGGAAAGGGTGTGATAGTTGCAAAGACCGTACAGGAGGCCACGGACGCCCTGCGCCTTATAATGAAAGACCGCGCCTTTGGAGAGGCCGGGGACAAGGTGGTCGTGGAAGACTGCATAGATGGAGAAGAAGCCTCTTTCATGGCGTTTACCGATGGGAAAACGATAGTACCCATGGTGTCCTCGCAGGACCATAAGCGCATTTTCGACAAAGACCTTGGGCCGAACACCGGGGGCATGGGGGCTTACAGCCCGGCGCCCGTTCTGGGGCCTGAGATGGAAAAGACGGTAATGGAGACGGTGATGAAGCCCTTTTTGCGCGGCGTGCAGGCCGAGGGCATGGATTTCAGGGGCGTCATCTATGCCGGCCTGATGATAAAAGACGGCGAAAAACCGTTTGTTCTTGAGTTCAACTGCCGGTTCGGTGACCCCGAGACGCAGGCGGTCATGAGGAGGCTCGATTCGGACTTTTTCGAGGTCGTCCTTGCCACCTCGGAGGGAAAACTGTCGCGGGTAGATGTGCAATGGAAGCAGGAAGCATCCGTCTGTGTGGTAATGGCCTCCGGGGGCTATCCGGGCAGCTATCAAAAGGGTAAAATCATAAACGGGCTGGATAAGGCTGGTAAAATGAAGGATGTGGTGGTCTTTCACGCCGGGACCGGGTTCAGCGGGGAAAACGTTGTGACCGCGGGCGGAAGAGTGCTTGGCGTGACCGCGACAGGCAAGGATGTGAAGGAAGCGAAAGCGAAGGCATACGAAGCCGTGCAAAAGATATCCTTTGACGGAATGCAGTACAGGACTGACATAGCGGACAAGGCCATTAAAGGGACGTCATGCAAATGAAGCATAAGGTCCTCATAATTATGGGCAGCGATTCCGACCTGCCGCTTATGGAAGAGGCAGGCAAGATGCTGGACAGTTTTGCGATCCCGTATGAGATGCGCATAGCCTCCGCCCACAGGAGCCCGGAGCTTGTGGATGAAATAGTCAGCCGCGCAGAAAAAGAAGGCGTTGCGGCCATCATCGCCGGCGCAGGAGCGGCGGCGCACCTTGCCGGGGTCATAGCCTCAAAGACCACGCTGCCGGTGATAGGGGTGCCCATAGACAGCTCCCCTTTAAAGGGTGTGGACGCACTTTACGCGACGGTGCAGATGCCCCCCGGCGTCCCCGTGGCCACCATGGCCGTGGGGAAGGCAGGAGCGAAGAACGCCGGTATTTTCGCGGCCCAGATAGTAGCGTCCTCGGACAGGAAGGTAGAGAGGCTTTTAAAGGATTTTAAACGGTCCATGGCGGCCGAGGTCAAAAGGAAGTCCAGGGTAAAGATTTAAATCAGATGAAGGTCCATCCGGACTGCTTTCCGTGTTTTTTCAGGCAGGCGGTCATCGCATTAAGATTAAGCGAAAAAACATTTGAGGGACATGGCGAGGGTCTTTTTCTTTTCGAAGCGGTCATGAAAGGCATCATGCCGGAGCTTCAGAAAGCAGACCTCTCCAAAAGCCCTGCCCATGCCACTACATTCATGCACAGGCGCATCCGGGAGATACTGCGCGTCGACCCGTTTAAAAAGGTGAAATCAGATTACAACAGGCTTGCGGCGGAGGCGTGCGGCAGGCTCTCCGGGGTCATATCCGGCTCCCCTGACCCGCTCTTTACGGCATCAAGGCTTGCCATAGCCGGAAACATCATAGATTTTGGCATATTCACTTCCGTTGATATCGATGCCACGGTGAAGCGGGCGCTTGAGGGGCCGATTGCCTGCGATGATTACGCCTCCTTTAAAGAGGCCGTGGAAAACGCCCGCGATATCCTCTACCTGGTTGACAACGCAGGCGAGATAGCGTTTGACAGGATACTTATAGAGGTTCTTAAAAAAATGGGCAAGGATGTGACCGCGGTGGTGAAGGGCAGCCCTGTTTTAAATGACGCCACCATGGAGGATGCCCGGGAGACCGGCATAACGGACATATGTACCGTAGTGGACAACGGCTCCGATTGCATAGGGACCATACTGGATATGACTTCCCCAGAATTCAGGGACTTGTATGATAAGGCAGGGCTTGTTATAAGCAAGGGGCAGGGGAATTTTGAAACCCTTATGGATGAGGACAGGCAAGGAAAGAAAAAAATATTCTTTCTCTTTCAGTCCAAATGCGAGGTTGTCTCCCAAGAACTTGGGCTCCCGCTTAAATCCATGCTCCTGAAGCGCCTGTAAACGGCAAAAAACCTGCAAACGGGAAAACAGAAAAAAGAAAAAAGACTTTTTTTAAGGACAGGAGATTTTCATTTTATCGATGCACCTTGTAAAGGCGGATAAGGCTCATTTGGCGGAAGCCCTTTCCGAGGCGGTGGCGGTCCTCAAAAAAGGCGGCATAATCGCATGCCCCACGGAAAGCAGCTACGGCCTTTGCGCGAGGTACGATGACCAGAAAGCCCTGGAAAGGCTCTTTTCGCTGAAGGGCCGCCTCAGGGAAAAACCCTTCCCCATCATAATAGGGGAGACCTCAAAACTTTCGCTGCTGGCCACGGATGCCTGGCCGGTTGCCTTGAAACTTGCGCGGGAATTCTGGCCGGGGCCGCTTACGCTTCTTTTGAACGCCAGGGCGGGGCTCTCTGAGCTGATATCAAAAGACGGAAAGGTGGCTGTCCGGGTGCCAGGCCCCTCATTCGCACTGGAACTTGCAAAGAGTTTTGCTCTCCCTGTTACGGCGACAAGCGCAAACCCATCCGGGCTTGCACCCGCGACGGGCGCCAGGGGGGTGCAGGATTACTTCGGGGACGCAGTGGACCTCATAGTAGACGGCGGGATTGCCCCCGGAGGCCATCCGTCCACCATTGTGGATGTGACTGGAGGAGATATGAAGATCCTCAGGGAAGGGGCGATAGCCCCTGAGGAGATCGCAAGGCGGTTGGGCCTTTGACAAAGAATTCGGGGAAGCCGGGTTTATGCTTTGTCCGGCAATAGCGTCTTTCTCTTTTGGGGTTTCTTTTCTTTTCTTTTTGGCCGTTGCTGGACATTAGTGCGGGGGAGAATATAAAGTAATCTGATGGGCAAATACGCGCTTCCGGTAATCGCCATAGCTCTGTTCATCGCTTTTTTTCAACTTTCCTCCTTTACCCTCTTTGACGTGGACGAGGCGGTCTTCGCCCAGGCGTCCAAGGAGATGGTCCAAAGCGGCAACTGGATAACGCCCACCTATGACGGAGCAAAACGTTTTGACAAGCCGATTATGATATATTGGCTCATGGCCGGCTCCTACAAGGCGTTCGGCATAAATGAGTTTGCGGCCAGGTTCCCGTCGGCGGTTGCGGCGTGCCTCCTGGCGCTTGCGGTGTTTCTCTTTGAGGGGCTTTCAAGGGAAAAATCCCGTCTTTCCGGTCTGTTCGTGCGAAGGGAAAAGAGGGCCTTTTACGCGGCCTTGAGCCTGATGCTTTCTCTTTTTTACCTGGCCTACTCCCATGCCGCCGTAACGGACATGACGCTTACGCTTTTCATAACTCTTTCCCTTTTGTGTTTTTATCTTTACTCCTCCAGGGAGAAGAAGGCTTACATATACGGCTTTTACCTGTTTGCCGCCCTTGCGTTTCTGACCAAGGGGCTCATTGGCATAATCTTTCCCGTGGGGATCGCCTTTGTTTACCTGCTGCTGACAAGGGGATTTGGCCAAGCCGTGAAAAAGCTCCTGAGCATACCCGCTATTCTGCTCTTCCTTGCCGTTTCCGCCCCCTGGTACGTTGCCTGTTACATGGCAAACGGGAATGAGTTCATTCAGAACTTTTTTATCAAACAGCATTTTGATCGTTACCTGCATGTCATATCCGGCCATACCGGGCCCGTATATTATTACATCCCCGTTCTCCTGCTGGGGCTTTTCCCCTGGATAGCGTTCCTGCCGCAGGGGGTTAGAAACGCATTGAGGGAGAGGAAAGACTCCCCCGGGCTTCTGGCCCTTATATGGCTTGTATCCGTTGTCGTCTTCTTTTCTTTTGCGAAAACGAAGCTCCCTGACTACGTGCTGCCGGCCGTCCCGGCTGCGGCCCTGCTTATTGCGTCGGGCATGAGCACCGCTTTGGGCAGGTCCGGGAGGGTTTCGAACTGGTTCATAGCGCTGGTGTCGCTTGCGCTTGCCGCGGGGTTTTTTGCCGCAAGGGGATATCTTTTTAAGGCAGGGATAGAGGCAGACTGGGCGTACTGGCTTTCGGGCATCATGGTTTTAATGGCTCTTGTTGCAATGGATGGCGGGATCCGGGGCAAAAACAGGACAGGCATATTGGCGCTTCTCATGATCGGTTTTCTTTCGGCCGTCTCGCTGAGGGCCGTCCCCGCGGCAAGCCGGTATCTTCAGGGCGGGCTCTATGATTTCAGTATTTACGCAAAGAAAAATCTCCGCCCCGGCGGTGTTCTTATTGAATACAAGATAAACAACCCCAGCATTGTCTTTTACTCCGGGCACATGGTGGACGGTATCGACGGTGCAAAAGAGCTTGCTTCCGCGGTGTCCGGCAGCAGGCAGGCAATGATCATAACCAAGGCCGGGGACGCCGGGGACGTGCTTGCGCTGGGTGGCCCCTCTCAAAAAATCCGCCTGCTGGAGACCAGGGGGGATTACCGCCTTTTTCAAAAGGATTAGCCTCCCTTTTTTGCAATAAGTCCTATGCAATTTATCCCGATTTGAAGTAAAATACAGAAAAGCAAAAAACAGAAAAAGCAAAACCAGCACATAGCGGGTGTAACTCAGTGGTAGAGTGTCAGCTTCCCAAGCTGAAGGTCGCGGGTTCGAATCCCGTCGCCCGCTCTTTTAAAATCAAGGACTTATATGATTTTCAACTTCCTGATTTTAGATTATCGTCGCAAAATTGTCGCAATTTTTTAAAATTCCTTCCAAATTATTCATCTTTTCCATTTTAAATCCTTGGTATCATAAACAGGTGTTAGCACAGGCATATTTTCATGGTGGCTCGTACAGCACCAATGGGCCTTCGCTGCTGAAAAAAGATAGAGTGATAATGACTTGATTGAAGGACGGCTATGATATTTCCATTTATAACGAGTTACGATCCGGTAGGCACAAGCGAGGGCATGCTGGATCCGCTCGGACTATACCAGATTGCTGACCAACTGGCGGTGCAGCTTGTGCCGGCGGTGAGAGAGCGAATGCAGCGCATCAGGTTTTTGACCGCCATGGCAGTGGGATCCATGGTGACTGAGGGGCTTGTGGATGACCCACAGAATCGCGATGCTTCTCCTCATCTTGTCTGGGAATGGCTTGTCGTGGAATCCGTAATTCGTGAGTTGAGTGACAATCCTGAAATCTGGGGAGTACCGGGAACACTTGTGACGCAACACGCGCTCGACAACCATGGCTATCTCGATGCCCGGAGCTATCTGAAAACTCCCCGCATTTTCGGGTTCAACGGTGTTTACAAAAGGCTTGCTGTACACATCGGTATTGTCGATGTCCATTTAAGTCCAGGCCGGAATGCGGAGAAGCTAGTGGACGCCTGGGCGCGCGACCTTGGCCTTGGCGGGCTCGCCGGAGCCAAGAAGGTTTTGTCCAGGTGGTCTGCTGCGGTCCGCCGCAGCTCTGACGAGAAGCCGCCTCGTACATCGCCTGGGTGGGGCAAACAAGCGTGGGCTGAACTGGCAGGAGCCTTCGCCCCAGAGGGTTGTAAGATCCATGAAAAAAAATATCTCCGCGACCTTCTCCTCGATTCCGACGAAGGACGGCTGGGGGCCTTACCAGCAATCTGGCAGCTCCAGGCTGAGTTCGACGATGATGAATTGCGGGAAGAGGCCTTGCATGATGTCCTCGAAGAGCGGGAGCCTAAATACGGCACTTTGCTCAAGGCTATAAGGGCTTATGAGCG